>NZ_JAMPNV010000005.1:0-308507 GCF_028479565.1 Providencia sp. PROV202 | reverse complement strand
CCGCTTGGCGATACCCCAATCTTAAATTCAATTTTAACCGAGAAGGAAAATGGTGCGGGAGACAAGACTTGAACTTGCACACCTTGCGGCGCCAGAACCTAAATCTGGTGCGTCTACCAATTTCGCCACTCCCGCAAAGAAATGGTGGCTATGACGGGATTCGAACCTGTGACCCCAACATTATGAGTGTTGTGCTCTAACCAGCTGAGCTACATAGCCATCTTTTTTTGCTTAACCTTCATCGGCGTTGCGGGGCGCATTATGCTAATTACAGGCAAGACAGTCAACAGCTTTTTGCACTATTTTTTAGAAAATGCGTCTGTTTGTTTGATGAATAATCATTTTGTCGATAAAGCCAGCAAAAAACAACCCCGAATTTGAAAAAATGTGATTTGTTATTATTAAGATGGTTAAAAATCACACTGGGATTTATTGCGCTATTTTGCTGTTTACCAATAAGAAAGAGCGCAAAGTTAACTTTCTAATAATCTTTGGAGCAATTCGCCGTTTAACATGGCGCGTTTTGTCAGTGCAAATGCACCAATTGCTGAATTATGAACCAGTTGCGAGGTGACAATCGGTAAGTTTTCACGGAAACCTTTTAAAGCTTGGGTATCAATGCAGCTTTGAATGGCAGGTAATAGAACCTGCTCAGCTTCAGTAATGTCTCCGGCGATCACCACTTTTTCAGGATTAAACAAGTTAATGGTGATGGCGATGGCTTTACCAATTTGGCGTCCGACGTGTTGGATAACCTCGGTTGCCAGTGGGTCGCCTTTGTTTGCGGCTTGGCAAATATGGGTAATTGAACTGGTTTCAGGGGTTAATTGGCTCGTATAGCCCTGCTCTAAACGCTGCTTCACGCGAGCTTCAATGGCTTGGTTGGAGGCGATGGTTTCTAAACAACCAAAATTACCGCAATGGCAAAGCTCACCTAGTGGGTCAACTTGGATATGCCCAATCTCCCCAAGATTACCTCGATGATTAAGAAGGATCTCTTTATTAACGACTAAACCCGCTCCAGCGCCTCTGTGGATGCGTACAAGAAGCGAGTCCTCACAATCTTGGGTGGCTCCGAAATAGCTCTCAGCGAGGGCGAGGCTGCGAATATCGTGCCCAACATAACAGGTGAGATTGAAATGCTGCTGTAGGTTATCAATCAACTGCCAATTATCCACTTTAATATGTGGCATATAGTGGACAATTCCAGAGTGCGGATTGACCAGCCCTGGCAATATCACCGAAATAGCAATCAATTCACGGATACGTCGCTGGTGCAGCGAGATAAAATCTTCAAGTGCTGCAATCAGTTTCTGTTCAACGATTTGCTGAGTAGGTTCTGTAATAGGGTAGTGCCCGTCTGCCAGCATTTTACCGCTAAGGTCATACAGGGCGATTGTGGCATCGTAACGCCCCAAGCGCACACCGATGGTATGGAAATGTTTGTATTCGGAGACGATGGATATAGCTCGACGGCCTCCGGTGGAGGCCTGCTGGTCTACTTCTTTAATTAAACCGCGTTCGAGTAACTGACGAGTGATTTTTGTGACACTCGCTGGCGCAAGTTGGCTCTGCTCCGCTATCTGAATTCTAGATATCGGTCCTTGTTGATCAATCAGGCTGTAAACGACAGCACTGTTGAGTTGTTTTACGAGATCAATATTACCAATTTGCTTTAGCGAGTGGCTTTGATTCATCAGCTAGTTACTCATTTTTATAGACTTCCTCTCCGTTTACATAAGTTGAAAGGACTTGGAAGTCTTGGTTAAAGGCAGTCAAGTTAGCCGTTTTGCCGGCTTCGATGGAACCTAATGTTGTCTCTACCCCAATGGCTCTTGCTGGGTAAAGGGTGGCCATTCTTAATGTTTCATCAAGAGGAATGCCAACATGTTCAACACTGTTTTTCACCGCATTAATCATGGTCAGGGAAGAGCCGCTCAGTGTGCCATTTTCATCGACACATAATCCATTTCGGTAGTATATGGTTTTACCTGCGAAGATAAAATGATCCATTTCACCTGTTTGGGGATCAATTCCCGCTGGTGCTGTCGCATCGGTGACTAAAACCAGTTTATCCCCTTTGAGTTGTTTACTATTGCGAATATTGGCCCATTGAACATGTAAACCATCCGCGATAATGCCAGCATAGACTTCAGGGGTATCGTAAATTGCACCAACCAGACCAGGACCGCGACCAGAAATATATGGCATTGCGTTGAATAGGTGGGTTGATGCGCGAATACCAGAGCGGAAGCCTTGACGCGCTTCTTCATAGGTTGCATTGGAGTGACCCGCTGAGACCACAATACCCGCTTCGGTTAACTGGTGGATAAAGCGTTGCTCAACAATTTCAGGTGCAAGCGTGATCATGCTAATCGCATCAGCATGTGCTGCTAAGTAATCCATCATCTCGACTGATGGCTTACGGATAAATTCTGGGTTATGAGTCCCTTTTTTAATCAAATTAATGTAAGGGCCTTCAATATGTAAACCAAGCGCTTGGTTTTTATTGCGTTTCAGATATTCAGTCATGACATCAACGCCATGCTTCATTAATTCATCTGAACAGGTAATAAGTGTTGGTAAAAAGCTAGTACACCCCGCACGCTCATTGGCTTTTTGCATGATTTCGAGGTTTTTCAATGTGACGTTTTCTTCGTTGTCATTGAATTGCACGCCGCCACAGCCATTCACTTGGAGATCAATAAAGCCAGCCGATAGAATGGCGCCTTTTAAATCTCTACGTTCGATATCGTGAGCGAGTTCGGATTCTGGGCACACCGCTTTGATGATTTCGCCATCAATAATGACTGCGTGGTTATCCAGTCTTTCGTGACCTGTAAAAATAATGCAATTAGTTAATGCGTACATAGCGTAAAACTCCTGACCGCGAGTAAAATGGGTCACCGACCCGCATCAGTATGGCGGGTCGGGTGTTCGATACTCTATCTATTTTAGGCTCTTTTAGAGACGCTCAAATAGGGTTGAGTATAAATTAATCAAACTGCTCGATATTCGAACATTCTAATTGTTTGAAATATTTGAGCGTTTTGACTTTCAATTCTAATGTTGCTGGCTCATCACAGACAATCAATGCTTTAGGATGTAGCTGCACACAGCTGATTGTCCATAAGTGGTTAACAGAACCTTCTACCGCAGCATGAACGGCATCAGCTTTGTTTGCACCCGTCGCTAATACCATCAGTTCTTTCGCATCTAATAAAGTAGCAACACCCACGGTTAATGCGTACTTAGGAACTTGATTAATATCGTTATCAAAGAAACGAGAGTTAGCTTGGCGAGTTTCTGGTGTCAGTGTTTTGATACGCGTTCTCGAACTTAAAGAAGAACCTGGCTCATTAAACGCGATATGACCATCATTACCTACACCACCCATAAACAGGTTGATTTGACCGTAGGATTTGATTTTGTCTTCATAGCGTTGACATTCAGCATCGACATCAGGGGCATTACCATTGAGTAAATTGATGTTTTCGGCTTGGATATCAATGTGATTGAAAAAGTTTTGGTGCATAAACGTGTGGTAACTTTGTGGATGATCTTTTGGAATACCAATGTATTCATCCATATTAAATGTCACGACATGCTTAAAGCTGACTTTACCTGCTTTATATAAGGCAATTAATTCTTTGTAGGTGGCAAGCGGTGTCCCGCCAGTCGGTAAGCCTAGAACGAAAGGGCGTTCAGCTGTCGGATTAAATGCGTTGATTTTATCAGCGATGTACTGTGCGGACCATACGCCAACATCATGAGCATTATTTAATGGGATAAGCCTCATGTACTTTTACCTCTAGTGTTTCTTTAAATTTATACTTGTAGGACCCCAAATCTCAATTGTGTTGATCATTTTCAACATTGTCTTATGACTGAGGTACTTGGAGTATATACAGCAAATCATATAAAAAACTTATTTTTAATCATAAAATAAGTTTTCAAGAATAGCTACTAATTTAGTCAATATTAGGTTTCTTTCGTTGACATTTATCACAGTTTCCAGCTATTTATTTTGTATCGCGAAAAAATTCATCTATTCTATGAATTGCTATAATTAAGCGACTTCGGATATATTTCCGATGCGTGAAAATAAGATCCTGAAATGGGACAAAAATAGAGCGATACAAAGGGGGAGTTTGTGAATATTCTTAGCTACTTACAGCGGATTGGTAGGGCGCTTATGGTGCCTGTCGCCGTATTACCAGCCGCCGCAATCCTAATGGGGATTGGTTATTGGATTGACCCAGATGGTTGGGGCGCCAATAGCGCAATCGCTGCGTTACTGATCAAATCCGGTGCTGCCATCATCGACAACATGTCCGTGTTGTTTGCGATTGGTGTTGCGTACGGAATGTCTAAAGATAAAGATGGTGCTGCTGCATTAACCGGTTTTGTCGGCTTCTTAGTGGTGACAACACTGTGCTCGCCTGCATCCTACTCAATGATTATGAGTGTACCAGTGGAATCCGTCCCGGCTGCATTCAATAAAATCAATAACCAGTTCGTGGGTATCCTTGTCGGGGTTCTTTCTGCTGAACTTTACAACCGCTACAGTGGCGTTGAGCTGCCAAAAGCGTTGTCATTCTTCAGTGGTCGTCGCCTCGTTCCGATTTTAACCTCATTCCTGATGATCATTCTGGCATTCATTCTGATGTATGTTTGGCCAGTGGTGTATAACGGATTAGTGGCATTCGGTGAAAGCATCAAAGACTTAGGTTCTGTTGGCGCGGGTATCTACGCCTTCTTTAACCGTCTATTAATTCCTGTTGGGTTACACCACGCACTGAACTCCGTATTCTGGTTCGATGTGGCGGGAATCAACGATATTCCTAACTTCTTAGGTGGCGCGAAGTCCATCGAAGCAGGTCTGGCAACGGTTGGGATCACGGGTCGCTACCAAGCAGGCTTCTTCCCTATCATGATGTTCGGTCTGCCAGGTGCGGCTCTGGCTATCTATCACTGTGCACGTCCAGAAAATAAAGCCAAAGTGGCGGGTATCATGATTGCAGGTGCGTTTGCTGCATTCTTTACAGGTATCACTGAACCGCTTGAATTCTCATTTATGTTCGTTGCACCAGTACTGTATGTGATCCACGCATTATTGACCGGTATCTCTGTCTATATTGCGGCAACAATGGAATGGATTTCAGGCTTCGGCTTCAGTGCGGGACTGGTGGATATGTTCTTACAGACACGTAACCCACTCGCAACTCACTGGTACATGCTGATTGTTCAAGGCTTGGTCTTCTTCTGTATCTACTACGTGATTTTCCGATTCATGATCCGCAAATTCAACCTGTTAACTCCAGGCCGTGAAGTTAGCGCGGGTGATGAGACTGTTGATGGCTATGACGAAAACGTTAGCGATGCACACAGTGATGAAAGCGAAATTCAAAAAGAAGCTCGCCAGTATATTGCTGCGGTAGGTGGTAGCGACAACATCGTTAACATCGACGCTTGTATCACGCGTTTACGTTTAGGCGTAAAAGATTCAGCGGTAGTCAACGACCCACTTGCTAAACGTATTGGTGCATCTGGCGTGATCCGCCTGAACAAGCAAAACGTGCAAGTGATTGTAGGAACTCGCGCGGAATTAATCGCTAAAGCGATGACGGAAGTGATGGCAAAAGGCCCTATTGCGGCATCTGCGCCAACGGCTGCTCCAGAAAAAAGCCAGAAAGCGGCAGCAGAAAAAGCAAAAGGTAACGCGGTTCTGTCGTTAATCGCACCCGTTAGTGGTGAAGTTTACTCATTGGATCAGGTTCCTGATGAAGCGTTCTCTAGCCGCATCGTTGGTGATGGTATTGCTATCAAACCAACCAGCAGTGAAGTGGTGGCGCCAGCTGCAGGGACAATTGTGAAAATTTTCCCAACTAACCATGCATTCTGCCTCGAAACCGCGAATGGCGTTGAACTGATTGTGCATATGGGGATTGATACCGTTGCATTAAATGGTGAAGGCTGTGAGCGTTTAGTTGAAGAGGGTGCGGAAGTTGAAGCGGGTACACCAATTCTGAAACTCGACCTGCCATTCCTTGAAGAGAATGCAAAATCAATGATTAGCCCTGTTATCATCAGTAACATCGATGACTTCGCTGGCGTTGAGATTTTAGCGAAAGGTCAGGTTACTGCCGGTGAAACCGTTATTTATCACGTATTAAAATAGTCTACGTATAGATAAAAAATACTGAGCAGTACCTAGGAAATGCCAGCTTAGTTAGCTGGCATTTTTTTATCTAAGTTATCCGTAGTTAATATCCAAAGCATTAATTCCCAAAGTATTAACTTCCAAGGCATTAATTCCTATATTAATCAATCATGTATTCGGTATAACCGAATTTAACTTTTTGGCACTTATTACTATTTTATTTCTCTTATGGCTTATTTTCTTTGAAGTAAATTTCCCTTGTTGGCGAGGCGAAAAATCATTCAAGGAAATCGGTTGGTTAAAGGAAGCTGTTTTTAAAGGAATAAATAAGATGATGTCAAAAATAACGCTCGTGAGTGAAGCTAGCGAATATGTGTTTCAAAAAATGAACCATTTTTTTCAATGTTCAGGGAATCCGATTCGCATTCGTAGAATGAACAAAGAAAATTTAAAATATTGCAATATCAGCTCGTTAGCAATGGAAGAGCCTTTAGATTGGCTTGAGTATCAAGAAATTGTTATGACCAAAGAGAGCTTTAGTTTCTGTTTTAAACTTATTAGCCGTAACCGAATTTTAGTCCGAATACCCGATAAAGCAGCGGGAGGTTGTATCTGTAGCTATGACCCTCATTGCCGTCGAGCGACAATCGAAATACTGCAAAATTTTGAGAAAAACAATAAAGCATTAGATGGAAAAATGATGGTTTACTCATTGCTGAGTATTTTATTTTTTCTCATCAAGGTCGGGGGCGAGGGGGTCTATATTAACAGCCCAGCGAACGAAGATCTTCTTGACTATTATATCGATGAATTGGGTTTTCAGGATGTTTTTAAAGATGGCAGCCTACTGTATAGCACCAAGCAGCAACTGTTTAATCTCTTTGATGCGTTAAGGGGGCAGTGGAAGCCCAAAGCAGGTCGAAATATTACTGAAATACCTAATCAGAGTGAAGAGCGACTTGCTGATGAATTTATGGGTTTGATTATCAGTGTTGCTCAAGCTATTAAGCAGATGCCTAAGGCGCCGAAAGGGGAATCCGTTGGGAAATTTGCCGATGAGCTTGATGTATGGCGAAAAAGCTAATTGATTGAATTTGCTGATATTTGTAACTTAAAGGTTATATTTGTTAATGAATTTGGCGAAATCTCAAAGCGAGTTGTCAAATCTGCATAAGCACAGGGCGGTTCTCAAGGATAAGATAAAAACTCAACCATCTTTGAGGATTGTCCTGTGGATTTACTACTTTGTTTATTTGGTTTCATTTCGGGGATCACAACAGCGCTATTCGGTTTTGGGGGCGGCTTTATTACGGTACCCCTGTTATATGCTTTAATTACCCTTGTTTGGGGACCCCGCCATGATGCCAGCGACGTTGCGATGCAAATCGCCGTCGCCACGTCCACATTTGTGATGATTTTCTCATCAAGCTTATCGAGCCGAGCACACTACCTGAAAGGGAACTTCAACTGGCAAATTATCAAACCTTTTATGCTGCCTATTTCAATGGGCGGCATTTTAGGTGCGCTCATCGCGCTATCGGTAGACAGTGAATGGATCCGCTGGATATTTATCGGTTATCTCATTATCACTATTCTCGATTGCTTTATTCGCCCTGGATTTATGCAAATCCAATCAGAAGGTAATACGTTAATAAGAGGCAAATGCATTGAGGACACGCTCATCGGTACAGTGATCGGTACCGTCGCGGCATTTTTAGGTGTGGGAGGCAGTGTGATGACCGTACCTTTGATGCGTCGCCGTGGCGCGAGTATGTTGCAAGCGGCGGCATTTGCTAACCCGCTGACGTTACCGATGGCAATCACTGGCTCCTTGATTTACTTCTATTTTGCTATGGAAAAGCACCTTGAATTAGGTTCTGGCTTCTTAGGGATGATTTATATTAAAGGCGCTTTAATTTTGATTGCTACCTCGTGGCTAGGTATTCGTTTTGCTTCGTTTTTGATGCCCTACTTGAGTGATAAACGCCATGCTCAAAGCTATCCCATTTTATTGATGGTCGTTCTTGGGGTCATGCTATTCGTATAAATAGCCTATTTTTTGATAAAAATCCCCCTTTGCCATTGCTTTTGCCGACTAACCTTAATCAAACGGTTGTTTCTGGACGTATTATGGTAGAATATATTCGGTTACTATACGAATTTAGCGCGCTTTTGGCACTGAGGAACGATGACAATGAATGAGGCAGATGCTCGCCCAACTAACTTTATCCGTCAGATCATAGATGAAGATCTGGCGACTGGGAAACACACATCAGTACATACCCGTTTTCCACCTGAACCGAATGGCTACTTACACATTGGCCATGCGAAATCAATTTGCTTGAACTTTGGTATCGCGAAGGATTATCAAGGCCAGTGTAACTTACGCTTTGATGATACTAACCCGGTCAAAGAAGATGTTGAGTATGTGAACTCCATTCAAAATGACGTCCAATGGTTAGGTTTCCAGTGGAGCGGCAACATTCGCTACTCATCGGATTATTTTGATATTTTATATCAATACGCGATTGAGCTTATCAAAAAAGGCCTTGCCTACGTTGATGAATTAAGTGCGGATGAAATTCGTGAATACCGTGGCACATTAAAAGAGCCGGGTAAAAACAGCCCTTACCGTGAACGCCTGATTGAAGACAACTTAGCGTTATTTGAGAAAATGCGTGAGGGTGGCTTCGAAGAAGGTAAAGCGTGTTTACGTGCAAAAATCGACATGGCATCACCATTTATGGTTATGCGCGATCCGGTTTTGTATCGAATTAAATTTGCAGAGCATCACCAATCTGGCAACAAGTGGTGCATCTATCCGATGTATGACTTCACCCACTGTATTTCTGATGCGCTGGAAGGTATTACACACTCGCTGTGTACATTAGAATTCCAAGACAACCGCCGTCTGTATGATTGGGTATTGGACAACATCACTATTGATTGTCATCCACGTCAGTACGAATTTTCTCGTCTGAATCTTGAATACACAGTGATGTCTAAGCGTAAGTTAAACCAACTTGTGACTGAAAAACACGTTGCTGGTTGGGATGATCCACGCATGCTGACAATTTCAGGTTTACGTCGCCGTGGTTACACAGCGGCTTCAATCCGTGAATTCTGTCGTCGCATCGGTGTTACAAAACAAGATAATAATGTTGAAATGGCTGCATTAGAATCTTGCATCCGTGATGACCTAAATGACTCAGCGCCACGCGCAATGGCAGTTATCGATCCAGTACGTTTAGTGATTGAAAACATGCCAGCAGGGGAAGAAATTCTGAAAGCGCCAAATCACCCGAACAACCCAGACATGGGAACGCGTGAAGTGCCATTTAGCAATGAGCTGTATATTGACCGTGCAGACTTCCGCGAAGAAGCTAACCGCCAATATAAGCGTTTGGTATTAGGTAAAGAAGTGCGTCTGCGTAATGCTTACATCATCAAAGCAGAGCGCGTAGAAAAAGATGCAGAAGGCAATATTACGACTATCTTCTGTACCTACGATGCAGGCACATTGAATAAAGACCCTGCTGACGGTCGTAAAGTTAAAGGCGTTATTCACTGGGTAAGCGCAGCACATGCATTGCCAGCGGAAATTCGTCTGTATGACCGCCTATTTACTGTACCAAACCCAGCAGCTGAAGATGATTTCTTATCAGTGTTGAACCCAGAATCTCTGGTCATTCGCCAAGGTTTTGTTGAACCAAGCCTGCGCGATGCGCCAGCAGAAAAAGCGTACCAGTTTGAGCGTGAAGGTTACTTCTGTGCAGATAACAAGCTGAGCAGTGCGGATAAGCTGGTGTTTAACCGTACGGTTGGGTTGCGTGATACTTGGGCTAAGATTGAGTCTAACTAAATCCTCGTCATACTTCGCGCTGTAGCTGTGTTTGGCTGCATTCACTAACCCTAGGCACATACTTGTGTATGCTCCTAGGGATTAGCTCACTTGCCGCCTTGCTACAACGTGAATTATTTGATGATTGTTGAGAACAGCCTAAGAAAAAACAGTTTATTAACCCCCAATAGTTGGATTGCCAATTATTGGGGGCTTTTTATATCAAAATACTGCTGTGGAGATTGCTGATCACTCACAGAAGATTCAGCGTTGGCTTGTGAAATCGTTCAATCCATAGACCAATGCTTCTACCCAAGCAGCATAATCATGACCACTTGACCATGAATGGAAGCTGGTTTTGTAGTTTTTATCTCGCAAAACATGTTCAAGTCCTTGGCTATTAAGCCAAATGCCGCCATCAGCACCTTGGTTTTCAAATAATCCTGCTTGTATCCAGAAACTGATCGGATAATGTGGCGATTGCTGATATTGACGAGTTAACCATCCTGGCTTTTCACCCTCAGGTGCCCACCAGTACGAGCCAGATAGGCTCAGCACATGACTAAATTGGTTTGGATATCGCAATGCGACCCAGGACGATGCCAATCCTCCATAACTTGCGCCAGCCACAATCGTCTTTTCATTATTTATTTCAATACCATTTTTGCTCACCCAAGGTAGCAGTTCCAGTGCCATAAAATCAGCAAAAGCTTGATTTGGAGGGAGTTCCTTGGAACGACGTTTACTATCCAGACTATCTATAAAGACAATATTAATCGGGGGTAATTGATGATGAGCAATCAAACCATCAATTACATTGGCGGTGTGATATTTATCCTGCCAAATTTGGCCATCAAACAAAAATAATGTCCAACTAACCGGCGTTGTCGCTTTTGGGCGATAAAGAATGATTTCTCGACTATTTCCAAGGAATTCACTTTTTAGTGTATGTCGAGTCAAAGAGCCATGGCGTATAGGCTGTTTCATTGTATCGCGGGTAAAATACCGTGAGGGTTTTAAATCAAGTAAAGATGATGTGTTCCACTTATCATCATTTTCTATACTCATCGTCGTGGGATTTAAAGGGTCGGCTTGTGCACTGACCAAAATAGCACGGCGTTGTTCACGCGCATTGCCATCTATTTTAGGAACGTCAGGCGCCAATTGATATTGCATACGCGTATCTGCAGGGACCACGTAGCTGCGAAACCATACATCGGAGTCACCAAGTTTAAACATGGGATCATGATCACCTGCCGGAGACCCTAAAATAAACACATTACCGCGTGCTGCACGCCACAAAAAAGTGACTCGTTTATGGGATGTATCTACAGGTTCAACTAAAGGTGTACCGATGAGTTGTTGTTTTTCCCAAAATGCATCTGTTGTTCCTCCTGCTGCCAGCTCCTTTGCGAGTTGCTGTAAAGTAGGACTAACCGGGTCAAGTTTTCGCATGCGATTGAGTGGCTGAGTTTCTGTCATTTGCCAGTTAAACTGCCATTTACTACCGTTGTTTCCATATAATACTAATGATGAAACTTGCCCCGTTGGGGATGAAAAAAGTAGCGATTTTTCTCCATCAGGAGGTCCTGCTTCCAATAACGTGCGTAAATGATGGTTTTGCTGATCGAGCAATTGTGCCCCCGTTGCCCCCTTTAGTGTGGCAACCACATAGTTTTCATTAAGCTCTGGAAGCATAAAGCAAACCTTACCCTCTGAATCGAATACACCTTCCTGAACCCCTTGAAGAGGCAGTTCGTTGCAAGGCGCGGCTATTGCGGGTGCTGCACTCAAAGCGACCATGACGTAAAGCAAAACAGACTTCATGAGCCCTCACTTTCAAGTTAATCCTTATTATTAATGGGATAACAAAGGCTACATCTCAATTTGTCGTAGCCTTTGTTCTTACTCTTTGTTTTACCAAGCGTAATCAAACGTGACAGTACCAGTACGGCCTATGCCATAAAAGCAGGCATCACTCATACCACAGGATGAAACATAATGTTTATCCATTAAGTTATTCACGTTTAACTGTATCGTTGCGCCTTTCAAAGATGGTGAAATATTGGCGAGTTCATAACCCACCATCGCATCGTAAAGTGTTACTCCAGGTACAGAAAAGCTATTATCCGCTCCTGCTTTGCTGGACCCGATATAGCGCACTCCCGCTCCGGCTTTCAGTCCATTCAGCATCCCTGAGTTTTCTTCATATTGTCCCCAGACAGAGGCCATATTTTTAGGGATTCGAGGAAATTCTTTTCCTTTTTCAGCACTGTTTGACGTTTCAAGCACTTTGGTTTTGGTATATGAATATGCCCCTGTAACAGCAAATTTGTCGGTAAGCTTACTGTTTATCTGGGCTTCCACACCTTTACTTTCACCTTTACCGATTAGCGTCATATAACCTAACTCAGAGTCGTATTTAGGAATATTTTTTTGCTCGATATGATAGAGAGATAAGGTCGCCAGCGTTTTTTGGTCAGGGGTGAGGTACTTGATACCGATTTCCGTTTGTTTTGCTGTTTTAGGATCAAACGGTTTACTTTCTGGCTTTCTGTTGGTTGCAAGATTTGGCTCAAAAGAGGTGCTGTAGCTAATATAAGGGGAAATACCATTATCAAATGAGTATAACACCCCAACTAAGCCTGTTAGTTTGCCATCATTTTGTTGCGAGTTGTCACTGTTCGTTCTGTCTATCGTTTTTACTTCAATCCAGTCATATCGGGTACTAGCTAATAAGTTCCAGCTATTCCATTCGATTTGGTCTTGAATATAAATACCGATTTGATCGCTTTTTTGTAACTGGTCGGTGAATAGCGTCTGCTTGGATTCATCAATTTTCTGGTATTGGGGATTACGCCAATCAATATCATAATTGCCGCTTCTGTCGCGCCAAAACTGTTTATCCTCTTTAGTCCATTTGTAATCGACGCCGACTAATAGTGTTTGATAACCCCCCCCATTATCAATGTCGAAATTTAAATGAGTATCAACACCAAATGTATTGAGTTTTGTTTTTTCGTGCTGAGCCATTCGTTTTAGTACATAAGGATAGTTTTTAGCTTCACTTGCTAAGGTGTTAAATACTAAATAATTATATTTTTCATCAATTTCTGCGTAGCGTGCCTTTTGTACCAATGAAATTTGATCACTAAAATTATGTTCAAATTCATATCCAATACTATGTTGTTTTTGTTTGGAAATATTATAGTCAGGATTGCTTATATTGAAGTCTTGTGGAATTTTTCCTTCTGGGGTTGATTCTAGAGTGCCAACTTTAGGAAGAAAATTTCGATAACCATTTTTCGGTGAGTTCTGTAGATAAGCCAAAAGAGTGAAAGTAGTGTCTTCATTTAGGAATGTTATTGCAGGTGCAATAGCATATTTTTCTTCCTCATAGTCTCGTACCTGAGTATCTTTCTTTTTTGCCAAGCCATTTAAACGGTAGAGGATATTTCCATCATCCGTTAGCTGGCCACCGAGATCAAAAAATCCTTCTGTTTTATTTCGATTACCGACTCGTAACTGAATTTTATTGATGCTCTGTGCGGTTGGTTTTTTACTTGTCATGGCAATAACCCCACCAGGGCTTATTTGTCCATATTGCACAGATGCCGGTCCTTTAATCATCTCAATTCTGTCTAGAAACCAAGGCTCGGTTGTGCCCATTGACGAGGACGCATTTCCGCCAAAAGGAATGCCATCTAGAATTTTGTTCGCATAATCAAAACCACGACTAAATACCTCATCATTGCGATTCGAATCACCACGGTATTCTGTAACCACACCTGGTGTATACCTCAGTGCATCCACAACGGTTTCTGCTGCTCTGTTTTCTATTTGGGTTTTGGTCACCACATTTACTGTCTGTGGTATTTTCGTTATCTCAGTCTCATTTTTTGTTGCAGAAGACGTCGTTGTTGCGGTGTATGAATCACTTGAGCTTGGTGTAGTGACAACCAGAACATCAGTTGCTGAAGCGAATGGCGAAACTATTAACAGTGATAGCGCTGATAGCTTATTTTTCTTTAACATAGCAATACCTGTTCATCCCTATTTTCAACGTGAAATTTAAGACGGTGTGGAAACCTAGTCGTGCAAGTTTTCACACGATGGATATTTTTTGATTTGGTCAGGAAGGCATAAAAGTGAATTTTCCTTTTCCCGTTCATACTTACACCGATGCATTCTTCGACATCTCTGGTGTAAATATATCTGAATTAAATCAATGTACTCTTAATGTGAAAACGTAAAGTTTTTAGATGTAAAACATATAGATATGCAATCTTGTGCATTGGTGTTCTATTGTTTTCAAACTTTAGTTTCATATTCTATATGATAATAATAATCATTTAAATAATGGGTGATAATAATAATCATTAAGAATAACATATGATAATTAATCAGTTTTTTATGTTTTAGAACGTCAGCATTTCAACCAGATTGCTCTTTGCTCAATTAGGCAACTATCAGCGCATTTCATCAGTGCGTCTAATGCTTCGGTCTGCATAGGGTTATAAGATTCGGCTTGCGATTCTGATTGGCGGATATATTAGGTCAGGGAAATGAGGCTTCTCGATCGTGAAAAAGGTATTTTCATTATTCGAGGAATAAGGAGTGTAACGAAAAGAGCTCGACATAATGAAGTGCCCACTAGCTATTGGGGCGCTTCATTAATCGGGAGGGGATAAAATGGGTTATTTGGCTTGTTTATCAACGTTATCTTTCAGCAAATCATGCAGATACTGATTGGCGCTGGTGACTTTACCTTGGGCATCAGTGACTTGATACTCTTCTCCGGTGATAGAGGATTTGGATGCCACATTGTCAATAAACTGCTCTGTTGTCTGTAAGCGCTTCTCGGTTTTACCCAGCTTTAAACGCAAATGGGATTCAGCTTCTGGTGCGGAATGACCGGAACCATTACGCGTGAACGTTAAATTCTGCTGTTTGCCCAATTCCGTTAACAACGCTTCAGTCCGCGTTTTCTCTTCTGGGCTTAGCGCAAGGGCTTTGGTGGTGACGAAAAGAGTTAAAAAAATCACTAAGATTGACGCAAAACGGCGAGAAGCTTGAGTCAGTAACGATTGCACAGGAAACGCTCCGATAAGTTAAGATTGGAGAGATTATAGGCAGCCGAGATGAATAAACTATCAGTAATAGTCTGAGAATCACACTTTAAGACAAACTTAGGTTTTAAGGCATAAATTAAGGCATAAAACGGTAGCCAATACCGGTTTCAGTTAAAAGATGTTTGGGGCGAGCAGGGTCATTTTCCAACTTCTGGCGTAAATGCCCCATATAAATGCGCAGATAATGATTATGTTCGACGTAACTTGGCCCCCAGACTTGCAGCAACAAATGGCGCTGAGTGAGCACTTTTCCGCTATTGGCGACAAGTTCGCTCAGTAACCGAAACTCAATGGGGGTGAGGTGCAGCTCTTCGCTGCCTTTAGTCACGATGCGGTTGATAAAATCCACGGTGACATCGCCAAATTGAAAAGTAGGGCTTTCTTGACCCGCTTTACCAAAGCGACGCAAAGCGACTCGGACACGGGCGAGTAATTCACTGATACCAAAAGGTTTCGTTAAATAATCATCGGCACCCGCATCAAGAGCGGCCACTTTTTGGGACTCTTCTTCACGAGCAGAAAGTACGATCAACGGAATACTGCTCCATTGGCGTAAATCACGGATCAAATCCAATCCATCACCGTCGGGTAATCCAAGATCTAAAATCACCAAATCAGGCTGACGAGTACCCGCTTCTATGAGTCCTCGTTGGTAATTTTCAGCTTCAAAAATTTTCCAGCCTTCACCCTCCAGCGCTAATCGAACAAAGCGGCGGATCTCTTTTTCATCTTCAATGATCAGGATTTGATGGGAACTCACAGTCTGCTAAGTGCTCCTAAATTTCGTTTTCGCTTTCAATCTCGGGTAACGGCTTTAACGGCAAAACAAAATGGAAGCTGGCGCCACCTTTTTTATTATTTTCAGCCCAAATTTCCCCTTCGTGGAGATGGATAATAGCACGACAGATAGCTAAACCTAAGCCAACTCCCGGAATTGCCGATTCTTTTTGTGCGCGGGAAAATTTATCGAAAATGGTTTTTTCTTGCCCGTCGGGAATTGCATTGCTGGCATCCCACACTTCGATATGGACTTTTTGTGATTCGATAGACGCACGAATACCAATCGGGGTATCGCTATCACTGTATTTTATGGCATTTTCGAGCAAGTTAATGATGACGCGCTCAATCAAATTGCCGTCACAATACAAGAGTAAATCGGCTGGAATATCAATATCAAGTGGGTGACTATCTAAAGTGTAGTCCAAGATGCGAACTGCGCTGCTCGTAATTTCTTGCAGAGATTCCCATTCCAAATTTGGGTGGATCCCCCCAGATTGTAAGCGAGCCATATCCAATAAATTATTCACTAATCGCGAAGTGCTTAACACCTGTTGGCGCATCTGACTGACTTGTGCGGTGAGCGGTGAATTTTCGGCTGATAACTCCAACATCAAAATTTCGCTTTGACCAAATAAAACAGTCAGTGGCGTTTTGAGATCATGGGATAGGGCTGCCAGCAGTGAATTTCGTAATTGCTCCCGTTCAACATCCAATTTGGCTCTTTCTGCTTGTTTGGTCAGTTGCAGGCGGGAAAGGCTACTGGCGATTAATCCGGTAAAGGTTTGCAACATACGCTGCTGTTCGGGGATCAATAATTGGCGAATATTACGCGGCTCAATGGCGAGCACGGCAAGGGTTTCATCTGCCGTTGTGATGGGCTGTAATTGGTACGGCACGCTGGGAAGTGTGTCCGTCCCTGCACCTGCAGGCTGGCGCTTATCGAAGCTCCATTTTGCGATCGCTTTGTCGATTTGCAACTGGCTATAACCTTCGCATTCTAATGGCGTCAGTTGGTTGTTTTCATCGGGGAGTAGCAAACAGGTTTTTGCCTGAAAGGCGTTGTTTAAAAAGTGGTAGCCAGTTTTACCGATATCTTCCGTGCTGAGGGCTTGACCTAGCTCTTTGGTCATTTCATATAAATGGCGTGTGCGTTGTTCTCGATAACGGGCAATTCTTGCCTGATAGCGCATCCCTGCGGTCAAGTTCCCGACAACCACCCCCACAATCAGCATTACGGTAAAAGTCACCAGATACTGCATATCCATGATAGCCAAAGAGAAATGAGGCTGAACAAAGAATAAGTCAAAACTAATCACGTTGACTAATGCGGCGAAAACGGAAGGGCGGCGACCGTAAAATAACGCGACTAATACCACACCCAATAAATAGAGGGTGACTAAGTTGGCTTTATCCAGCGCCAATAAGAAGGTTCGAGAAAATAGGGTGATAGCCGCACACATGGCGATCGCCATTAAATAGCCATTGACATCAGAGCGCCATTTTTCGGTAAACGGCTTTCTTTCAGGCTCTTTATCCCAATCGCTTTTTTCTTCAAGGGCGACAATGATCAAATCTAAATCAGGGCCGAGTTTACCGAGTCTATCCGCAAAACCTTGGCGTAAATTGAATTTATACCATTTGCGATGTTTGTCGCGTCGGCCGATCAAAATTTTACCGAGGTTATGCTCCCGTGCGTAACGCAAAATGGCTTTTTCTTCATTAGGATCAGAAAGTGTGGCGGTTTCGGCGCCTAAGTCTTGAGCCAGCCTCAGGGCTTTCAAAATAGCGCGGCGCTGATTTTCAGGAAGTTGGTGTAAGGTTGGGGTTTCTACATACACCGCATGCCAAACACTGCCGAACTTAGCGGCAAGGCGAGCAGCAGCGCGAACCAGTTTTTCATTGCCTGTATTATGCCCGATGCATAAAAGTAATCCGTCGCGGGTATGCCAAACGGGGGCTTCGCCTTTACCATCACGAAACTCACGCATTTGGTCATCAACGCGATCAGCCGTGCGGCGTAGGGCTAATTCCCGTAAAGCAATTAAGTTTCCTTTACGGAAAAAATGCTCGATAGCACGTTCAGCCTGTCCCGGAATATAGACTTTGCCTTCTTTTAAACGTTGGCGCAGGTCATCTGGGGGGAAATCCACTAAAACCACTTCATTGGCGGCATCAAAAATATGGTCAGGCACCGTTTCGCGCACGCGGATACCGGTGATGCTGCCGACAATGTCATTTAAGCTTTCAATATGTTGAACGTTAACGGTGGTGAGAACGTCAATGCCCGCATCCAGTAATTCTTCGACATCTTGCCAGCGTTTAGGGTGGCGGCTGCCGTTTGGATTACTGAAGGCAAGTTCATCCATCAAGATAATGGCAGGATGCCTTGCCAATGCTGCATCAATATCGAAGGCGTGCAGGCGACGTCCTCGATGGCTGATTTTTAACGGAGGAAGTTGCGGGAGCCCATCCAGCAGCGCAGCGGTTTCTTCTCGTTCATGAGTTTCGACCACGCCAATCAGCACGTCTAACCCTTGTGCTCGAAGGCGTTGCGCTTCTTGCAACATGGCGTAAGTTTTCCCAACACCGGCGCAAGCACCGAAGAAAATCTTAAGTTTGCCACGTCCACTTTCGTTTGCCTTTACCAACAGGTCATCTGGGTTTGGGCGGATAGGCTCCTGATTATTCATAACTGACCTCAGTGATTTTGACTGTTAGCTTCCCGTTGATAGGTATCAAGGGCAAGGTTTAACTCTAATACGTTGACGACCGGCTCTCCTAAAAATCGAAACAGGGGAGATTGAGTATTGTCAGTGATAAGGGATTTTACCTTGTCTATCGATAACTGTCTGTTTTTGGCAATACGTGGCGCTTGATATAACGCAGCAGCAACTGAAATATGTGGATCTAGCCCGCTGGAAGAGGCGGTCAGTAAATCCACAGGCAGAATATCACCACCATCGGGTTCATGCTGTTTTAATGCGACTGAGCGTTCAGTCAATTCCTTGGTTAACAGTGGGTTGCTGATGGCTAAGTTGCTGCCACCAGAGGCCAGTGCGTTATAAGGCATTTCAGCTGTCACAGACGGGCGACCGTAAAAATAATTGTCATTTTGATAAGACTGCCCAATCAGCGATGAACCGATAACGCGATTATCTTGCAAGATCAACGAGCCCATCGATTGGGTGGGGAAAATAACATTAGCAAGCCCAGTCACAAGCAGCGGATAAGCAATCCCAGTCACTAGTGTTAATAGAACTAAAATCATCAATGAAGAACGAAACATGTTCATAATAGGCTCCTTAAATACCAAATAAGCTGATGAACATATCGATAAGTTTGATCCCCACGAATGGGACAATCAAGCCACCTAACCCATACAGGCTCAAGTTACGCTGTAAAAGTGATTGAGAACTCATTGGGCGATAATTCACCCCTTTTAATGCCAGTGGAATTAAGAACACAATAATCAAGGCATTAAAAATAACCGCCGACAGCAATGCCGAAGCTGGTGAGTGCAAATGCATAATATTCAAGGCATTGAGTTGTGGCCATGTGACCGCAAAACAGGCTGGAATAATCGCGAAGTATTTGGCGATATCGTTGGCAATACTGAATGTGGTCAATGAACCGCGAGTCATCAGCATCTGTTTACCGATATGCACGACTTCAATCAGCTTGGTTGGGTTGGAATCTAAATCCACCATGTTACCGGCTTCTTTCGCCGCCTGCGTACCCGAGTTCATGGCAACCGCCACATCCGCTTGTGCTAATGCAGGGGCATCGTTGGTACCGTCTCCGGTCATGGCCACTAAGCGGCCTTCCGATTGATATTGTCGGATCAGCGCCAGTTTTGCTTCTGGGGTGGCTTCAGCGAGGAAATCATCCACGCCTGCTTCTGCGGCGATTGCTGCTGCGGTTAGGTGATTATCCCCCGTGATCATCACGGTTTTGATCCCCATCGTACGCATTTGTGCAAAACGCTCTTTCATGCCGCCTTTGACGATGTCTTTGAGCGCCACGACACCGAGCACCGTTTGGCTATCCACCACCACTAACGGTGTTCCCCCTGTTTGCGCCACTTGTTCAACAAGTTTGTCGGCTTCAACAGGAAATTTGCCGTGGTTAGCTTCAACATAACGGCGAATAGCGTCGGCAGAACCTTTACGGATCATGCGTTCGCCGACGTTGACACCGCTCATGCGCGTCATGGCAGAGAAGGGCACAAAGGTGGCGTTCATGGCGTGAATGTCGCGCTCGCGTAAATTGAATTTCTGTTTTGCGAGTACCACAATACTGCGCCCTTCAGGGGTTTCATCCGCTAAAGAGGAGAGTTGAGCCGCATCCGCCAGTTGCTGCTCGGTGATGCCATTCAACGGTAAAAACTCAGAGGCTTGGCGATTTCCAAGGGTGATGGTGCCCGTTTTGTCCAGTAACAGGACATCAACGTCTCCCGCTGCTTCCACGGCGCGCCCGCTGGTGGCAATCACGTTGGCACCCAGCATACGGCTCATTCCGGCAACCCCAATGGAAGATAGTAGCCCGCCAATGGTGGTTGGGATTAGACAGATAAGTAACGCAATCAACACAATGATAGAGACTGCGCCACCTGCACCCGCGTATTCAGTAGCAAACAAGGTGAATGGATATAACGTTGCACAGACTAAAACAAAGATAATGGTCAGTGCGGTTAATAAGATAGTGAGCGCGATTTCATTGGGGGTTTTACGGCGTTGTGCGCCTTCCACCATGGAGATCATGCGGTCTAAGAATGTTTCGCCCGGGTTAACCGTACATTCGACGATCAGCCAGTCAGAGAGTACGCGAGTTCCCCCCGTGACCGATGAAAAGTCTCCACCGGATTCACGGATCACGGGTGCGGATTCACCGGTGATCGCACTTTCATCTACGGAGGCGCCACCTTCAATCACTTCACCATCACAAGGGATGGTTTCCCCTGCGCGGATCAGGACGATATCGCCTTTACGCAGTTGGTCTGAACTAACCATTTCTTGCGGTGCATCGAGAGAGGCAGTCGCCAGCTTGGTTGCTCGGCTTTGCTGTTTTACGCCTTTTAAACTCTGAGCTTGCGCTTTACTACGACCTTCCGCTAAAGCTTCTGCAAAGTTGGCAAATAGCACAGTGAACCATAGCCATAAAGTGACCATGCCACTAAACCAAGCGTTGCCTTCACTGTAGCCAGCGACCATCGCTATCCATAATAAAGTCGTAATAATACTGCCGATGTAAACCACGAACATAACTGGGTTACGCCATTGTGCTTGTGGTGTCAGTTTTTTAATGGCATCAATTGTCGATTGGCGAACCAGTTTGCTATCAAATAATTGTGTTTTTTGATTTTTCATTTTTTCACCCTCATTATGCCGCTAACCAAATTTGCAGATGTTCTGCGATTGGCCCTAACGCAAGCGCAGGGACAAAAGTCAGTGCACCAATGAGAAGAACAGTCATGATTAATAAACCGATAAACAGTGGACCGTGTGTCGGCAATGTTGCAAGGCTGGCGGCTTGTGGTTTTTTTACGGCCATAGAGCCTGCAATCGCTAATACTGGGAAAATCACACCGAAACGCCCAAGGAACATAGCTAATGCCAGCATCACGTTGTAATACGGCGTGTTCGCGCTTAATCCTGCAAAGGCGCTGCCGTTGTTATTAGCGGCGGATGAAAAGGCGTATAGCACTTCGCTAAATCCGTGAGCGCCCGGGTTAAGAATGCCGGCGCGTCCTGCTTCGGTCATCAGTGAAATCGTGGTGCCAAGTAGCACTAAAGTTGGCGTGACAAGGATGGCCAGTGCCACCATTTTCATTTCACGTACTTCGATTTTTTTACCGAGGTATTCAGGAGTACGGCCAATCATCAATCCCGCTAAGAACACGGCAAGTAAAACAAACAGTAACATGCCGTATAAACCTGAACCGACGCCCCCAAAGACCACTTCACCAATTTGCATTAGCCACATAGGGACCATGCCACCTAATGCAGTGTAAGAATCGTGCATTGAGTTGACTGCACCACAAGATGCCGCGGTGGTGACAACGGCATATAGCGCAGATCCTAATGTACCAAAGCGGTTCTCTTTCCCTTCAAGGTTAGCGGTGCTGCTTGCGTGCAACTCGCCTAAGAATGGGTTGCCGACATATTCTTCATGGATCACAACGGCGGCGGCAATCACGAAAATAATCGCCATTGCCCAGAGCAGGGCGTGACCTTGTTTGTTATCACTGACGGTACGGCCAAATGCAAAGCAAAGTGCAGTTGGAATAAGGAAAATTGCCAACATTTGAACAAAGTTGCTTAATGCCGTTGGGTTTTCAAATGGGTGAGATGAGTTAGCACCAAAGAATCCACCACCGTTAGTTCCCAATAATTTGATGGCTTCTTGGGACGCAACTGGTCCCATTGGTAACAGTTGTGGCGCACTATCAAGGTTGTTACTCAAAACATAAGGGGAGAAGTTTTGAATAACCCCTTGGCTGACAAAGAATAAAGCAAAAATAATGGATAATGGCAGCAGGAGATACAGCGTGATACGTGCTAAATCAACCCAAGCATTACCAATAGTTTTGCTGCCGTGGCGTGAGAATGCACGAATAAGTGCAAACACGACGGCGATCCCTGTGGCTGCTGAAAGGAAGTTTTGTACGGTTAACCCGACCATTTGGCTCAGGTAACTTAGGGTATTTTCCCCGCTATAAGATTGCCAGTTGGTATTGGCCACAAAACTAATGGCTGTGTTGAAAGCTAAGTCCCAGCTCATTCCCGGATAATGTTGGGGGTTGAGCGGTAATGAGCCTTGGCACATTAAAATAACGAATAGTAAGCCAAAACCCAGTAAGTTAAATAGCAAAATGGCGATGGCATATTGCCAGTAATTCATCTCAGGGAGATCGCGCCCCACTTGTTTGATTCCGCTTAATCGCCAGAATACCGATTCACTTTTGGCAATAGTACGCGGCATATCACCATCAATCAGATAAGCAATAAAGTTGCCGAGTGGTTTTGCTAACAGCATAAGAACCAGTAAAAAACTGGCGATCAATAAAAACGCATAGGTGGCCATATCAGAAATTCTCCGCGTTGAGCAGGGCATAAATCAGATAAACCAGCAGTACAACAACAAGAACTGCCCCAGAAATGGAAAGTAGTGACATTGTTATCTCCTTATTATTTCCATTGCGCTAGGTTAGGCATTTGCTTGTAAAGAAGCTGATAAAAAAACCAGGTGGGGTGTAAAAATAGTATAAAAATGCCCAATTAAAATCGCTTCGTGATGATGAAGAAATTATCTAAGTATAGTTTGTTAATGAGATGTGATTTATTTGTTTGTTTTATACGGTATCTTGCTACATTTCGTAATAAAACAACGAAACTGAGTCAAAAAGTTAATTTATTTTATATTTAAGTGGTCAGATGAGTAGTTTAATTACACAAATTGCGTTATTATAGATTCCGTTAATGAAGATTAACCTTGGTGTTCGATTTTAGTGCCTCTTTGGTGATTTACGCTCAATGCGAATTGAGTTAAACGTGAATCAAGTGGAATAGAAGTAAAGAGCAAAACTGGAATCGGCAAAATTAAGTGGCTACTGAAGGAGGATATCGATGTCCACATATCAAGAATATTCCCGTAATCAGGTACTTTTACGCCGCACTGCTGCTGTAACAGCTGGCATTATTGCGTTTCCGGTTATGGTTTTTTACCCAAAAAGAGCAAGATTTTATAGCTACCTGCATAAAGTCTGGGCTAAAACGAGCGACAAGCCTGTGTGGTTGGCCAGCTCAGAAGTGACGATGGAAAGCCATCGTTAATCAGTGATTCAATTCACTAAAAAGATATCCCTGCAATAATTTAATTGTGGGGATTTTTTTATATAAAAATCATAATAATTAATTCCCATACTTCAATGTTATTTAAATTAAAGTCATGTTATTTAATTTGGAATTTAAATAAATTAACTTATTTGACACTGAGAAGTGAATCACGGTAATTATCTTTATCTCATTGCTAATATCCACTCCCAATAAAATTAGATTTTATTTTATTAAAATTCAAAAGATATTTAATTATAAATAGCAAATGAGGAATATCATGATTCTATTTAAAAAATGTGTTATCGCATTGTCAATTAATATCGCATTAATATCATCGGGATTGGCTTGTACCACTCTGCTTGCGGGGAGTGAAGCCACGAATGATGGCTCGTTAATTATCGCGAGAAGCGCTGATAGCAGCGCATTAAAAGCTCAGCATTTTGTCATTCATCCAGCAAAGAAAAATCAATCCGGAATATACAGTACAAAAGAACATAATGGTGCTAATAATTTTACCTACCCATTACCAAAAAATTCATTGCGATATACAACTGTGCCAAATTGGAAAACACAATTACATGGTGCGACTGGATTTAATGAATTAGGTGTCGGAGTCAGTGGTACTGAATCTATATTTGCATCTCCTAAAGCATTAGCGTTTGATCCCTATGTTGAAGAAACTGGAATTACCGAAGATGATATTCCAGATGTACTTCTTTCCCGCGCAAAAACAGCCCGTGAAGCGGTGGAGATTTTAGGTAATATTATTGAAACCCAAGGTGCTGGTGAAGGCTTTGGTGTTGCTGTCGTCGATAAAAATGAACTGTGGTATTTAGAAACGGGAACGGGTCATCAATGGATGGCTCAAAAAATT
This sequence comes from Providencia sp. PROV202, assembly GCF_028479565.1. Taxonomy (NCBI): domain Bacteria; kingdom Pseudomonadati; phylum Pseudomonadota; class Gammaproteobacteria; order Enterobacterales; family Morganellaceae; genus Providencia; species Providencia sp. PROV202. Next base: position 283,882 of record NZ_JAMPNV010000005.1, on the reverse strand, counting down.
GCAAAAGATAAATACTTTGCAACGGGTAATCAGGGGCGTTTACAAGCGTTTGAGGTGAATAATCCCGATATGCTAGGTTCTAAAAACCTGGTTGAATTTGCAGTAGAAAAGGGTTTATACAACCCAGCTAAAGATGGCGCATTCAATTTTTCTAAAGCCTATACGCGTGATGATGAGCGAGACCGTGATTATAACGATCCGCGGGTTTGGATCATTCAGCAGCAGTTTAATCCGTCGTTAAAACAAGATATTGCAGATGGAAGAAATTTTGTACCATTCTTAACGCCAGAGAAAAAAATTTCTGTTGAAGAAGCGAAAGCCATGTTACGTAATCACTTTGAAGGCACGGAACATGACCCATATACCAATGGCTTAAACGGAAAAGAGCCATGGCGACCAATCAGCGTGTTTAGAACTTATGAAGCGCATGTGATGCAAGTACGCCCAGAGCTACCGCAAGAAATTGGTGAAGTGACATATGTTGGTCTAGGAATGGCGGACTTGACCGCGTTTGTTCCTTTCTACAGTGGGTTAGAAGCTTATCCAAAACATTATGGTATTGGGACAGACAAAGCAGACAGCGATTCTATTTATTGGAAATACCGTAAGTTACAAACATTAGTCATGACGGACTACCCTAAACTTGCACCTATTGTTAAAAAAGCCTATCAAGAGTGGGAAGCGAAAACGGCGTTAGAGCAAAAAGCCATGGAAGTGAATTACTTAAAAATGGCGAAAACCGATAAAGCCGCCGCCAATAAAATGCTTAACAAGTTTAATCTGGATGTGATGGCAAGTGCCGAGAAGCTCACTGAGGATTTAACTAACCAACTTTTCACTATTCGAACTGAAGACATTCAATCTGATATTTTCTTTGCGAATAAATCGAAGAAAGACTAATAATAGTCGCAATTTTGTAAACTCAAGAAGGCTCTCAGTGGGGAGCCTTTTTGTTTAATTATCTCTCTTTCAAATTTGACTGAGTTCTTCGCTTGTGTGAGTTTGCCAATAAATACAGCAGAAAAAAATATCATTTACGTTTATGCTAATTGAATATGAATAAGTAGGAATTCAGTAGGTAAAGGATACGATTATGCATAATTTTAAGTTAGAAGAGCTGATTAACGACGAGCTGAAAGTCAGTGAAATCCAAGACTATGCTCCAAATGGATTACAAGTAGAGGGTCGCCCTCACGTTAAAAAAATTGTGACAGGCGTGACGGCTTGCCAAGCATTATTGGATGAAGCGGTCAGACTCAATGCCGATGCGGTGATTGTGCATCATGGCTACTTTTGGAAAAACGAACCAGCCATTATCAAAGGCATGAAAAGAAATCGCCTAAAAACATTGTTGGCGAATGACATTAACCTGTACGGTTATCACCTACCATTAGATGCTCACCCAGTATTAGGTAACAATGCACAACTGGCTCACATTATGGGGGTACAAGTCAATGGCAACATTGAGCCACTGATGCCATTTGGCTTTTTCGACCAACCCATTACTCCCGCGGAATTAACCGAGCGTTTAGAAAAACGCTTAGGGCGTAAAGTATTGCATTGTGGTGACAACGCCAAAGAAGAAATTCGTCAAATTGCATGGTGTACTGGCGGTGGCCAGGGCTTTATTATGCAAGCGGCAGAATTTGGTGTAGATGCGTTTGTGACAGGGGAAGTGTCAGAGCAAACCATTCATATCGCAAGAGAAATGGGGATCCACTTCTACAGTGCAGGGCACCACGCAACAGAGCGTTATGGGATTAAGGCGTTGACGGAGTGGTTGAATGATAATCATGAGGTGGATGCTACCTTCATCGATATCGATAACCCAGCCTAAATTTTCGTCATATTTCACGCTGTGGCTGTGTTGGTTTCACGCAGCCACTTGGGTCACATACTTGTGTATGCTCCCCAAGCTGTCTTTGTTCACCGCCTTGCCACAGCATGAACTATTTAGAAAATTATCGTGAAATCTTTAGAAAATGATTTCAAATATAGAGAATATCTCCTTGTATTTTCTATATGTTTGAAGATAAAAAACGAACTAAGTTCGGTATTTTAGTGCGGTAAGGAGCAGTATTAGGCTTGACGTGATGAGCACTAATCCTAGGTTTTGAACCTCGCCGGCGGCCATTAATCCGAGCGCTAATCCTAAATAGTAAAACAAACCTAAAATTGCGCCAGCGGTGCCTTTTCTGTCTTGATAATGATTCAGAGCATGCGCCAAAATATTCGGGATCGCGACCCCATAGCCCACCACAACGCCCATTATCGGCAACACAAATAATATATTACCTTGTAATAGATAAACTAAGCCGCCGCTGATTAAAGAAACGCCACTTGCCAGTTTGACGAGCTTTTCTGCTGACCATTTTTTCGCCAACAATACGTGATTAATCAGCGAACCGAGACCGACACCTAATGCTAATAAAATACCAGTCAGACCAAATTGTTGTTGGTTGAACGCTAATTGCTCAAAAATAAAGGGGCCAAGCTGGTAATAACTGAATAAATTAATGTTGAAAAATGCAATCAACATCACATTTTGGAGAATTCGTTTATCCCCTAACATGTGTAAAAACGTGGTTAAAAATGGGGTTTTGATCACGTTCTGTGGTTTGGTCTCAGGAAGCTTATAACATGACCATAACAAAAGTATGGCAGCTAACAACGCTAAACCCATAAAAACGGCTCGGTAACTACCTAGCCAAACTAAGCTGGCACCGAAAATCATCCCAAGTGCGGGGCTGATTGCTAAGGCGATGCCCATCACCGAGAAAACTTTGGCTAACGTATGACCTTGGAAACTGTCTCGCATCATGGTTTGTGTGCCAATAGAGCCAACTGCAGCACCAAACGCAGATAACATACGCAGTAGCAGTAACCCATAGAAATACGAGACAAAAAGCGCGCTTACAGAGGCAATACCATATAGAAATAGCCCCAGCAAAATAGTGGGACGACGACCGATGACATCGCACATTCTGCCCCAAAATACGACACCAAAAGCGAAAGCAAAGAAATAGAGCGAGAGCGTTTGAGAAGCTTGCTCGGCATTCACCTGAAATGCAGCCGCAATGTCCGTTAACGCTGGGCTATAAATGGTTTCGACAATTTGCGGAAACATCATTAGGGCGATCGCCAGTGATAAAGAAAGTACGCGTTCCATACTGATTTACCTATTTATTTTCAAAGTATGTGGAATGGCACAAAGTTTAGTGGCTTTTTGTTTGTCTTATTACAATAATAAAGACAATAAATATCAAAAAAGAGACATTTATGGCGTGGTTATTACAGACGGATGAGTTTCAAACTCACTGGTATGATGCCCCCGTATTGGGGATTGCAGCCCAAATGGGGCAACATGACTCAGGGGCGCATACCCATGAAATGGGGCAGTTGTTATTTACACAACAAGGATGCATTCGTATTAGTTTACAGAATGAAATTTCGTTACTACCACCGGGGAGAGTCGCGTGGATCCCGCCATTTACACAGCATCGAGCACAAATGCGTGCTTCGGTAGGGTATCGGTCTGTTTACCTAAGCCAAGAATATGCGCAGCAAATATCTGGCCAGGTGTCTATTTTAAGTATCTCTCCTTTGCTTCGAGAGTTGCTGGAACGCATCGCGGTGGCGCCTTTTGAGAGTGACTGGCGAGAAGGGCGACTAGCAAGGTTACTGCCTGTTTTTATTGATGAATTACAATGTGCAACCGCGGAGCCTACGCTACTTTCTTTACCTCAGGACCGGCGCTTTAAGTCCCTTGATCTAGAACGACTTCCTCCACCTTTGAACCAATTAGCTCAAACGGTTGGTGCCAGTGAGAAAACTATTACTCGAGTTTTTCTAAAAGAGACAGGAATGAGCTATCAAGCGTGGCGTCAACAATGGCGGTTTATCAAAGGGATAGAGCTATTAGCGCAGGAGAAAACTTACGGATTTATTACTCAAGAGTTAGGTTTAGCCAGTGACAGCGCATTTATTAGTTTTTTCCGCAAAATGAGCGGGATGACACCTCGGGAATACAGCGGCGAATCAAGACTAAAAAAATAGAATAAAAATAGAATGTTAGAAATTAAAAAGCCCCGAATCTTCGAGGCTTTAGTGATGAGTGAGTTAAATTATTTTTTGTCTAACTCAGAGCTGAATTCACGTCTGTCGTAGCCAGTGTACAGTTGGCGAGGACGTGCAATTTTCAGACCTTCATCGTGCATTTCGTTCCAATGTGCAATCCAACCAATGGTACGTGCAATCGCGAAGATAACCGTGAACATTGAAGATGGAATACCCATTGCTTTCAGGATGATACCTGAGTAGAAGTCAACGTTAGGGTACAGTTTCTTCTCAATGAAGTACGGGTCGTTCAGCGCGATGCGTTCTAATTCCATTGCCACTTCAAGCAGGCTGTCATTGAGACCTAGCTCGTTCAGGACTTCATGGCAAGTTTCACGCATAACGGTAGCGCGCGGGTCATGGTTTTTATAAACGCGGTGACCGAAGCCCATTAGGCGGAAAGAGTCGTTCTTATCTTTCGCACGTTCGATAAATGCTGGGATGTGCTCAACAGTTTGAATTTCTTCAAGCATACGTAAGCAGGCTTCGTTAGCACCACCATGAGCTGGCCCCCACAGAGATGCGATACCTGCTGCAATGCACGCAAATGGGTTAGCGCCGGAAGAACCTGCGGTACGGACTGTTGAGGTTGATGCGTTTTGTTCGTGGTCAGCGTGCAGGATCAAAATACGGTCCATTGCGCGCTCAAGTACTGGGTTAACCACATATTCTTCACATGGGGTCGAGAACATCATATGCAAGAAGTTACCCGCGTAAGATAAATTATTACGAGGATAAACAAAAGGTTGTCCGATAGAGTATTTGTAACACATCGCTGCAACGGTCGGCATTTTAGACAGCAGACGGTAAGCGGTGATTTCACGGTGGCGAGGGTTATTAACGTCTAATGCATCGTGGTAGAACGCCGCTAGAGCACCTGTTACCCCACACAGAACTGCCATTGGGTGAGAATCACGACGGAAACCATTAAGCATACGAGTGATTTGCTCATGGATCATGGTGTGGCGAGTCACCGTATTTTTAAATGTATTGTACTGTTCTTGGGTTGGTGCTTCGCCGTATAACAGGATATAACAGACTTCAAGGTATGAGGCTTGAGTGGCGAGTTGATCAATTGGGAAACCACGGTGGAGTAGAACGCCTTTATCACCATCGATATAGGTAATTTTTGACTCACAGGATGCGGTAGAAGTAAAACCGGGGTCGTATGTGAAGAACCCTTTAGAACCTAAAGCTCGTACATCGATAACATCTTGGCCAATGGTCGGGCTTAGGATGTCTAGTTCGAAATCACCTTTACTTCCAGTCATTATCTTAGCTTTGTTATCAGCCATTTACGGTCTCCTTAGCGCTTGATAATCCACACTCAACAACCCAGAACTCAGCGTTATACTGCGTCTTTGTGCATTGTTCTATCGGTGTGTTGAGAAAATCAGCGGGATATCACATAAAACCTTGAAATCCGGCAACCAATATCAATACCGATAACAATGTGGTTAGGTTGTTTGCGAGTGTATAGGGCGTTATGTTCTTTTTTTGTTGTTTTCTCTACAATATCATTATTTGTGGTAAGGGAAACAACTTTCATAACTTTTGTTTATACTTGCATACTCATTCACATTACTACACGACTTTGGGTCATCCGTAACGTATTCAGATAAATCTGTCAGGCATATATGTAAGATAAATGTTGAATCATTGTCAAATAAGATAAGCACATTTATATAAAATGTTTAAATCGTGATCCTTCTCACTGTTCGGGCTAAATGTCTCCAAACCTTTTGTGTGGGAATTGTAATAGCAATGTGAAGACTTTATACTGGCGCCAGGTCTCCGGATTACCCTGAGTAGGAGTTCCCAGCGTGATCAGTATGCAACTTTATTCAAACATGATGGATTAAAGTTTGTGTTAAGTTGCATTTTGTACCCCTGTCGCTGTCTGATTTCCACCCCAGGTCCGGAGGATGGAAAATAATAAAGAGCTGTGTGGGCAAAATTGTGAAAAAACAAAGACCTGTCAACCTTGATTTGCAGACGATTCACTTTCCGATTACTGCAATATCTTCGATCTTGCACCGTGTCTCTGGCGTCATTACTCTCATCGCAGTTGGTATTCTGCTTTGGTTGCTAGGGACTTCTCTCTCCTCTCCAGAAGGTTTTCAATACGCGTCTGAAATAATGACTGGCTTTTTTGCTAAGTTCATTCTTTGGGGGATCTTAACAGCGCTGGCTTACCACATTTGTGGTGGTATTCGTCATATGCTGATGGATTTCGGTTGTGTTGATGAAACCCTTGCTGCGGGCAACTCATCCGCAAAAATTACATTTGTAATTACTGTAATTCTGGCAATTCTGGCGGGGATCTTAGTATGGTAAGTAATGCATCAGCTTTAGGCCGTACTGGTATCCAGGACTGGCTGTTAATCCGTGGTTCGGCGATCGTTATCGTCCTCTACGTACTCTACATTGTTGGCTTCGTAGCGATTAATGATATTACCTATGAAGTATGGCGTGGCTTCTTTGCCTCCTCTGTGACCAAAGTATTCACTATCCTCACATTGTTCTCGATTCTTGTGCATGCCTGGATTGGTATGTGGCAAGTACTGACTGACTATGTTAAGCCACTGGCGATTCGTCTAGTGCTGCAACTGGCCATCGTGGTTGGTTTGCTGGCTTACTTAATTTACGGAACAATTGTTGTGTGGGGTGCATAAAATGAATCTGCCAATCAGAGAGTTTGACGCTATCGTTATCGGTGCGGGCGGTGCAGGTATGCGCGCAGCACTACAAATTTCTCAACAAGGCCTATCTTGTGCTTTGTTATCTAAAGTATTTCCAACTCGTTCTCATACTGTGTCAGCGCAAGGTGGTATCACTGTTGCACTCGGTAACACACACCCTGACAACTGGGAATGGCATATGTACGATACTGTTAAAGGTTCCGACTATATCGGTGACCAAGACGCTATCGAATACATGTGTAAAACAGGACCGGAAGCTATCCTTGAATTAGAACATATGGGATTGCCTTTCTCTCGTCTTGATGATGGCCGTATTTATCAACGTCCATTCGGTGGTCAGTCTAAGAATTTCGGTGGCGAGCAAGCGGCACGTACTGCTGCGGCAGCGGACCGTACTGGTCACGCACTGTTACATACTCTGTATCAGCAAAACTTAAAAAACCACACTACGATTTTTTCTGAATGGTATGCACTGGATTTAGTGAAAAACCAAGATGGCGATATCGTAGGTTGTACTGCAATCTGCATGGAAACGGGCGAGTTGGTTTACTTCAAAGCGAAAGCAACCATCTTAGCAACGGGCGGTGCAGGCCGTATTTACCAATCCACCACTAACGCACACATCAATACGGGTGACGGTGTTGGTATGGCTGTGCGTGCTGGTGTTCCATTACAAGATATGGAAATGTGGCAATTCCACCCAACGGGTATCGCTGGCGCAGGTGTTCTGGTCACAGAAGGTTGTCGTGGTGAAGGCGGTTACCTGCTGAATAAAGATGGTGAGCGCTTCATGGAGCGTTATGCACCAAACGCGAAAGACCTTGCAGGTCGCGACGTTGTTGCACGTTCAATCATGATTGAAATCCGTGAAGGTCGTGGTTGTGATGGCCCATGGGGTCCACACGCGAAACTGAAACTGGATCACTTAGGAAAAGACGTTCTGGAATCTCGCTTACCGGGTATCCTTGAATTATCTCGTACCTTTGCCCACGTTGACCCAGTTAAAGAGCCAATTCCAGTTATCCCAACGTGTCACTATATGATGGGTGGTATTCCAACTAAAGTGACGGGTCAAGCGATTCGCTATAACGAAAAAGGCGAAGACGAAGTGATTCCGGGTCTGTTTGCTGTAGGTGAGATTGCTTGTGTATCTGTACATGGCGCTAACCGTTTAGGCGGTAACTCCCTGCTTGACCTCGTGGTATTTGGTCGTTCTGCTGGTTTACACTTGAATGAATCCATCATGGAACAAGGTCCAATGCGTGATGCATCTGAATCAGACATCGATGCAGCAATGGCTCGTTTCAATCGTTGGGAAAATGCGCGTACGGGTGAAGATCCAACTGATATCCGTAAAGCACTGCAATCTTGTATGCAGAACAACTTCTCCGTATTCCGTGAAGGGGATGCAATGGCGAAGGGCTTAGAAGAGCTGAAAGAAATCCGTGAACGTCTGAAAAATGCGCGTCTGGATGACACTTCAACTGAGTTCAATACCCAACGTATCGAATGTTTAGAGCTGGATAACCTGATGGAAACTGCTTATGCAACGGCACAAGCTGCAAACTTCCGTACAGAGAGCCGTGGTGCTCATAGCCGCTTTGACTTCCCAGATCGTGATGATGCAAATTGGTTATGTCACTCATTATATCTACCGCAATCTGAAACGATGACTCGTCGTGAAGTGAACATGCAACCTAAGTTGCGTGAAGCCTTCCCACCGAAGATTCGTACTTATTAATGCGTGGTGTTAATCCAGTTGCGGAGAAATAAACTATGAAACTAGAATTTTCGATTTATCGTTATAATCCTGATGTAGACAATGCGCCACGCATGCAAGATTACACCCTTGAAGTGAAAGAAGGGCGTGACATGATGCTGCTGGATGCGTTAATTCAGTTAAAAGAACAAGATCCAACACTCTCATTCCGTCGTTCTTGCCGTGAAGGTGTGTGTGGTTCTGATGGTCTGAACATGAACGGTAAAAACGGACTGGCTTGTATCACGCCATTGTCTGCTTTAACCCGTAGTGGTAAAAAAATTGTGATCCGTCCATTACCAGGTCTGCCAGTGATTCGTGACCTGATCATCGACATGACACAATTTTATACTCAATACGAAAAAATTCGTCCGTATCTTCTTAATGATAATAAGAATCCGCCGGCGCGTGAAAACTTACAGCTACCAGAACAACGTGAAAAACTTGATGGTCTTTACGAGTGTATTCTGTGTGCATGCTGTTCAACTTCATGCCCATCCTTCTGGTGGAATCCGGACAAATTTATCGGTCCAGCAGGTCTACTAGCTGCATATAGATTCTTAATTGATAGTCGCGATACTGAAACAGATTCACGATTAGATGATCTGAACGACGCTTTTAGTGTTTTCCGCTGTCATAGCATCATGAATTGTGTCAATGTATGCCCTAAAGGACTAAATCCAACGAAAGCTATCGGTCATATTAAGTCTATGTTATTGAAACATAGCGCCTAAATCGATACAGCCTGCGGCGCTTAGGTGCCGTAGGCTAAATTCAGATAGCACAAAATACGTACTTAAAGTAAAAAATAAGCGTAAAGTAAACACAAGTCTTAAATCGAATCACTGAAACGTAAAGTAAAAAGTCAAAAAGTGAAAGTAAAAAGCCAACTGCAAAACCAGATGAAGACACTTGCGAAAGCAAGGAACCTTTAAAAACCGTAGACAGTTTTTAAAGGTTCCTTAAAAGGGAAACCCTTAATTGATAAGAGGGACTCCCAAAGTGAGAACATGCAAAAAGCACGTCCAAGAGAACCTTTATCGAGGTCGCTTAAATGCGGCGATTAGTTAACCACGGCGAAAACTAAAGCTTATAAAGCTTAAGGGATCACAATGCAGAACGGCGTAATGAAGGACTGGCTGGATTCAAGCTTTCTGGCAGGCGCGAACCAGTCTTATATAGAACAGCTCTATGAAGATTATCTGACTGACCCTAATTCCGTAGATGTCGAATGGAGAGAAATCTTCCAGCAACTACCTGGAGCGGGTAATAGCGGTGAGCAATTACACTCGCAAGCACGAGAATACTTCCGTCGCTTAGCAAAAGATTCTACCCGTTACCACACCTCTGTTAGCGATCCAACGATCGACGCAAAACAAGTTAAAGTTTTGCAGCTTATCAATGCCTTCCGCTTCCGCGGACATCAAAATGCAAATCTCGACCCGTTAGGACTTTGGAAACGCGAAGCCGTTCCAGATCTGGACCCTACATTCCATAACCTAACCAAAGAAGATTTCGACGAAACTTTCAACGTGGGTTCATTTGCAATTGGCAAAGAAACCATGAAACTCAGCGAGCTATATGACCACCTGAAACGCATCTATTGCGGCTCCATTGGTGCGGAATATATGCACATTACTAACACAGAAGAAAAACGTTGGATTCAACAACGTTTAGAATCTGTGAATGTTGCGCAGCAATTTTCTAAAGAAGAAAAGCGTCGCTTCTTAGCTGAATTAACAGCAGCGGAAGGTCTTGAGCGTTACCTTGGTGCAAAATTCCCAGGTGCAAAACGTTTCTCTTTAGAAGGTGGTGATGCGCTGATCCCTATGCTGAAGGATCTTATCCATCATGCAGGCAAACAAGACACCCGTGAAGTGGTGCTTGGTATGGCGCACCGTGGCCGCCTAAACGTCCTGATCAACATTCTGGGTAAAAAACCGGCTGAATTATTTGATGAATTTGCTGGTAAGCATAAAGACCATTCAAGTGCTGGTGACGTTAAATATCACCAAGGTTTCTCTTCTGATTTCGAAACTGCGGGTTCCCGTGTTCACTTAGCACTGGCATTTAACCCATCACACTTAGAAATCGTAAGCCCTGTGGTTATCGGTTCTGTACGTGCTCGCCGTGACCGTCTGGACGAAGGTCGCAGCAACATGGTTCTGCCAATCACCATTCACGGTGACTCAGCGGTAACTGGCCAAGGTGTTGTACAAGAAACCCTGAACATGTCTCAGGCTCGTGGTTATGAAGTTGGCGGTACCATGCGTATCGTTATCAACAACCAAGTTGGTTTCACAACCTCAAACCCGAAAGACACGCGTTCAACAGAATACTGTACTGATATCGTGAAAATGGTGCAGGCACCTATTTTCCACGTTAATGCTGATGACCCTGAAGCGGTCGCATTTGTGACTCGCTTAGCCTTAGATTTCCGTAACACCTTTAAGCGCGATGTTATGATCGACTTAGTGTGTTACCGCCGTCATGGCCACAACGAAGCTGATGAGCCAAGTGCAACTCAGCCAATCATGTACCAAAAAATCAAACAGCATCCAACTCCACGTAAAATCTACGCAGACCGTTTAATCGAAGCTGGCGTGGTTTCTGCGAATGAAGTCACTGAAATGGTTAACTTGTATCGTGACGCGTTAGACCGTGGTGACTGTGTTGTTGAAGAATATCGTGAAATGGGTCTGCATTCTTACACATGGGAACCGTACTTAAACCATGAGTGGAATGAGCAATACAAATCTAACTACGATATTAAACGTTTAACTGAGTTAGCAACTAAGCTGAGCACGATCCCTGAAGGCATCGTTGCGCAATCTCGTGTTGAGAAAATTTATTCTGACCGCGCTGAAATGGCGAAAGGCGAAAAATTACTCGATTGGGGTGCCGCAGAAACTCTGGCTTACGGTACGTTAGTCGATGAAGGTATTCCAATCCGTTTATCTGGTGAAGATGCGGGTCGTGGTACGTTCTTCCACCGTCATGCAGTTGTTCACAACCAAACCAATGGTTCTGTGTACGTGCCTCTGCAAAATGTTCATAGTGGTCAAGGCGTATTCAACGTTTGGGATTCTGTTCTGACTGAAAACGCAGTATTGGCATTTGAGTATGGCTATGCAACAACTGAACCGCGCGCACTGACTATTTGGGAAGCTCAGTTCGGTGACTTTGCTAACTGTGCGCAAGTTGTTATCGACCAATTCATTAGCTCAGGTGAGCAAAAATGGGGTCGTATGTGTGGTCTGGTCATGTTACTGCCTCATGGTTATGAAGGTCAGGGCCCAGAGCACTCCTCTGCGCGTTTAGAGCGTTACCTGCAACTGTGTGCGGATCAAAACATGCAAGTGTGCGTGCCATCAACACCAGCTCAGGTTTACCACATGTTACGCCGTCAAGCACTGCGCGATATGCGTCGTCCTCTGATTGTTATGTCACCTAAGTCACTGTTACGTCATCCATTAGCAGTTTCTAGCATGGATGAGCTGGCGAATGGTTCATTCCAACCAGTTATCGGTGAAATTGACGAAATTAATCCGAAAGATGTGAAACGCGTCGTTATGTGTTCCGGTAAAGTTTATTACGATTTATTAGAACAACGTCGTAAGAAAGAGCAAAAAGATGTGGCTATCGTGCGTATTGAACAGCTGTATCCGTTCCCACGCGAAGATATCCAAAAAGTATTCGCTCAGTATGCTCATGTGAAAGATTTCGTTTGGTGCCAAGAAGAGCCACTGAACCAAGGTGCTTGGTATTGCAGCCAGCACAATTTCCATGAAGCTATCCCAGCAGGCGCAACTTTACGTTATGCGGGTCGAGCAGCTTCTTCTTCTCCAGCAGTTGGTTATACCTCCGTTCACCAGGAACAACAAGCAGCCCTGGTTAATGACGCTTTGAACATTGCATAATTAAAGGATAGAAAATGAGTAGCGTAGAAATTCTTGTTCCCGATCTTCCTGAATCCGTCGCTGATGCAGCGGTTGCCACATGGCATAAAAAACCAGGTGACAGTGTTCAGCGTGACGAAGTTCTGGTTGAGATCGAAACAGACAAAGTTGTTCTTGAAGTTCCTGCAAGTGAAGCAGGTGTTCTGGAAGCCATTATTGAAGAAGAAGGCGCAACTGTTTTATCTAAACAGTTACTAGGTCGCATTCGTTTAGGCGATAGCACAGGTATCCCTGCTGAAGTTAAAGAAGCAGCACCTGCACCAGCAGCACGCCAAACGGCGAGCTTAGAAGAAGAAAGCAACGATGCACTGAGCCCAGCGATTCGTCGTCTGGTCGCTGAGCACAACCTGAACCCTGCTGATATCAAAGGGACTGGTGTTGGTGGTCGTCTGACTCGTGAAGATGTTGAAAAACATTTAGCAGCTAAGCCTGCAGCGGCACCTGCGGCTCAAGCACCAGCAGCAGCTCAAGCACCATTAGCTCACCGTAGTGAAAAACGTGTTCCGATGACTCGTCTGCGTAAACGTATTGCAGAACGTCTGTTGGAAGCGAAAAACAGCACGGCGATGTTAACAACTTTCAACGAAATCAACATGCAGCCTATCAAAGACCTGCGTGCACAGTACGGTGAAGCATTCGAAAAACGTCATGGTGTACGTTTAGGCTTTATGTCTTTCTACATTAAGGCGGCGGTTGAAGCACTGAAACGCTATCCAGAAGTGAACGCTTCTATCGATGGTTCTGACGTGGTTTACCATAACTATTTCGATATTAGTATTGCGGTATCAACACCGCGTGGCCTGGTAACACCAGTTCTGCGTGATGTGGATGCAATGAGCATGGCTGATATTGAGAAAAATATTAAAGAGCTGGCTGTCAAAGGTCGCGACGGTAAATTAACTGTTGAAGATTTAAGTGGCGGTAACTTCACTATCACTAACGGTGGTGTGTTCGGTTCTCTGATGTCTACTCCAATCATTAACCCACCACAAAGCGCAATCTTAGGCATGCATGCCATCAAAGACCGCCCAATGGCTGTTAATGGTAAGGTAGAAATTCTTCCAATGATGTATTTAGCACTGTCTTATGACCACCGTTTAATTGATGGTCGTGAATCAGTTGGCTTCTTAGTGGCTATCAAAGATATGTTGGAAGATCCAACTCGTTTACTGCTAGACGTATAGAAACATAACAGGGCAGGGGGACAACCTGTCCGGTCTGAGGTAACCGATGCAGCCAGTTCGCTGGCTGCTAAATCTGTAACAATTGCAAGGGGCGATAAACGCTCCTCCAGACTCAATTATGGATAGAACATCATGAATTTACACGAGTATCAGGCAAAACAGCTTTTTACACGCTATGGTTTACCAGCACCAACTGGTTATGCCTGTTCATCAGTAGAAGAAGCAGTAGCTGCGGCGAAAAAAATCGGTAATGGTCCATGGGTTATCAAATGCCAAGTTCACGCAGGTGGACGTGGTAAAGCTGGCGGCGTAAAAGTTACAAAAGATATCAATGACATCCGTGAATTTGCTGAGAAATGGTTAGGTAAGAATCTGGTTACTTACCAAACTGATGCAAATGGTCAGCCGGTTAACCAAATTTTGGTTGAAAGCGCGACTGACATCGCTAAAGAACTGTATTTAGGTGCAGTCGTTGACCGTGGTACACGTCGTGTTGTATTCATGGCTTCAACGGAAGGCGGCGTTGAAATTGAAAAAGTTGCTGAAGAAACACCAGATCTGATCCACAAAGCTGTTATCGATCCACTGACTGGCCCAATGCCATATCAAGGTCGTGAACTCGCATTCAAATTAGGCTTAACTGGCAAACAAGTTAGCCAATTCGCTAAAATCTTCATGGGCTTAGCGACCATGTTCTTAGAGCGCGATTTAGCGCTGATCGAAGTTAACCCATTAGTTATCAATACTGAAGGCGATTTAGTTTGCTTAGACGGTAAATTAGGCGTGGATAGCAACGCTCTGTATCGTCAAGCTGAAATGCGTGAAATGCACGATCCATCTCAAGAAGATGCGCGTGAAGCTCAAGCAGCTAAATGGGAACTTAACTACGTTGCTCTGGATGGTAACATCGGTTGTATGGTTAACGGTGCGGGCCTTGCAATGGGTACCATGGATATCGTTAAACTGCACGGCGGTGCGCCAGCTAACTTCCTTGACGTTGGTGGCGGTGCAACCAAAGAGCGCGTAACTGAAGCGTTTAAAATCATTCTTTCAGATAAGAGCGTTAAAGCTGTATTCGTAAACATTTTTGGTGGTATCGTTCGCTGTGACCTGATTGCAGACGGCATCATTGGTGCAGTAGAAGAAGTTGGCGTGAATGTACCAGTAGTTGTACGTTTAGAAGGTAACAATGCAGAGTTAGGTGCGAAAAAACTGGCAGACAGCGGCTTAAATATTATCGCTGCAAACAGCCTGACAGATGCAGCTAAGAAAGCAGTAGCAGCGGCGGAGGCTAAATAATGTCTATTTTAATCGATAAAAACACCAAAGTAATTTGCCAAGGATTCACTGGCGGTCAAGGTACTTTCCACTCCGAACAAGCTATTGCTTACGGTACAAAAATGGTTGGCGGTGTAACGCCAGGTAAAGGTGGTACAACTCACCTAGGTTTACCGGTATTTAACACTGTGCGTGAAGCAGTAGAAGCAACGGGTGCAACAGCATCTGTTATCTACGTGCCAGCACCATTTTGTAAGGATTCTATCCTTGAAGCGATTGATGCAGGTATCAAACTGATCATCACTATCACAGAAGGTATTCCAACACTGGATATGCTGACTGTTAAAGTGAAATTAGACGAAGCTGGCGTTCGTATGATTGGCCCTAACTGCCCAGGTGTTATCACTCCGGGCGAGTGCAAAATCGGTATCCAACCTGGCCACATTCATATGCCAGGTAAAGTTGGTATTGTTTCACGCTCAGGTACACTGACTTATGAAGCGGTAAAACAAACAACGGATGCAGGTTTAGGCCAATCTACTTGTGTTGGTATCGGTGGTGACCCAATTCCTGGTTCAAACTTTATCGATATCCTGAAATTATTCCAAGAAGACCCACAAACTGAAGCGATCGTGATGATCGGTGAAATCGGTGGTAACGCGGAAGAAGAAGCGGCTGCATACATCAAAGAACACGTTACTAAGCCTGTTGTTGGCTATATCGCGGGTGTGACTGCACCTAAAGGTAAGCGTATGGGACATGCTGGTGCAATTATCGCTGGTGGTAAAGGTACTGCCGACGAGAAATTTGCTGCTTTAGAAGCCGCTGGCGTGAAAACTGTACGTAGCTTGGCTGATATCGGCGATGCTGTGAAGTCTATGCTAAACAAATAAGCGCAATATGAGCTTATAGCTCGTATAACGTAAGAGACGAAGCCCGTGCTTTCTAGGAAGTACGGGTTTTTTTATGGCTAATGATTGTACTTATTTCATGTCATTCCTACTAAAAGCTTAAAAGGTAGGATTTTTAATGAGTAATACCAAAATAAATCAGCATAAATAGTAAGTTTTGAGTAAGTTTATTATTGAATATGAAATAGCACAAAATGAAAAAAGTCTAATTTGATATTAGATCAATTTTTTATTTTGAAATTATTTTGATTAACTGAATATAGAGCTTTTTCTACGATAATTATCTTTATTAATAAATAAAGTAATAATTTAGAAATGGGCTGCTATTATAAATAAACATTCTTTTTTAGATTGAAAAAAACAAAAGTTATCATTTTGTTTTAATCTTATTAAAAAAGTAAAAAAACCTATATCAATTAAAATAACAGATAGTTAACAACTGGCTAACTATTATTTGAATCGGGACGCAATCAATTAACAAGTGAGAAAAAATTGACGTAAATCAATTTATTACCACTAGCTTTATTTGCTCAAATTGCTTAAATTGGTGCTCGATCAAATACTCATTTTTCTATTAAAGGGTATAATTATTGATATAACTTCAGAATTCAAATCTGAATCACGTAAAAGAAGTTTATTGTATGTGAAGATAAGCGTACTATTATTATGGTAGGTTTTTTCTTTTACTTTTGTTAATTATTTGTTGTTTTGAGGCATTTTTTGCTGGTAGTTAAGAGGCTTTCCTGTTTAACACTGGAAGCTGGGTTGCCGCAAGTCGGTGTCTTCCTGCTAGGAGCAAGGAGTCAAGATGTTTGATATTGTCGAACTGTCACGATTACAGTTTGCCTTAACTGCGATGTATCACTTCCTGTTCGTTCCATTAACGCTCGGTATGGCGTTTTTGCTTGCGATTATGGAGACGGTATATGTGCTGTCTGGTAAACAAATTTATAAAGATATGACTAAGTTCTGGGGCAAGTTATTTGGTATTAACTTCGCTCTGGGTGTTGCGACTGGTCTGACTATGGAGTTCCAATTCGGGACTAACTGGTCATACTACGCCCACTATGTTGGAGATATCTTCGGTGCGCCTCTGGCAATCGAAGGTCTGATGGCATTCTTCTTAGAATCTACCTTTGTTGGTTTATTCTTCTTCGGTTGGGATCGTTTAAGCAAAACTCAGCACCTTGCGGTGACTTGGTTAGTGGCTTTAGGTTCTAACTTCTCTGCGCTGTGGATTCTGGTTGCGAACGGTTGGATGCAAAACCCTATCGCTGCAGACTTCAACTACGAAACAATGCGTATGGAAATGGTTAGCTTCTCTGAGCTAGTCCTGAACCCTGTTGCGCAAGTTAAATTCGTTCACACAGTTGCTGCTGGTTATTGTACTGGTGCCATGTTCATTCTGGGTATCAGCTCTTACTATATGCTTAAAGGTCGTGACTTGGCATTCGCTAAGCGCTCTTTTGCAATTGCTGCAAGCTTTGGTATGGCTGCCGTTCTTTCTGTTATCGTTCTTGGTGATGAATCAGGTTACGAAATGGGTGACGTGCAGAAAACGAAGCTGGCCGCTGTTGAAGCAGAGTGGGAAACCCATGCGCCTCCAGCTGCATTTAACCTAATCGCATTCCCAAGCAATGAGAAACAAGAGAATACATTCTCTATCTCAATTCCATGGGCGATGGGTATTATTGCAACGCGTTCTATCGACACGCCAGTATTAGGTCTGAAAGATCTGATGAAGCAACACGAAGTCCGTATCCGTAACGGTATGGTTTCTTATGGTCAATTACAACAGCTGTTAGCTGGTGATAAGAGCCCAGAACTGCGTGCTGCGTTCGAAGCAAGTAAAAAAGACCTTGGCTATGGTCTTCTGTTAAAACAATACACACCAAACGTTGTTGATGCGACAGAAGAACAAATTCAGAAAGCGGTTAAAGACAGTATTCCTAATGTTGCACCACTGTTCTGGGCATTCCGTATCATGGTTGCAGTCGGCTTCGCGTTACTGTTAATCATCGGTTGGTCATTCCTGTCAGTTGTTCGTAACCGTATTGGTAAGAGCAAACTGCTGCTTCGTCTGGCTCTGTTTGGTATTCCATTACCATGGATTGCTATTGAATCAGGCTGGTTCGTGGCTGAGTATGGTCGTCAACCGTGGGCAATTGGTGAAGTGTTACCGGTTTCGGTCGCACACTCTAACTTAACCCCACAAGACCTGATCTTCTCTATGGCTCTGATCTGTGGTCTGTATACACTGTTCTTGATTGCCGAAATGTTCTTAATGTTCAAATTCGCTCGCAAAGGGCCTAGCAGCCTGAAAACCGGTCGTTACCATTTTGAACAGAAAAATAGTTCAGCACACGACGTTCAGTAAACAGGAGTCCACTTATGTTTGATTATGAAGTTCTTCGATTTGTGTGGTGGATCCTTATCGGCGTACTGCTGATTGGATTTGCCGTCACGGATGGCTTTGACATGGGCGTAGGCTTCTTATTACCTATCTTAGGTAAAACAGATACTGAACGCCGCGTTATGATTAACTCAGTAGCACCGCACTGGGATGGTAACCAAGTTTGGTTAATCACAGCGGGTGGTGCAATGTTCGCTGCATGGCCTCAGGTTTATGCTGCTTCATTCTCTGGCTTCTATGTCGCTATGATTTTGGTATTAGCTGCATTGTTCTTCCGTCCGGTTGGTTTCGACTACCGTTCTAAACTGGAGAACCCAAAATGGCGTAGCATGTGGGACTGGGGTCTGTTTATCGGTGGTTTCGTGCCTCCGTTAGTTATCGGTGTTGCGTTTGGTAACCTGTTACTGGGTGTTCCACTGCAAATCGATAACCAGCAGTATCTGACTTATACAGGTAACCTGTTTGGTCTGCTGAACCCATACGGTCTGTTAGCTGGTGTTGTCGGTTTAATGATGATTGTTACCCAAGGTGCAACTTATTTGCAAATGCGTACAACTGGCGAACTGCACTTACGTACCCGTAAAGCAACTTACATCTGTGCGTTTATCACTTTAGCTGCTTTTGCTGGTGCTGGCGTATGGTTAGTGATGGGTATCGATGGTTATGTTGTGACTTCAACGATTGATACATTAAGCCCGTCTAACCCACTGAACAAAACTGTAGAAGTTGTTTCTGGTGCATGGTTAACTAACTTTAATACGTATCCAATCCTGTGGGCTTTACCTGGCCTGGGTCTGGCATTACCACTGTTAACGATGATTGCAACTAAAGCAGATAAAAATGGTTGGGCGTTCCTGTTCTCATCATTGACTATCGCGTGCATTATCTTGACATGTGGTGTTGCAATGTTCCCATTCGTCATGCCTTCAAGCATCATGCCAAATGCAAGTTTGACCATGTGGGATGCGACATCTAGCCTGTTCACTCTGCAAGTTATGACTGTTGT
This sequence comes from Providencia sp. PROV202, assembly GCF_028479565.1. Taxonomy (NCBI): domain Bacteria; kingdom Pseudomonadati; phylum Pseudomonadota; class Gammaproteobacteria; order Enterobacterales; family Morganellaceae; genus Providencia; species Providencia sp. PROV202. The sequence continues at coordinate 264,554 of NZ_JAMPNV010000005.1, read as the reverse complement.
TGCTATCATTTTTGTTCCAATCATCCTGTGCTACACCGCGTGGTGTTACTACAAAATGTTTGGTCGTTTGGACAAAAACTTCATCGAAAGCAACAAGCATTCACTGTATTAAGGAGCATAACATATGTGGTATTTCGCCTGGATCCTCGGCACTCTGTTAGCTTGTAGTTTTGCAGTGATTGCAGCATTAGCCCTTGAGCACTCTGAAAGTGCAAAAGAAGCTAAAACAGCTAAAGATGGTGAGTAAATAGTATGCTGATGGATAAATCCTATCAGCTATTAGGAAAGGGCCCGATAAGGGCCCTTATCCTTATATTAGCTTTAGTAACCGCTGGTGCAGTAATGTGGGATCCTTCCCTGTTTGCAGCCAATACCAGTGCATTTCCAATCTGGCAAGGTCTTCTCATGATATGGGCAACTTGCAGCGCCATCATTTTTGGAGTGGGTTTCCTACCTAACAAATTGACGTGGCGAGTGCTGTTCCATCCATTACCTGCCGCCATCATTCTTATCTGGGGACTTGTAAAAGTCTTTAGTTAATCTAAATTCAGATTGTGGGTCATGCGACCCGCAATTATTTTTGATATCTTTACCTGCAAAGTGATTCCAAAGCGGCACTGTCTTGCGTATAGTGACACCGTTAATTAATTTAACCTAAGACGGAGTGGTTTTTTATGTTATTTCGCTGGCCTGTTCGCGTGTATTATGAAGATACAGATGCGGGCGGAGTTGTATACCATGCTCGTTATCTGGCTTTTTTTGAGCGGGCAAGAACGGAAATGTTGCGGAATAAAGGTATTAACCAACAAAGTTTACTCGCTGAGAACCTTGGTTTTGTCGTTCGTAGTATGACAATTGATTTTATTAAGGGCGCTCGGTTAGATGACCTGCTGGAAGTGGAAACGGAAATTGTTGAAATTAAACGCGCTTCTTTACTCTTTCAGCAAAGGTTAGTTGATTTGCAAGGTAACTTGCTTTGTGGGGCAACAGCCCTAATTGCTTGTGTGGACACATCTAAAATGAAGCCGAAAGCGCTTCCTAAGTCTATTGTCGCGGAGTTTAAGCAGTGACTGACATGAATATCTTGGATTTATTCCTAAAAGCGAGCCTATTGGTTCAGCTGATTATGTTCGTTTTGATCGGTTTTTCTATTGCATCGTGGGCGATTATTATCCAGAGAACTAAAGTTTTAAATGCCGCCACGCGCGAAGCGGAAGCATTTGAAGATAAATTCTGGTCAGGTATTGAGCTGTCCCGCTTATATAAAGAAAGCCAAGCTCGCCGTGATGCATTAGGTGGTGCAGAGCAAATTTTTTACTCTGGCTTCAAAGAGTTTGTTCGCTTACATCAAGCTAATATTCATGCGCCAGATGCGGTAGTTACTGGTGCATCTCGTGCTATGCGTATTTCCATGAACCGTGAGTTGGAATCCGTTGAGTCGCATATCCCATTTTTAGGTACCGTAGGGTCAATTAGCCCTTATATCGGTCTGTTTGGTACCGTTTGGGGGATCATGCACGCATTTATCGCACTGGGTGCGGTAAAACAAGCAACATTGCAAATGGTTGCTCCGGGTATTGCGGAAGCTCTGATCGCAACAGCAATCGGTCTATTCGCTGCAATCCCAGCTGTTATGGCATACAACCGTTTAAACTTACGTGTGAATAAACTTGAGCAAAGCTACGATAACTTTATGGAAGAATTCCTCGCTATCTTGCATCGTCAAGCATTCTCGGCTGATAAGAAATAAGACGAGGGAGAAAAGCGAATGGCGCGCAATAGTAGACGCAGACGTGAGCTAAAATCCGAAATCAACATTGTTCCATTACTGGACGTATTGTTGGTGCTTTTGCTGATTTTCATGGCAACGGCACCCATTATTTCTCAGAGCGTGGAAGTTGACTTGCCGGATGCAACAGATACCCAAACCGTCTCATCCAGTGATAATCCCCCCGTTATTTTAGAAGTGGCGGGTGTTGATCAATATAATTTATTGGTCGATGGTGAGCGCATGGAATTACTGCCACCTGAACAAATTTCAGCGGTCGCAAAAGAGCAGTTAGAAAAAAATCCGAAAACGATTTTTCTAATTGGTGGTGCGAAAGAAGTTCCTTATGACGAAGTCATTAAGGCGCTGAATATGTTACACAGTGCTGGGATCAAATCTGTTGGTTTGATGACTCAACCTATTTAATTTGCTGACGCCACTTTGAGAGCGGCGCAGATATAATTGAAAAGAATCGATTCTTTTTTTGGAAACCAGAGTGGGAAAGACAAAAGAGAAACAGGATGACTTGAAGCGCTCATTAATGGTGTCAATTGGATTGCACATCTTACTGGTCGCTTTAATTGTTATAGGCTCTTTAGTGACTGTCGTCCAACTTGGCGGCGGTGGGGAAGAGGGGACTGTCATTGATGCAGTGATGGTCGACCCTGGTGCAGTTGTTGAGCAATATAATCAATCTCAACAGCAGCAAAAAAGCGCCCAACAAGCCGCTAAAGAGCGTAAAGAACAGCAACAAAAACAAGATGCTGAGCTAAGAGAAAAGCAAGAGCAGGAACAAAAACGTCTGCAAAAACTTGAAGAAGAACGGATTCAAACTCAGCGAGAAACGGAACAGCAGCAGAAACAAGCTGAAGAGCAGAAAAAACAAGCCTTAGACGCGGCTAAAAAAGCGAAGGAAGAGCAAAAAATAGCGGAAGAAGCCGCTGCTCAAGCCAAAGCTGAAAAAGAAAAACTCGTGAAAGAACAAGCGGCAGCGAAAGAAAAAGCTGACGCACAAGCTAAGAAAGAAGCTGAAGCTGCTAAGGCTAAGGCAGAAAAAGAAGCTAAAGAAAAAGCGGAAGCGGACGCTAAAGCTAAAGCAGACAAAGAAGCTAAAGCCAAAGCGGATGCTGATGCTAAAGCAAAAGCTGAAAAAGAAGCTAAAGCTAAGGCAGATAAAGAAGCTAAAGAAAAAGCGGACAAAGAAGCTAAAGCAAAAGCTGCGAAAGCCAAAGCTGAAGCTGCGAAAAGCGCATCATCGGTTGATGATTTGCTGGGTGATTTAACTGCATCAGGACCAAGCAAGCAAGGTGGACAAACGGCTGCGGGTAGCGGTGGTGGTAAAAAATCAGGCGCATCAAATGCTGATGTTGATAGCTATGCCGGTAAAATAAAGGCTGCAGTTCAAAGTAAATTCTATGATTCAGAAAGTTATCGTGGACGTACTTGTGAATTGCAATTGAAGTTAGCACCAGATGGATTGTTGGTGAATATTTCACCGAAAAATAATCCAGCAAATGATCCTGCGTTATGTGAAGCGGCAATGAGAGCAGCAAAACTTGCGACTATGCCAAAACCACCTAGCAGAGAGGTCTATGATACGTTTAATAAATCGGGTAGCACATTGGTATTTAAGCCTTGATTTTCAATAAGTCAGAGCAGTCTGTATTGTAAATTTTGAGGCAATGTAATAAATAGTTTGTGTGCTATCTAGTTTTGTTAGTATACCTTTGTTAAAATTCAGCGAATTATTGCGGTGGTGAATATCGCAGTAAGGGAGATTAGGATGAAGCATGCGTTTAAAATAGTTCTCGGGTTCTTAATGCTATGGGCTACCGTTGCTCAGGCAGAGATCCGTATTGAGATTACTGAAGGTGTTAACTCAGCTCAGCCAATCGGCGTTGTCCCATTTAAATGGGCTGGCGCAGGTGCACCACCACAAGAAGTAGGCGGAATTGTTGGTGCTGATTTACGCAATAGCGGTAAATTTAACCCTATTGAACCAAGTCGCATGCCTCAGCAACCAGGCACGGCTTCAGAAGTGACGCCAGAGGCTTGGACTGCGTTAGGTATTAACGCGGTTGTTGTTGGTCAAGTTCAACCAGCAGCTGATGGTAGCTTTGTTGTTAGCTATCAGTTAGTGGATGTTGCCGCTAACCCTGGTGCAGTTTTAGCGCAAAACCAGTTTAAAGTGACCAAAGATTGGTTACGCTATGCAGCGCATACTGCAAGTGATGAAGTATTTGAGAAATTGACTGGTATCCGTGGTGCTTTCCGTACGCGTATTGCTTACGTGGTGAAGACCAACGGCGGTCAATATCCGTTTGAATTACGAGTTTCTGACTATGACGGTTTTAACCAATTTACGGTTCACCGTTCGCCAGAACCTTTAATGTCGCCAGCTTGGTCACCAGATGGCCAAAAGATTGCGTACGTAACGTTTGAAAGTGGTAGTTCTGCGCTAGTTATTCAGACTCTATCAAGTGGTGCTGTTCGTCAGGTCGCATCATTCCCACGTCATAATGGGGCACCTGCATTCTCACCAGATGGGACTAAACTAGCTTTTGCTCTGTCTAAGACAGGCAGCCTGAATTTATATGTGATGGACTTAGGTAGTGGTCAAATTCGTCAAGTAACAGATGGTCGTAGTAACAATACTGAACCAAGCTGGATGCCGGATAGCCAAACTTTAGTTTATACCTCTGATCAGGCAGGACGTCCGCAGATTTATAAAATGAATATTAATGGTGGTAGTCCTGTGCGTGTTTCCTATGAAGGATCGCAAAATCAGGATGCTGATGTAAGCCCGGATGGAACTTTCTTAGTGATGGTCAGCTCCGGGGGCGGTCAGCAGCATATCGCCAAACAGGATCTGGCAACGGGTAACGTTGAATATTTAACGTCAACGTTTCTAGATGAAACGCCGAGTATCGCACCTAACGGCACTATGGTAATTTATAGCTCCTCTCAAGGCTTGGGGACTATATTGCAGCTAGTTTCGACCGACGGGCGTTTCAAAGCGCGTCTTCCGGCAACCGATGGACAGGTTAAATTCCCTGCCTGGTCGCCGTATCTGTGATGCATAATAATAATGTGTGGCAAAAATATTAAGGATCAAAACGATGCAACTGAATAAAGTGCTTAAAGGGCTGATGATCGCATTACCAATCATGGCAGTCGCAGCTTGTAGCTCTAACAAAAACAACGACCAAACTGGTGACGATTCTTCTATGAATCAAACTAACACTGGTCTGTCTGCGGAAGAGCTGGCACGTCAGCAAATGGAACAACTGCAACAGAACAACACTGTTTACTTTGGTTTCGATAAATACAACGTATCTCCAGAGTATGCTGAAATGTTAGATGCACACGCAGCATTCCTGCGTAGCAACCCATCTGTACGTGTTGTTGTTGAAGGTCATGCGGATGAGCGCGGTACTCCAGAATACAACATCGCACTGGGCGAGCGTCGTGCTAACGCAGTTAAAATGTATCTGCAAAGCAAAGGCGTTTCAGGTGACCAAGTTTCACTGGTTTCTTACGGTAAAGAAAAACCAGCTGTGTTAGGTCACACTGAAGCAGACTACGCGAAAAACCGTCGTGCAGTCATTGCATACTAATAGATAAGCGAAATTATCTATTATGAACAGTAACTTCAGACAATTACTAGTTGGTCTGTCGTTATTGGTTGGCGTAGCGGCCCCTTGGGCCGCTATTGCCCAAGCGCCAATCAACAATGTCGGATCGGGTTCTTCCGCAGACCGCCTCACTCAACTTGAGACAGCTGTTAGCTCTCAAGGTCAAATTATTTATCAAATCCAGCAGCAATTAGCCGATAATCAACGTGATATTGATATGTTACGTGGGCAGATTCAAGAAAGTGAATACAAATTGAATCAGGTTGTTGAGCGCCAAAAAGATTTGTACATGCAATTAGACAAAGCGAGTGGTGGTGATTCTTCAAGCTCTTCAGATGCAACTGATACTAGTGCATCAAATGCGCAATCACCTTCTTCAGATACGCCAGCCGCAAGCTCCGGTGGTAATGAAAAAGATGATTACAACGCAGCCGTTAAACTGGCGATGGAAAGTAAGTCCAAAGCACAGATTGATGAAGCGATTGGTGCATTGCAAGGGTTTATCAAAGCATATCCAAAATCTGGGTATCAATCGAATGCCAACTATTGGCTAGGACAGTTAAACTACAACAAAGGTAGCAAGGATGACGCCGCATTCTACTTTGCGACTGTAGTTAAGCAGTATCCGAAGTCTCAAAAAAGCAGTGAAGCCTTATTTAAAGTGGGCTTGATCATGCAAGATAAGGGACAGAAAGATAAAGCGAAGGCTGTTTACCAGCAGGTATTACAACAATACCCAAATAGTTCTGGTGCAAAACTTGCAGAGAAGAAGCTCAGTACACTGTAATTGATAACCCCGAAGCGATGTAGCCGAATATTTCGGGGTTATCCGTATGTTTAATGTGCACTTAATCTTTTTTTTAAAAAAAACCATTGCACCCTCGTCAGAAATCAGTAATATAAGCCGCCGTTGATACGAGAAAGCGCGGATTGATAAATCCGAGTCATATCAGCAAGAATCGATTAAACATTGATTCTAAAAACATTTAGATGGGTCGTTAGCTCAGTTGGTAGAGCAGTTGACTTTTAATCAATTGGTCGCAGGTTCGAATCCTGCACGACCCACCATCTAAAAGCAGTAAACAATTCAAGCAGTTCAGATGGGTCGTTAGCTCAGTTGGTAGAATTGTTAACTGTTAATAAGATGGTTGCAGGTTCAGCCCGTAGGGTGAGACCGAAGGTCGAAGAATCCTGTACGTTCTCGATATTATATTAGTACAGAAAATCAAGAAATTAGATGGGTCGTTAGCTCAGTTGGTAGAGCAGTTGACTTTTAATCAATTGGTCGCAGGTTCGAATCCTGCACGACCCACCATCTAAAAGCAGTAAACAATTCAAGTAGTTCAGATGGGTCGTTAGCTCAGTTGGTAGAGCAGTTGACTTTTAATCAATTGGTCGCAGGTTCGAATCCTGCACGACCCACCATCTCAAAAAATTCCTTCAATAAAATCCCATTAGCATTCACTCTTAACTCCAACTATTCCTAATTTAGTCGAAGAGCAATTTACGCTAATACCAACACTCAACTTTCATCCCAAAAAACCAGCATTCCCTCGCCAGCCTAATACCATTTATTCCAGATTTTCAGGAATTAACCCATTATCCTTTAAGATCCCGATAACGATTTCTTGCACCTTTAAACCCACCGCTCGGTTATCTTGATAACCAAACAGTTTAATGGCCTCAGTCATCGCTTCCATAAAATGACCCATCAAGCAATGTAGAGATAATGCAGCTTTTTGCGCAGTACCGCAGTCAAAAATCGTTTCAGTGGCTTGAATAACATGCTCTGGCATCCATTGTTGGTAATGTTTACCGTTATACCAAACATCGTGTTGTTTATTTCCATGAGCAACAGTTTGCTCAAGTAAGCTGAGAAAGAAACGTTTCATGTCAGTACTTCTTGACCAAGCGCTCCATAGCTCATTACGCGTTAATGCAATTGCCACTTGGTGAGCTTCAAACCAAAAATCCGTAACCAGCTCATTAAACTGATGCTCACTCAACGGCGCGGGCTTTAATACACTAGGCTTAGGTGACGGTAATGCATCTGTGATCCCAGTTTTATCTAATAGCACCATAAAACCACGTGAGTAAGTACTATCTAACCCTTGTTGCTGCATTTTGAGTAATCGAGAAGGTTCTGCAAATGTAAAATCAACTTTGCGTCCTTCTTCATAAATCACTAAACAGGTGGGATTTTCTGGCTCATTTTCACCACCATTTTCTAAATGTAATGCGATTAATGGAGTGGCAATAAGGCTAACCCATTGCTTATCATTGAAAAGTGCAGTCACACCATGGCCAATGAGCTCAATATCAATGTCTGAATAGCCATCGATGTCTAATTCTCGCCCTCTAGAGCCCGTCAGTATGACGGCTTCAATTCTAGGTTCGAGTAATGAAATAGAAATTATTTTATTTAATAGCGTTGCAGGTGATTCCATAACTAGCCTATTGGAGTTAACAGAAGCCGCTAAGATACCGACAAATGAGGAGAAAAGCGAAAAACAAATCGTGAAAAAGGGCGCTACGGTAAAATCATTCGCTCATAGGTGAAAAGGTTGGAGACATCTTGGCCAAATAAGCGTATCTTGTTTAGTATATAAAACAAAAATATGCGGAATTAGGGGTTTTATGGATATTTTTAGGCATAAAATAACTTTCTGCTAAACAGAGGCAAGAAATGAGCGAGTTTATCGATTTTGACCATGCTGTTTATCCTTTTCCTCCTAAACCAGCACCGTTAAATACCGATCAGAAAGCGTTTTACCGTGAGCGTATTAAGCAATTATTGGTCGAAAAAAATGCGGTGATTGTCGCCCATTACTATACCGATCCTGAAATACAAGCATTAGCCGAAGAAACTGGCGGCTGTGTTGCCGACTCCCTTGAAATGGCGCGTTTTGGCGCTCGACATGATGCATCAACCCTGGTTGTTGCTGGGGTACGATTTATGGGGGAAACAGCCAAAATCCTAAGCCCAGAAAAAAATGTCTTGATGCCAACACTTGATGCGCAATGTTCGCTGGATATTGGCTGCCCTGATGAAGAATTTGCTCGCTTCTGTGATGCCCATCCTGACAGAACTGTGGTGGTGTATGCGAACACGTCAGCCGCGGTAAAAGCCCGCGCAGATTGGGTCGTGACATCCAGTATTGCTGTGGAGTTGATTGAACACTTAGATAGCCTCGGAGAAAAGATCATTTGGGCGCCGGATAAGCACTTAGGGCGCTATGTTCAACAACAAACCGGTGCGGATATTCTGTGCTGGCAAGGGGCTTGTATCGTTCATGATGAATTTAAGACTCAATCATTAGAGAAAATGAAAGCCATGTACCCTGAAGCGGCGGTACTGGTTCATCCTGAGTCCCCCCAAGCCATTGTGGATTTAGCGGATGCGGTCGGTTCAACTAGCCAACTGATTAAAGCTGCACAAACGTTGCCTAACCCATCCATGATAGTGGCGACCGATAAAGGTATTTTTTATAAAATGCAGCAAGCATGTCCAGATAAGTCACTGTATATCGCTCCAACGGCAGGTGAGGGGGCAACATGCCGAACTTGTGCTCATTGCCCGTGGATGGCGATGAATGGCTTACAGGCGATTACAGCGGCTTTAGAAGGTAATGGTATCGAGCATCAAATCCGTGTAGACGCACAGCTACGTGAAAAAGCCCTATTACCATTGGATAAAATGTTAAAGTTTGCAGAAAGTCTAAAATAACAACCAAAAATGTGCGGTTTAATTTCAAATAAGTTAACCGTGTGATATTGATGAGCAATGCTATTTTAACGATGAATGATAAATAGGATTTGAAAATGGAGTTTTTTAGCACCGCAAATACGTTAGTGCAGATCCCTGTATGGGGAACTATTTATGACCTTTCGTATATTGAAGCTGTTGGCACAATAGCGGGTTTATTGTGCATTCTATTGGCAAGCTTTGAAAAAACCATCAACTACTTATTTGGTCTCATTAACGTGACCTTATTCGCAGTGATTTTTTTCCAAATTCAGTTATACGCTAATTTGCTTTTACAGGTATTTTTCTTCGGCGCCAATATTTATGGTTGGTATGCGTGGAGTCGCGTATCAAACTCTCAAGAGGTCGAGTTGAAGATCCGCTGGCTAAGCCTGCCGAAAGCGTTAACGACACTGGTCATTTCGGTTTTAGCTATTATTTTCCTCACTTTTAATATTGATGCAGTATTTGGACGCCTTGCGACTTGGGCCGTTGAATTATTAAACCTCTTTGGTGCTAATTTAACTTTACCAACAATAGACCCAGATGCTTTCCCATTCTGGGATTCCACAATGACAGTGTTATCTGTGGTTGCGATGATTTTAATGACCCGCAAGTATGTTGAGAACTGGCTACTCTGGGTGGTGATTAACGTTATTAGCATTGTGATTTTCTTTATCCAAGGCGTTTATGCAATGTCACTGGAATATTTAATTCTGCTTGGTATTGCATTGAATGGTTCTCGGCTGTGGATCAAATCCGCGAAAGAAAATGGCTCAACGGCGTTATCTCGTGACTAAACTTCTTATTGAGTCAATTACTCAATAGGAAAAAATGCAAAAAACGGCTAAAGTAACATCATCGTTATTTGGCCGTTTCTTTATATTTTTACTCTGTATTATCCCTCAACTGTTTAGCTATTGTGCTAGATATCACTGTTTCACCTCATTTTATAATCAGAAGCGGAATAATGAGTGATTATCTTGCCATTTTGGCTGTTTACAGATGGCTAGGGAACAGTTAGATTGAAAATTCGATACCTGTCGCATTTTAAGTTAATTGTTAGCTATTGAGACTCAAAAAGGTATGTAACTCAACTTTAGGAAAAATAATAAACATTGGATATACCAGTATGAACTATCAGAACGATGACGTCAGAATAAAACAAATCAAAGAATTATTACCCCCTATTGCACTGCTCGAAAAATTTCCAGCAACCGATAAAGCGGCGTTTACCGTTCATGAAGCTCGTCATGCTATTCATAATATCCTAGTAGGAAAAGATGACCGTCTTGTGGTTGTTATTGGTCCATGTTCTATTCACGATACAAAAGCGGCTTTAGAGTATGCTGAGCGCTTGAAAAAATTACGCGAAGAGTTAAAAGGTTCTTTAGAAATCGTGATGCGAGTTTATTTTGAAAAACCGCGTACTACCGTTGGTTGGAAAGGATTAATTAACGATCCTCATATGGATCATAGTTTTGATATTAACGAAGGCTTACGTATTGCGCGCGAGCTGCTGTTAACGATCAACGACCAGGGCTTACCAACGGCAGGTGAATTCCTCGATGTGATCAGCCCACAATATGTGGCGGATTTAATGAGCTGGGGCGCCATTGGTGCGCGTACAACTGAATCACAAATCCACCGAGAGTTAGCGTCTGGCTTGTCTTGCCCGGTTGGTTTTAAAAATGGTACCGATGGCACGATTAAAATTGCGATTGATGCGATTAATTCCGCGCGTTCAGCGCACAGTTTCTTATCGGTCACTAAATGGGGTCATTCAGCTATCGTGAATACCAGCGGAAACCCTGACTGCCATATTATTTTACGTGGTGGTAAAACGCCAAATTACAGCGCTGAACATGTTAAAGAGGTGCGTGAAGGGCTGACGAACGCAGGGCTTATCCCAAGCATTATGATCGATTTTAGCCATGCTAACAGCAGCAAGAAATTTGAAAAACAGATGGAAGTTGCAACGGATGTTAGCGCACAGCTGAGCAATGGCGATCGCTCAATTACGGGCGTGATGATTGAAAGTCACTTAGTTGAAGGTAACCAGAATTTAGAATCTGGCGAGCCTTTGGTTTACGGCAAAAGTGTCACGGATGCATGTATTGGCTGGGATGATACGGAAAAAGTTTTACGACAGTTATCCGATGCAGTGATTGCACGTCGCCAAAAGTAATTAATAAAAAACTCGTTTAAAATATGAAAAAAGCCAGTTCGTTAATTTAGGAACTGGCTTTTTTTGTGATTATTTCTGCACTCGGCTTAATAATTTTTCAATGCTTGCCTGATCTTCAGGTGCCATATTTGTAGGATTAGCAGAGAGCTGAATATTAGAACCTTCCACTTTAGCTGTGAAAAATAATTTTCCTTTCTCGCTTTTTACGTAGAACACATCCTTGAGTGGAATACGGTAACAATAAGCAAAGATATTCGGGCGAATATAAAAATGGTTATCTTTAATCGCTAAATAGGTAGTGGCACTGGCTTTTTTACCAAAGAAACCTAAGAAAACAGCGAATACGAATAAAAACATTCCTAGGCTTTGGCTTAATACAATCAGTATGATACCTAAAATCGCAATCGGGAATACCATCATTGTATTGCTGCGTTTATTCATTGGGATACTGACATCGAAAGGGACATTGATAGTGGTATCAAATGGCGTGAGTTGATGGTAACGCCAGCGAATGGCAGAAAAGACCATCCCCATCGCAAATACAATAGTAATTGGCATGAGCGCGACACTACTGACCACCGCAAGAACAATGGCGAATGTAGGTTTATAATTGAGTACCATCATACTGACGATTTGCAGTGGGAAGCTGACACACGCAATAATCATCAATGTTTTCATCAGCTCAGGGTTTGCACTCCCCGCAGGTCCTTCAAGGGTCATTTCCCCCGTTTGTAACATATAAAGTAGCGCACCTAAAATACTGGCGCTGAGGATTAACCCCACCCAGACATAAAGATTAAACTTATTCATTTTCTTGATTTATCAACCTTTCAGTGAATTTTTCCCTATGATAGTCGGTTATCGGTATTTTCGACACTCCGAGGTGATGGATTTTATAATCAAACTCGAAAAATAAAGAAAAATGCCAATAAAAAAGGGTTAAGCCATTGGCTTAACCCTCAATAGGCATAAAGAAAAGTTAGTAATTACTTCGCTTTACCTTGGTTTGCAACCGCGGCTTGTTTTGCTGCGATTTCATCTTGGTTACCCAAGTAGTAGTGTTTGATTGGTTTCATGTTTTCATCGAACTCATAAACCAGTGGCACTGCTGTTGGGATGTTCAGGTTCAGAATCTCTTCTTCGCCCATGTTGTCCAAGTATTTAACCAGTGCACGCAGTGAGTTACCGTGAGCTGCGATGATCACTTTCTCGCCTTTTTCAACACGTGGTTTAATCACTTCTTCCCAGTAAGGAACAACACGGTCGATAGTGGTTGCTAAGCTTTCAGTGACTGGCAGTTCAGATGGTTTCAAGTTTGCGTAACGTGGGTCATGACCAGGGAAACGCTCATCATCTTTAGTCAGGTCTGGTGGAGTGATAGCAAAACCACGACGCCACAGTTTTACTTGCTCATCACCGTATTTTGCAGCAGTTTCTGATTTATCTAAACCTTGCAGTGCACCGTAGTGACGCTCGTTTAGTTTCCAGCTTTTTTCAACTGGCAGCCATTGCTGTTCAACTTGATCCAGAATGTTCCATAAGGTGTGGATAGCACGTTTTAGAACGGAGGTATAAGCGAAATCAAAAACAAAGCCTTCTTTTTTCAGCAGTTGACCTGCATTTTTGGCTTCTTCACGACCTTTTTCTGACAGTTCTACATCAGTCCAACCGGTGAAGCGGTTTTCTTTGTTCCACTCACTCTCACCGTGTCTTACTAAAACCAGTTTAGTTACAGCCATAGCTAAAACTCCTATCAGTACATTCAAATTAGAAATGAATTATTGCTGACCTACATTATAGGGATAGTCGCCCCGAACGCTAGTGACAACATGACGTTTTCTCAGTTTTAAGTCAAAAAAATCAATAATATCTAGGGATTAGTAATTTTAATTTAACTTAAGTTTAGGCGAAACGATTTAGTTTATTAGGTGTTTTAACACCGTGTCACTGGCTCAGTAAATCAGAAGGTATGGCATAGATTTAACCCTAAGTGAATCGATACAGCAAGTGAAAAATTCAATAATAATATGTGCTGGATTAATTTATTGGGGAATTTGATAAGCGGCAATAAATGATGCTGGTAAGTAAATACTTACCAGCAAGATAACGGGGTTATAGTTCTGATACGACTTCAATATCGTAGTGGTATTTATCCCCATCAGGAACAAATTTCAGTCGATGGGTAATGCACGATGGAGCATCTTCTTGGTGATGTGAAACAAACAATAGCTGAGTATTTCCTCGGCTAAGCATAATATCGATAAAACGCAGAACCAGCAGGCGATTTAGCCCATCAAGCCCTTGAAGAGGTTCATCCAAAATAAGCATGGTAGGGTGTTTAACCAAAGCGCGAGCAATCAGAATTAATCGCTGTTGACCCCACGATAAGCTATGAAATGGTTGTTGAGCCGTTTGTGGCGCAAATCCAAGTAGTGCTAGCCATTCATAAGCTAACTGAACTTGGCGGTCTGAAGGTGTTTGATACAGACCAATGGAGTCATGGAAACCGGAAATAATTACGTTGAGTACACTGGTTGCCACACGATATTCTTGATGAATACTGTTACTGACATAGCCAATGTGGCGCTTAATATCCCAAATCGTTTCTCCGCTGCCGCGACGGCGTCCAAACAAGGTTAAATCATTACTATAACCTTGAGGATGGTCTCCGGTGATCAGGCTTAATAGTGTGGATTTACCTGCACCATTTTCACCAATGATCTGCCAGTGTTCTCCGGGATTAACTTGCCAGCTTAGCCCATGCAAAATGGGTTTATCGTTGTAGCTAACGACGCCATTATTTAAAACAATACGTGGTGTCTCTTTATCAAGCGTCTCTTCAAGAGTTGGGTCTTCTTGTTCAGGAATAGTGAGTTGCTTGATTTTTTCGCTGTGCTGTAGCTGGTGGATCAGCGTGTTAGCAAGCACTGACTCTCTATCGCCACTTAGCGTGAGTTTACAGTCAGCGACAACACCAATGTGCTCAACAAAATCGGGGATCGCATCAAAGCGGTTGAGCACCAATACGACGGTGAGTCCTTTATCATGCAGGCTAAAGAGCAGTTCGCTAAGGTTGCTTCGTGAATAAATATCTAAGCCATCAAAGGGTTCATCGAGGATCAGTAAATCTGGAGATCCCATCAACGTCTGGCACAGTAGGACTTTGCGAGTTTCCCCCGTGGACAGGTATTTAAAGCGACGTGATAGCAAATCGCTGATACCAAATTTAGCCGCAAGCTCTAAGCACAATTCATTATCTTTATGATGAAGTTGAATAATCTCCGCGGCAGTAAAGCCAGTATCTTCTTCATCGTCACTGAGTAAGTCGGTGTTATTACGTTGCCACTCTTCTGCGATGATTTTTTGTAGCTGCTCAAAAGAGAGGCGAATAGGGGATTTGAAGCCGCTTTGGGTGATACCGGAAAGGGATTGCAACTCCCCAGAGAGTACGCGTGCTAGCGATGACTTTCCGCTACCATTGGCACCAATAAAAGCCCAGCTTTCACCCGAATGGATTTCGAGATGAGGAATATCGAGCGTTTGGGTTTCGCTCAGTTTAAAGCACCCATTTTGTATTGTTATCGAGCTCATTTAGCTTCCTTATCATTGACCTGCCTGCTACCACAAATAATCAGGTTTACAAGTAAAGTCAATAAGCTGACATGGGAGGAAGCTAAAAAATAGTGAATCAGGGGCAATATTAGGGGCGTTAACCCCTAAAAATCTAGCAAAGTGTAGCGATAATCACTTGGTCAGCATTAAATAATGCTGTAATTGAGTCGTTAATCGCCAGCTTTAACGCATCAACTTCTTGATTTGATAAGGTGGAGCAGAGTGTTTCTCCACCCGCTAAAGTGACAAGGATTTCGCTGTTTTCAGGGCCTCTTTCGAGGGTTGAAACGGTGCCTGAGAGTTGATTATCAAAATGGGTTTCGCTTGGTTTCTTGGTCAGTTTTACCCATGGTGCTTTAATCAAGGCGAGGACTTCTTTCCCTTCAACTAAGCCAAGGCGGTTAGCGCTAGATTCGGTGAGTGCGGCGTTAATGACGGTTTTCTTGTCGGCCAGTTTTACTTGAACGTGCTGTAAAACATGGTTGTGATCTCGTGCAATCAGAGTGCCGAAAAACTGGTTGCGGGCACTGGTTTGCAATGAAAAACGAGAAATTGCAGCGAGCAGGCTATCAAGGGGAAGGCTATCATCTTTGAGCACATCAAAAGCTTTTTGTTGAATTTGCCCCAGTAAATCATAGAGCTGGATTAATCTTTCCCCGTACTGGGTGAGCGTGGTTCCGCCACCACCTTTGCCTCCGGTTGATCTATCTAACAGAATGTCATCGGTGAGTTGGTTCATTTCATTGATGGCATCCCACGCACTTTTATAGCTGATCCCCGCAAGTTTAGCACCTTGGCTAATTGACCCTGTTGCTTTTATTTGTTTTAGTAGAGCAATTCGGCGAGGGTCGGCAAATAAACTTCCCTGTAGCTTCAATGTAAGTAAGATTTCGGCCTGCATTGTTAAGATCTCCCTGCTAGGATTGTGGCGGCAAAGGCAAAAAGCACGTTTAGTATCTTGCTAGTATAATAATTTGTCTAAAATAGTATGCAATATAATGCTATTGTGCGTTATTATTTTTGTTATATCGATTTTTCCCTCGTCAGCGTATCAGAATGCTGGTGAGCACAGTATCACTGAAGAGGCTTAGATGTTAGAACTTATCAAAAGTTTGGGCTTTGCCCTGTTAATGGTTCCGGTTGTAATGGTATTGATCATGGGTCTGATCTATGGCTTAGGTTCATTCTTTAACCTATTGTCTAAAGCGCATGTTCCGCATCACCATAATACTGAAAATAAGTAATACATAGCGAGCTTAGCTCGAATTAATCCTAGCCCCTTGATTGTGCATGCAGTCAAGGGGCTTTTCGTTTTAGAAAAGCGCTTTAAAATAAATGATGTTGATCATCGTAGTAGTTTGAAAACAGTTCCCTGCGGTTCTGAATATTAAATTGCTGCTGTTCTTCAATGGATTTTTCTGGGAAATCTTCATGGAATGCTTTGAGGATCTCTATTGGATCTTGTTGTGTGTTCTCAGTTAATTTTTTGATTGCTTCAAGAACAAATAGCCCACAACCATTTGGCACGTATTGTTGAATATCCCCATCAATAAAGGTCATATTATCACCAGCCCCAACAACTTGAGCGGCATCCATGAGTTGTTCACGAATTTCGGGCGTGAGTTCAGTGAATGAATTGAATACCACACTATCGGTTTTCTGTGTCAATTGATCTCGATAAAGTGCAAGAAAAATCCAATGTTCGTGGACATTGATGGGGAATAATTCAAGTTGATTCAATCCCTGCGAATTTTTCTCTTTTTGTTCAATATTTTCCTTCAAAAAATCTAACCCACTTAGAGTAAGAGGCATTGCGCTATTGATGGTTACATTAGATGGTAAGGCGTTGAGGACTTTATTCGCTGAATTAATTTCATCGCTGGTGACCATTCTATTTGTATCCCAAAGTGTTGATCCAGTTTTATCATCTTTGAATAACAAGGAGCTTAACCTAATCTTATCCATGAGATTCTTTATGGATGAACCAATAATATAGAGGAGCTTAGACGGTTTTTTTAGCTTTGAATCGTCAAAGTGGTTTGCAAGTTTTTTGTCGTTAAATAATTGGTATAACGCCTCACTGGTTTTCTGGATTTCCTTATCAATCCCTTTCTTTGCTGGCTGTTTACCACTGAATAAA
This sequence comes from Providencia sp. PROV202, assembly GCF_028479565.1. Lineage (NCBI taxonomy): Bacteria > Pseudomonadati > Pseudomonadota > Gammaproteobacteria > Enterobacterales > Morganellaceae > Providencia > Providencia sp. PROV202. Next base: position 247,466 of record NZ_JAMPNV010000005.1, on the reverse strand, counting down.
TCGAATAGGATATTTTCGGCTTTTTTTCCTGAAGGGTCTTGGCGTAGGGCGATATTGTGCAGTAACTCAATGCTGTTTAAATTTCCATTTCCGGCCTGTTTTCCCAAAACATCCAACGTTTCTGGATTGACCTCTTCATCAAATAATCGATTAAATTGTTTGGTCGTTAATCCGCTTATGTAATTATTTTGGGTTGGAGCACGTACTACCTGTGTGGGAATCATACCTTTTCCTTTTTTCATGACGCATGGCAAAAAAATTGAATTAAACATTCAAATGTAAATGATTTGTGCCGATAAAATTACAAAGGAAATATATGTAAGGCTATATAAAAGCGATGATGCTCAGACCCAAAAATCCTGCGGTGTAATGAGCATGATAAGTATCCCATTGAGAAAAAGTGGATGAGTTCTTGAGCTAGCACACCTTTATGTATTGTTTGACTTTAAGTTAACGCTGTATCTTGATATATATAGCGTGTTAAATAATACAATGGTGGATTAACATGAAAAAAGGTTTGATATCTCTGGTTGCGGGTGCCACGTTAACACTGACTATGGCAGGTAATAGCTTCGCGGCTGAAAAAATTACCGTGTTTGCAGCAGCGTCACTGACTAATGCACTGAATGAAATTTCAGAACAATATAAGAAAGAAACGAATGTTGAAGTGGTGGCTTCTTATGCTTCTTCTTCAACGCTGGCTCGCCAGATTGAGCAAGGTGCACCGGCAAACATGTTTATCTCTGCTGACCAGCAGTGGATGGACTTTGCGATTGATAAAAATCTGATGGTTAAAGATACCCGTTATACTTTATTAGGTAACGAGTTAGTGTTGATTGCACCGAAAGATTCAAAAATCGATAAAGTGGAAATTAACAAACAGACCGATTGGAAAAAACTGTTAGATGGTGGCCGTTTAGCAGTCGGTGACCCTGACCACGTTCCTGTTGGGATCTATGCGAAAGAAGCATTGACCTATTTAGGGGCTTGGGAAACAGTTGACCCATTATTAGCTCGTACTAACAACGTACGTAGCGGCATGGCGCTAGTTGAGCGTCAAGAAGCACCATTAGGTATTGTGTACGGCTCTGATGCTGTTGCAAGCCAAAAAGTAAAAGTAGTGGGTATTTTCCCTGCTGACACTCATAAACCTGTTGAATATCCAATGGGAATTGTGAAAGATCAGGATAATAAAGCGACCCGTGACTACTATGAATACCTGAAAACCCCCGCGGCTTCAGAAATATTCAAGCGTTACGGCTTCACTCCAAATCAAAAATAATTAAGAGATCATATCGTTGCAGATGTTAAGTCCTTATGAATGGGAAGCGATTTACCTCAGTTTAAAAGTTTCCAGCGTGGCGGTGCTATTTAGCTTACCGTTTGGTATTTTGATGGCTTGGGTATTAGTCCGCTGCCATTTTCCTGGCAAAACATTGCTCGACAGTATTATCCACTTACCACTGGTGCTACCGCCAGTGGTAGTGGGGTATTTGCTTCTCGTCAGTATGGGTAAGCGAGGATTTATTGGCGAATGGCTGTATGACTGGTTTGGTTTCAGTTTTACATTCAGTTGGCGAGGTGCTGCATTAGCATCGGCGGTGGTCGCATTTCCATTAATGGTGAGAGCGATACGCTTAGCGCTAGAAGCCGTAGATAAAAAGCTGGAACAAGCCGCACGAACCCTTGGTGCGAGCCCATTAAGAGTTTTTTTCACGATCACCATTCCATTATCGTTACCGGGAATTATCGTCGGTACGGTTTTAGCGTTTGCACGTTCTCTTGGCGAATTTGGGGCAACTATTACGTTTGTGTCTAATATTCCAGGGGAAACTCAGACAATCCCACTTGCTATGTATACGTTGATAGAAACGCCGGGAGCAGAAACTGATGCGGCGCGTCTGTGTATTATTGCGATTGTCTTAGCCTTAATTTCGTTATTAATTTCAGAATGGCTGACCCGTTGGGGCAAGAAGCGTCTGGGGGTAGACTAATATGTTAGAACTAAATTTCGCTCAAAGATTGGGTGATTTACAAATGGAAGTGAATACCCAGTTACCCACGGAGAGCATCACGGCAGTTTTTGGATTATCCGGTGCGGGAAAAACATCACTAATCAACGTGATAGGCGGATTAACTAAGCCAAATAAAGGGCGTATCGTTCTAAATGGACGCACGCTGGTGGATATCGAAAAAGGGATCTGCTTGCCCCCTGAAAAGCGCCATATTGGCTATGTTTTCCAAGATGCTCGGTTATTTCCCCACTACCGCGTAAAAAGTAATTTACGTTACGGTATGGCGCCGCAAATGAAAGAGCGATTCGACGATATCGTTGAATTGTTGGGGATTGAAAAATTACTAAATCGTTTCCCAATGACCCTATCCGGTGGGGAAAAACAGCGAGTGGCAATTGGGCGCGCATTATTAACAGCGCCTGAAATTTTGCTGATGGACGAGCCATTAGCTTCTCTTGATCTTCCTCGCAAGCGTGAATTATTGCCTTACTTAGAAAAGCTCTCCCAAGACGTTAAAATCCCGATTTTGTATGTCAGTCATAGCCTCGATGAAATCCTGCGTTTGGCGGATAAAGTTATCGTCATGGCGCAAGGTAAAGTGAAGGCGTTTGGCCCCCTAGAAGAGGTATGGGCAAGTAGCGCATTGCGCCCTTGGTTACAGCAAGAAACCTTGAGTAGCGTGTTGAGTGTGGAAGTGCATAGCCAGCACCCTGATTATCAGATGACGGCGGTAATGGTTGGCAATCAAAAGTTGTGGATCCCCCGCGTCGATGTAGATAAAAACAGTGCGTTGCGGTTACGCATTGATGCCTCTGATGTCTCGTTAGTGCTTGAAAAACCTTCAGTGAGCAGTATTCGTAATATTCTTTCTGCGGAAGTGGTGGAATGGATAGAGGATGGCGAGCAAGTGGATGTGAAGTTAGATTTGGGGGATGAGCACTATTTATGGGCAAGGATCACGCGCTGGGCTAGGGATGAACTTTCGATTCGTAAAGGACGGAAGGTGTTTGCGCAGGTTAAGTCGGCATCCCTTTCTAAAACATTCTAAAGGCTCGTTGTTCTTCACACCGCAGCGTTGTTGCCTTCATTAACTCACCCTAGTCACATACTTGTGTATGCTCCTAGGGATGAGTGAATTTGTCGCCTAGCTGCAATGCGAATAACTTAGAGCCTGCTCTGAGTTATGTATTTATCTATGCGACAGTACTTCTTACAAAACATATTTACGGATCACTTCGGCGATACCCGGTTCGGTATTCACGCGAGTGACTAGCTTCGCTTGCTGTTTGATTTCATCAACGGCGTTGCCCATAGCAACCCCGAGGCCTGCGGTTGTTAGCATACTTAAATCATTGAAATTATCGCCGAAAGCAACCACATCATTCATACTCATACCTTGGGCTTCGACCCATTCTTTCAGGCGCTGACCTTTGCTATTGCCTTTGCGACCCACATCCACCTGATCTTCCCACGACCATTCGCAATCCAAGTCTAATTCTGATTCAATTTCACGAACAATATCGTGCAGGCGTTGATGGTCTGGTGAGGTGACAGCGAATTTCCAAATGTACTCATATTGGTTGAGTGCATGAGCGAAATCTTCGATAAATTCGAAAGTTGGGCGCTGGTGCTGAGGTAAAGATTGCGCCCAATTTAATGTCCGCGTCACACCTTCAGTTTTCGTGTGATACAGCATCGCATTATCAACATACATTAAATGTTGAATATCAGAGCCGCGCAGTTTTTCAATCAGTAAAGCAGCGGAATCCACCGTCATTGGGTTGGATTTAAGGACTTTTTTACCTAAATAGTCATACAGATAGGTACCGTTACAGCAAATTGCAGGGGTATCTAAGTCAAGTGTCTGATAAAACGGATGAATGGCCACATGGTGGCGACCTGTCACAATGATGACTTTTACCCCTTGTCGACGGGCTTCATTCAGGACTTCTAAAGATTCGGGCAGAATTTTTTTCTGGTGATCAAGTAGCGTTCCATCGAGATCAAGGGCAATAACACGGTATGACATAAACGACTCCATATGATTTTTTTCGGATTCATTTTAGGGCTTTATGATAACTGAAGTTGATTAGTGTTTATACACTAAACTGTGCGGAGCTGGTTTTTAGTGGTTATTGGGTTTTTAGCCGTAATTTGGTTTTTTAGCGGCAATTTGATTTTTTTTCGGTATAGTCAGTCAATCATTTCATTCGATGATTTTACTATCAATCAAGGAGTCAGGATGGATCAGGTTGTTTATGTTGCCAGCCCAGAAACCCAACAAATTCACGTTTGGGCGATGAATCAAGTGGGTGAACTCTCACTACTGCAAACCGTGAGTACGCCAGGGCAAGTACAGCCAATGGTGGTGAGCCACGATAAAAAGCATCTGTATATCGGAGTTGGTCCTCACTTGAGCGTTGTGACCTATGATATTGAACCTCAAGGTACATTACGTTTTAAAGCACAAACCTGCGTACCAGGAAAACCTGTGCATTTATCGCTGGATAATAGCGGTAAATTCCTGTTTGTCCCTTCTTATCACCAGCACAATTTAGCGGTATTACCGATTGGCTGTGACGGGGTTGCAGGAGCACCAATTCAAGTGATCGAAGGATTGCGCCATCCGCATTCATCCCATATGGACGCTGATAATCAGCAGCTGTGGGTGCCATGCCTAGGCGAAGATCATATTCGCCTGTTTGATCTGACAGAAAATGGCTATTTAACTGAAGCCACAGCGGATCAAATCACGACAGCATCGAAAGCAGGCCCTCGTCATTTAGCGCAACACCCTCAAGAAAAAGTGATTTATTGCTTGAATGAACTAGATTCCACGATCAACGTTTACCATAAATTTACGCGTTACCGTGAAATGCAGAATATAGCGTTGTACCCTGCAGGTAATCAGAGCCAGCGTTGGGCGGCGGATATTCATATCACGCCAAATGGTCGTCATTTATATGCGAGTGAACGCTCAGAAAGTTACTTAGCTCACTATCAAGTGTCTGAGAATGGGCGCGAGTTAAGTTTAGTCGGACGCTACCCAACACAAGCGCAGCCTCGTGGTTTTAATATTGACCCATCAGGGCGTTTCTTGGTGTCGAGTGGACAAAAATCCGATCATATTTCAGTGTCAGAGATTGACTCTATCACTGGAAAATTAACTGAATTAGCGCGTTATAAAGCCTCTGCGGGCTGTATGTGGGTGACATTCCGTTAATTGTTGATAAGCCTGCCGCTGTGTGAATAACCCAGCGACAGGTTTCATTACGCGGTAAGCACTTTTTCCATTGCTTGAGTTATTTTACTCAGCTGCTCTGGGGTAATAATATACGGCGGCATCACATAAATAAGCTTACCAAATGGGCGTACCCATACCCCTTCAGCCACAAAAATTTTCTGCAATTCGGCCGTATTGACTGGTTGTTTCATCTCAATCACACCAATAGTGCCTAGCACCCGAACATTTTGAACACTGGAATAACGGGCAAGGGGAAGTAACTCCGTTTTCAGTCGCTGCTCAATGTTGGCAACAGTCTCTTGCCATGGGCTTTCTAGCAATAATTTCAAACTGGCATTGGCAACGGCGCAGGCCAATGGGTTCCCCATAAAGGTCGGTCCGTGCATAAAGCAGCCTGCTTCCCCATTACTGATGGTTTCCGCGACATGGCGAGTGGCAATGGTGGCCGAGAGGGTCATATATCCCCCCGTCAAACCTTTACCTAGGCACATGATATCAGGTGAAATTTCCGCATGCTGGCAAGCAAATAACTTTCCGGTACGACCAAAGCCAGTGGCGATTTCATCTGCAATGAGCAGTAATCCGTAATGGTCACAAAGCTCACGAACGCCTTTGAGGTAATTAGGATGATAAAAACGCATTCCGCCCGCACCTTGAACGATGGGTTCTAGGATGATCGCGGCAATGTCTTGATGATTCTCGGCAAGTTGACACTTGAGTGGCTGAAGATCATTTTCATTCCATTCATCATGGAAACCACATTGAGGCGCATCGACAAAAATATGAGGCGGCAAATAACCTTTGTATAAACCGTGCATGGAGTTGTCAGGATCACACACCGCCATCGCACCAAAAGTATCGCCATGATAACCATGACGTAAAGTGAGAATGCGCTGGCGCTTTTCACCGCGAGCTTGCCAGTATTGTAGCGCCATTTTTAAGGAAACTTCTACGGCGACGGAGCCAGAATCTGCAAGGAAAACACACTCTAATGGCTCAGGGGTGATGGCAACCAGTTGTTTGCATAATGCAATGGCGGGGGGATGGGTAATACCCCCGAACATCACGTGGGACATTTTCGCCAGTTGGTCAGTGACCGCTTGATTGAGTACCGGGTGATTATAGCCATGAATGGTTGCCCACCATGATGACATTCCATCCACCAGCCTTCTACCATCTTCCATAATCAGCTCAGCACCTTCTGCGGCAACGATTGGGTAGGCAGGAATAGGGTGGCTCATTGAGGTGTAAGGATGCCAAATGTGCTTGGCATCAAAAGCAATATCACAGCTGTCCATAATTATCTTTCGTCAACTTTTTTTAGATCATTTAGTTGACATGATAATCGCAATATTTAAACTGGCAACAACTTTTTCAACTGGAGAGTTCCCGTGAGCCAACTAAAACAGTGGACAATAAAACAAGCTAACGAACTGTTTTCAATGCCGTTTTTCGAATTACTATTTCAAGCACAGCAAGTACATCGCCAACATTTTGACCCGCAACAAGTGCAAGTGAGCACGCTGCTATCTATCAAAACAGGGGCATGTCCTGAAGATTGTAAGTATTGCGCTCAAAGTGCGCGGTATAAAACGGGCTTAGAAACTGAGCGCTTGATGGAAGTCCAGCAAGTGGTTGAATCGGCGAAAAAAGCCAAAAATGCGGGTTCCACGCGTTTCTGTATGGGCGCAGCATGGCGTAATCCGAAAGAGCGTGATATGCCTTACCTTGAAATGATGGTCAAGGAAGTGAAAGCGCTAGGAATGGAAACGTGCATGACGCTGGGGATGATTGATGATTCGCAAGCAGGTCGCTTAGCGGATGCGGGGTTGGATTACTATAACCATAACCTTGATACCTCACCGGAATATTACGGCAATATTATCACCACGCGAACTTACCAAGACCGTTTAGATACGCTGGATAATGTGCGTAATGCGGGAATTAAAGTCTGTTCAGGTGGCATTTTGGGCCTAGGTGAAAAAGTCAGTGACCGTGCGGCATTACTCGTGCAGCTGGCGAACTTACCAAAACCACCAGAAAGTGTGCCTATCAATATGTTGATGAAGGTTGAAGGCACGCCAATGGCAGATAACGACGATGTCGATCCATTTGATTTTATTCGTACTATTGCTGTAGCGCGGATTATGATGCCAAGCTCCTATGTGCGTTTATCCGCAGGGCGCGAGCATATGAACGAGCAAACCCAAGCGTTGTGCTTTATGGCGGGTGCGAACTCTGTTTTCTATGGCTGCAAACTGTTAACCACGCCAAACCCTGATGAAAATAAAGATATTGCGCTGTTTAAAAAGCTGAATATCAACCCTGAGCGTATTGAAATGGAAGACGCGGAAGATCTGCAAGCAGCTAAATTGGCAGAAACGCTGTTAACCGCGGACAATGCGCAATTTTATAACGCGGCAGTCTGATGGGCTGGGCATCGTTTATCGATAGCCAATTGCAGAAGCGTAAAGACGCTTCTGCATGGCGTGAGCGCAGATGTATTGAAAAAAGCGCTGGGCGGGAACTCCATTTTCAAGGCAAAAGCTACCTGAATTTTTCGTCGAATGATTATTTAGGGCTTAGCCAACACTCCGACATTATCCGTGCTTGGCAGCAAGGTGCGCAAGAGTATGGGGTTGGAAGTGGTGGCTCTGGGCATATCACGGGGTTCACTCGCGCTCATCACCAAGCGGAGCAGAAACTGGCTGATTGGTTGGGTTATCCACGTGCCATTTTGTTTATCTCCGGCTTTGCCGCTAACCATGCCGTGATCACTGCGTTAATGATGGCGGAAGACCGTATTCTGGCTGATAAACTCAGCCATGCTTCTTTGTTAGAAGGGGCTATGCATTCCCAAGCCCAGTTACGGCGCTTTGGTCACAATAACGTTGATTCCCTCGAAAAGTTAATTAGTAAACCCCATGAAGCGAAAACGTTAGTGGTGACGGAAGGGGTGTTCAGCATGGATGGGGATAGTGCGCCACTTGATGAACTGCAAACACTGGCTCACGCCCACGATGCATGGTTAATGGTCGATGATGCTCATGGACTTGGGATCTGGGGTCAACAAGGGCGTGGTAGCTGTGATGCATACGGTATTAAGCCCGAGATTCTTGTGGCTACGTTTGGTAAAGCCGTTGGCGTTAGCGGGGCTGCGGTGTTGTGTGATGAACGTACTGCGGCCTTTTTAATTCAAGCGGCTCGCCATCTTATTTACAGCACCTCAATGCCTCCGGCTCAAGCCGTCGCTATCTCGGCGGCGATAGAAAAAATTCAACAAGCGGACGAGGAACGGGCTCAATTACAGCGCAATATTCGCTATTTTAGGCGCCAGCTTAATTTACCGGATATGCAGTTGGTGGATTCAAATACGGCTATCCAACCGCTGATTGTCGGGGATAATGAAAAGAGTTTGCAGTTATCACAATTCTTGCGTGAGAAAGGCATTTGGGTTCAAGCAATTAGACCGCCAACGGTTCCTCCAGGGAGTGCCAGATTACGCATGACATTAAGCGCCGCTCATCAGCAAGACGATATCGACAAATTATTGGAGGCTCTCAATGAGTTTGTCTTTGTATCATGATGAGGCGAGTTTATCGCGAAATATTCGAGAAAAAACCAAGATAGCTTCCGCATTTGGGCGTGCAGCCTCACGCTATGATTCTCTGGCTAGCTATCAACAAAATAGCGGTAAGCGGCTGCTTGGCTTGTTAGAAAGCCACGAGACAATAGAGACGCCTATGTTTTCTCTACAGGTATTAGATGCGGGCTGTGGGACAGGATTTTTTAGCCAAATTATCAAACAGAGGGGAGCGCATGTGACGGCGCTTGACCTCTCTGCCGGCATGCTAGATGTCGCGCGAAACAAGCAAGCGGCACACCGTTATGTCTGTGGGGATATGGACGCGCTTCCTTTTGAGGATGCCAGTTTTGATTGGGTATTTTCGAATTTAGCCATTCAGTGGTGCGATGATCTATCTCATGTTCTAAGCGAGCTATATCGTGTGACCAAGCCAGGTGGCGTTATCGGGTTCACCACATTAGCGGAGCACTCCCTTGGTGAACTCTCGGTGGCTTGGAAAGCGTTAGATGATTCCCCTCATGTTAACCGTTTTTTACCCTACTCAAAGATTGTTAAGAGCTGTCAGGCGTGGCGTAGCCAACTTTATCAACAAGCGGATACGCTCTATTTTTCTAACCTCATTGAATTGCTTAATTCGGTGAAGGGAATCGGCGCAACTCACTTAACTGCTGGTCGCCAACCGGGGCTGATGACACGTCAGCGTTTGCAGCAACTAATCGAGGTATACCCAAATACCGAGAAAGGGCTGCCATTAACCTATCAAACTGTATTTGGAATTATTTATCGTGACTAAAACGTATTTTGTAACCGGAACCGATACTGAAATCGGCAAAACGATGTCGAGTTGTGCATTGTTACAAGCGGCTAATCTGCAAGGGCTGAAAACCGTAGGGTATAAGCCAGTTGCTTCAGGTAGCGAAATGACGGCACAAGGTTTGCGTAATAGTGATGCACTACAGCTTCAAGCGAATAGCCGCATTAGCGTGCCTTATGAGCAAATCAATCCCATCATTTTTGAAGCGCCAACGTCACCACACATTGTGAGTGAAAAAACGGGTCAGCCCATTGAATTTTCTGTGATGACTCAAGGGCTAAAACAGTTACAGAAGCAGGCTGAATGGGTACTAGTGGAAGGTGCTGGCGGCTGGTATACCCCATTATCTGCCGAACAAACCTATGCAGATTGGGTGGTTGAGCTGCAGTTACCCGTGATTTTGGTGGTTGGTGTGAAGCTTGGATGTATTAACCATGCGGTATTAACCGCGCAAGCTGTGAAAGCCTCTGGGTTATCTTTAGTTGGCTGGGTTGCGAATGAAGTGGAACCTGCGGGCACATATCAACAAGAATATCTCACTGCATTGAAGCGTATGATAGGTGCGCCATGCTTAGGGATCATCCCGCATATCGAAAGCCAATCTACCGATTGTTTAGGGCAATATTTAGACCTTTCCTTCCTTTAAGATCCCTTAAAAATCGTCATAAACCCGCTATACAATTAGGTATGGCGGGAATACGCCTTTGACTTATTTTTGCCGATCTTTTTTAACGTTAATGATCCTTTTTTTGTCAAGTTTCATCGGGAAAATACTAAGTAGTTTCCGTAAAAAAACAGAATATTTTTCTTTTGTCGCGAATGGAGAGTAAAAACACTTTCACCATTTCGCCATATTTCTGTCATTTTATCGCCAAACCGTAAAATGAGCATGTTACGGGAGTGCATGAGGCGGAAGGGCTTCCAGAGTTATCCACTATTTCTGTGGATAACCTTGTGAATTAACATTCAAAAACCATTCTGATGCTAGGTGACAAGCGGCTTTGCCTTTATTTGATGTGATTCTGGGCTTTTATATAATTTCATTTAAATACAAATAGTTAAATAAAAGCAAGCGTTCTATTTAGATTTGCGTTAAAGCCAAAAAGTCTAAAAGCATAAAATATCCACTTTCGAAAAGGTCAAGTTTTATTTTGGGGATAACATTTTCGTAAACAGATTTCAACCTCATAAAAAGGAAATTTATCGCCAGTACTTGAAGCTGGTTTTTTATCCAGTATCATAGGCGAGAGATTATTAAAGAGGCATAACTATGAGCAAGGATTTTAAACTGTATTCTGATTTTCAGCCGGGAGGCGATCAGCCTGAGGCGATTCGTAAATTAAGAGAAGGGTTAGAAGATGGTCTTGCTCATCAAACCTTGTTAGGGGTTACGGGGTCAGGTAAAACATTTACAATTGCTAACGTTATCGCTCAAGAAAATCGCCCAACGATGTTGATGGCGCATAACAAAACCTTGGCTGCGCAACTCTACAGCGAAATGAAAGCCTTCTTTCCTGAGAACGCAGTGGAGTATTTTGTTTCTTACTACGACTATTATCAGCCTGAAGCGTATGTTCCCAGCTCTGATACCTTTATTGAGAAAGATGCTTCGGTAAACGAACATATCGAGCAGATGCGTTTGTCTGCAACCAAAGCTTTACTTGAGCGCCGTGATGTTATTGTAGTGGCATCGGTCTCTGCAATTTATGGGTTGGGCGATCCGGACAGTTATTTGAAAATGATGCTGCACTTGACTGACGGCATGATCATTGACCAGCGCTCTATTTTGCGCCGCCTCGCAGACTTGCAATATACCCGTAATGACCAAGCGTTTACGCGAGGGACTTTCCGTGTTCGTGGTGAAGTGATCGATATCTTCCCTGCAGAATCTGATGAATATGCATTAAGAGTTGAACTTTTTGATGACGAAGTGGAGCGATTATCGTTGTTCGACCCGTTAACCGGAGCTATTCAACATCGAGTACCACGCTTTACCGTGTACCCTAAAACTCACTATGTGACGCCAAGAGAACGAATTCTTGAGGCGATGGAAAATATCAAAGTCGAGTTAGCTGATAGGCGAAAAGTGTTGTTAGAGAATCATAAGCTACTGGAAGAGCAGCGGATCACTCAGCGCACCCAATTTGATTTGGAAATGATGAATGAGCTGGGCTACTGCTCCGGCATTGAAAACTATTCACGTTATCTTTCGGGTCGTGCTCCGGGCGAGCCACCACCAACATTATTTGATTATTTGCCCGCTGATGGATTGCTGGTTGTGGATGAGTCTCACGTAACCATCCCTCAAATTGGTGCGATGTATAAAGGTGACCGTTCTCGTAAAGAGACTCTCGTAGAGTATGGTTTCCGGCTGCCTTCTGCCCTTGATAACCGCCCAATGCGTTTTGAAGAATTTGAAGCTTTAGCGCCTCAAACTATCTATGTCTCTGCGACACCGGGTAATTACGAGTTGGATAAATCAGGACAGGAAGTGATTGAGCAGGTAGTTAGACCGACAGGGCTGCTTGATCCGCTGATTGAAGTACGCCCGGTGGCTAGGCAGGTGGATGATTTGCTATCCGAAATTCGTATTCGCGTCCAGAAACAGGAGCGTGTGCTGGTCACCACCTTAACCAAGCGCATGGCGGAAGATCTCACCGAATATTTAGAAGAGCATGGGGAGCGTGTGCGTTATTTGCACTCGGATATTGATACGGTTGAGCGTGTCGAAATTATTCGTGATTTACGCCTCGGCGAGTTTGATGTACTGGTTGGGATCAACTTATTGCGAGAAGGTTTGGATATGCCAGAGGTTTCGCTGGTGGCTATCCTTGATGCTGATAAAGAAGGTTTCTTACGTTCAGAGCGTTCACTGATCCAAACCATCGGTCGTGCAGCGCGTAACTTGAACGGTAAAGCCATTTTGTATGGGGATAGGATCACTAACTCCATGGAAAAAGCAATTGCTGAGACAGAACGACGTCGTGCCAAACAGATGGCGTTTAATGAAGCCCATGGGATCACGCCTAAAGGCTTGAACAAGAAAGTGGGGGATATCCTCCAGATTGGTCACAAAGTGGGTGGTAAAGGGAAAGGGCGCGGTAAAGAGAGCATCAAAGATGAATCTCTGCTTAATGTCCAATCCATGTCAACGAAAGAGCTGGAGCAGCGTATTTCTCAGCTTGAAGCACAAATGTACAAGCATGCTCAAGACTTGGAATTCGAAGCTGCGGCGCGAGTGCGAGATGAGTTACAAACACTACGAAACCAATTTATCGCCAATTCGTAATTAACAATGAATAGTAAAGGTAGAGCTCAGCAAAATACTTGCGCTCTACCTTATTTATTCTGACTGAGATTACGCGTTAGCTAACTGGCCTTTTGCTATTACCGATTGGCGGTTACGCTCAAGTTCTAATGCACCTAAGTGAGACAGTACACAAAAGATAATGCAGCAAACAATGCCTCCTAACAGCAGATAGAAACCGGCATGCCAGCCCATACGGTCAACCACGAAACCAAATAAGCTAGTACCTAAAGTTGCGCCAAGGATATAGCTCATAAAACCACGTAAGCCGACGGCTGAACCAACTGCGAAGCTTGGCACGATTTCCATTGTTTGTACTGACGCTAAGAACTGAGGCACATAGATTAAGCAACCAACTACTGCTGCAAAGAAGGTGACGACAGCTAATGATTGGCTTTGCCAGTAACCGATGAGGCAGAAGAAAATCAGTGTCATACAGACAATAGCTAACGGCATTCTACGACCTTTAAACAGTTTGTCTGTTAACCAACCCGCTAATAAAGTGGATGGAATCGCCGCCCATTCGAAGAATAAAAATGCCACGCTCATCTGATCTTTAGAGAAGTTTTTCTCGGTCAGCAGGTAAATTGGTAGCCAGCTGATCACGCCAAAACGCACCATATACACAAAGACGTCAACAAAAGAGATATACCACGCATTTTTATTTTTCAGTACATAGGTACAGAAAATTTGGAAGGCGCTCATATTCTCTGGTGATTGCTCTTTTTGCGCCGAAGTCAGGATCACTTTTTCTTCTGGCATCATTTGGTCAAGTGCAGGTAAACCTTCTTGTTTTGGGGAACCTTTACCTAATACCAACACAACCCCTGCAAATAAAATCGCAATACAAGCGGGAACCATGTAACTCGCACTTTGCCAGTGCTCTGTTCCTAATACGGCGAAAGCAGCACCGACGATTGGGGCAACAATCCCTCCACCCACGTTATGAGAAATATTCCAGAATGCACCGATACGACCACGTTCACGACGCGGGAACCAGTTTGCAATGGTGATAAATGACGGACCCACACCCATGCCTTGGAACATACCATTAAGCACTACAAAACCAACGAATAACCAGAATGCGTTACTAAACCCCATTCCGAAGTTGACGATGGCACACAGGATCAAACCAAATGCCATAAATGCTTTTGGGCTAGCTTTATCGGCAAGGCTACTCATCACCCCTTTGCTGATCCCGTAAGCAATTAGCATACAGCTGGTTAATAGACCAATTTGAGTCGTACTTAAATCTAAGTTTTCTTTCAAATACGGGGTAGAGAGCGTGAAGTTGTTACGAACAATATAGTAAGCCAAATAGCCTAAGAAAACGCTGAGCAGTGCTTGAACACGATAGCGTTTATAGGCGGCAGGAACTTTTTCTGGTGCAATTTGTTTTTTTGCCGTGGCTGGCGTTAAAAATGACAGCATAGGTTCACCTGTGAAATAGAGTAAAAAGAAATTCCCTGATGTTTTTTGTCGTTTTATTTCTGACAGGCTCATCATGTTCTTGTTGAAAAAATATCGCAATATGAAGGATTTGGGTCAAAATTGACCCAATTTTGTATAGTGACGAGTCAAATTGACCCATTCATAAATTAACGGGAATGGATTTCAAAGAATGAACAACTAAGGGTTGATTTAATCGCGTAACAATGAGAATAAAGCGGGTAAGTTTTGTCGTGTGCCCATAAATCCGAAAAGGGTAAAATTTGTCTCAAATGCACTTTTTGACAAACTCACACTATTGTTACTTTCTTTGATATGAATCACATCTACCCAGGGGATGACTACGCTCATGAGACTAATAACACCAATTCGTCCACTGATAATGCGGCTCTGTTTTTTTATTTTTTTGCTAAACAGCGTGGGAATTAGCCATGCGAAAAATGATGAATTGGTGATAGCGACAACATTCTCACCCGAAGCGACACAAGCGATAGTCACGAATTGGAATGCGCGAGTGGATGCGATACCTATCCGCACGATTAACCGAACCAGTGCCTCATTAGAGCGTTTGTTAGATACTGATGCCTTGGAAAATGTCGATTTAATCCTGACCTCCTCGCCGATGCTGATGCACCATTTGCAGCAGCATAATCGGTTGAGTGTATTGCCGGATATTCCTGAATATTCCCAGCGCTTAATTCCTGAATCCTTAAAAGGTTCCGTTGCTGCGGTGGCATTTTCCGGATATGGCATTTTGACTAACCGAAAGTGGATGGAGCAAAACAAATTACCCATTCCCAAGACATGGGATGACCTGACAAATAGCCAATATCAAGGCTCGTTATTGATAAGCAGCCCATCTCGTTCTGATACCTATCATTTAATGATTGAGTCGTTATTACAGCAGCGGGGGTGGGAAGATGGATGGCGCATTTTGCTGGGAATGTCAGGGAATTTAGCCACTGTTTCATCACGCAGTTTTGGCGTAGCCGATAAAATCAAAGTGGGGCTAGGCGGGGCTGCACCGATTATTGATAACTACGCGAATGTGCTATTAGCGGATCCTGAACTCGAGTTTCACTATCTGCCTGATTCAGCTACATCGCCGACGTTTATTGCGATCACTCGCCATAGTTTAGCGCCAGAAAAAGCGCGAAAACTGATTGATTTTTTACTCAGTGAACAAGGGCAAAAAGTGTTTGCAGACAGCAGCACAGGAAAATATCCAGTTACGCCTCTTGAGGATGATAACCCTCGAAAAGCGCAGCAAAACCAACTATTAGGTTCTCCTAAACCGTTAGATGTCCATTTGGTATTAAAGCGCCAGCGATTAGTTCAACAACTATTTGATGCGGCAATCACGTTTCGTTTAACGGAATCGAAAGATGCTTGGCGTGCTGTATATATGGCTGAAGCTAAGCTAAAGCACCCTTTACCAGACGTTCGAGCGTTACTGACGGCGATGCCAGTCAGTGCAAAAGAAAGCGAAGATCCTGCTTATTATTCGCGTTTTGAAGATAATCGCAAAGCGGAAGAGGAATATATGCGCTGGCAGCATTTCTTTCAGGAACAGCAACGTCAAGCCATCAGTGTATTGGAAGCAATTAAATGAAAACATCGATAGTGAAATTGATGGGGCGCTTCAGCATTACGGCTATTTTACGTGGAGCCTTTATCGCGGGCGCCTTGATGACACTGATCGTCAGTTGCGTCAGCTTATATGCATGGCAAGAGCAAAATAAGCAGATCCGCTACGCGCTTGGGGACTATTTTCCTAAAATGCAGGCTTCATTTTTGATTGAAGGGCAGCTAAATACCTTAGTCAATGAATTGAACGAATTTTTAAAAGCGCCAAATACAGCGACGAGATTACAACTACGCAATCAGATCACTGCACATTTGGCGCAAATCGCTGCGTTTAACCAACAATTAAATGGGCAGGATCAACAGCAGATTTCCTTGATTTTGTCGCAAAGCCAGGATCTTTTGCAGCGATTGGATAAGGCACTGTATGCCCTGTTTTTAGCACGGGAAAAAATTAATACATTATCTTCTCGGATCAACTGGTTACATGACGATTTTAGTACGGAACTCAACTCATTATCGCAAGATATCAGCCTACAACAAGGCTCTTTACTGGATAAAATTGAGCAAGATCCTCTTCAAGCGAAAGGGTTACAAAGTCGGTTACGTAACGTGCAAGGAGAGTTGCAGCTTATTTATACATTGGCGCGTTTGGAAGAGCAGATCACCAATATTTTGACGGGGCGCTTGAAGGATATTCAAGGGGATAATGCTTTTGATGACCCCATCGATGTTAACGGTTATGCCCGCTATTTAGGATACTTAAAAACGAACTTAGCCACCAATGAAGAGGCGTTGAATTTATACCCAAGTTCAGTGACGCTGCGTCAAACCATTGATGAGTTATTAGATATTGGTCTTTCGGATAACCAAATGCTCGAAGTCCTACAAAATTATCAAACGGCGAAAAGAGCTTTAAATGAAGCAACGACCGAAAAAGAGCGAATTTTAGCTGATTTTCGCTCTCAGCTTGATTTACAACTTGGGAGTAGCCACTTTCAGTTACAAACGCTGAACCAACGTTTAGCGAACATTATGTCGTGGAGTGGCACAATTATTATTATTACCGCAGGGTTGGCGTTACTGTTGGTATTGCTGTTCAATATGCTGTTTATTCGCCCTCGCTTGGTCAAGCGCTTTACCGCATTAAATCAAGCAGTGGCTCGGATCAGTATTGGGGATTTGACGACCCATATTCCTGTCGAAGGTCGTGATGAGTTAGGGCGAATTGGTACACTGTTACAGCGCAGTATTGCTCAAATTAATCAACAGAAAACTCAGTTAGAACAAGAAATTGCAGAGCGTAAGGCAATAGAAGAAAACTTAAGAACCACGCAAAATGAGCTGATCCAAACGGCAAAACTTGCCGTCGTGGGGCAGACGATGACCACCTTAGCTCACGAAATTAACCAACCGTTAAATGCTCTCTCAATGCACCTGTTTATGGCGAAAAAAGGGTTGCCAAAGCAAGATAATGACACCTCATTGATCGCGATAAATAAGTCAGAACAACTCGTGGCTCGAATGGATGGTATTGTGCGTTCACTACGTCAATTCGCTCGTAAGCGTGATGATAATGAGCAATTACAACCTGTGAATTTACGCCAATCAATTCAAAGCGCTTGGGATGTCCTGAAGCTTCAACATAAAACCCGCAAAGTGATATTAAGTTATCCGAATATATTGCCTAAGGTGCAGGGGGATGAAATAGGTATTCAGCAGGTGCTGGTTAACTTGCTCTCTAATGCGCTTGATGCTAGCCCTACAGAGGCAGAAATCACCGTTGATTACAGCGAAACCGCCGATAAGTTGCTATTAACCCTGTGCGATAACGGGGCGGGTTGGCCACTGCACTTGGCGGACACATTAATGAAACCCTTTACGACAAGCAAAGAGATTGGTTTGGGCGTTGGGTTATCCATTAGTCAATCGATTATGCAACAAATTGGTGGTGAGTTGAGGATCGCTTCTACATTGCGTGGAAATGGGTGTGTAATTTTAGAATTTAAAAAGGTACTTGAAGATGCTTGATGACAACCATGACATATTGCTGATTGATGATGATAAAGATGTATTGGAAGCGTATTGTCTATTACTCGAACAAGCGGGGTACCGAGTTCATGCGTGTGATAACCCATTGACAGCAAAAGAGTTAGTCCACCGCGATTGGTGTGGCATTGTTCTTAGCGATGTGTGTATGCCGGAATGTTCGGGCATCGAGCTGATGACACTCTTTCTCGCCAAAGACAAACATCTCCCTGTGGTATTGATCACTGGGCATGGGGATGTGCCAATGGCGGTGGAAGCGGTCAAAATGGGGGCATGGGATTTTCTACAAAAACCCATTAATCCGGAATATCTCTTAGAGCAAGTCGCTAAAGCGTTGGCAGCACGTAAACAGCGTGTATTGCAGCGTCGATGGGGCAAAAACCAATTGATGCTCAATTTTGTGGGGAGCAGTGAATGGTCACAGCAAGTTCGCGGGCAGCTTCAAGGGTTATCGGAAACTCTTGCCGCAGTGTTCTTACAAGGAGAGTTAGGTAGCGGCCGCACTTATTTAGCCCGCTATCTGCATCAAATCAGTACACTGAAGCAAGCGCCATTAGTGATCAAAACATTATTAAATGAGCAAGAAGTACCTGTCGAAGCATGGGTCTCTGAGGCTCGTTCAGGTACATTGGTGATTAAGAATATTGGGTTACTCCCTGTGAACCAACAGCGTTATTTGGTTCAGCATTTACAACAAGACCCACGGGGATTTCGCTTGATTGGGATTTCGGAGCAGCCGCTGCTCATGTTGACTAAACAGCAGCAAATCATTGCAGAACTCTATTATTATTTCTCATTAACCCAAGTGAATTGCTTGCCACTATCTCAGCGTAAGGCGGATATTCCGGTTTTGTTCCAGTATTATTTAGAGCTGGCTTGTACTCGATTGAATCAGAAACTCCCTGAACTGGATGAGTCTTTTGTCAAAAAATTGAGTCGGCGTCATTGGCCTGGAAATGTAACGGAGCTAGCCAACGCAGCGGAGCTATATGCGGTTGGCATTATGCCGATGGGGGAAACTGCAAATCCGTTATTAACATCGATAGCGCCGACAGCATTAGATCAACAAATTGAAAATTATGAACGGCAGATTATTACGGAAGCGCTGAATATTCATCAAGGGCGAATTAACGATGTGTCGGAATATCTGCAAATGCCGCGGAAAAAACTCTATTTGCGCATGAAAAAGTATGGATTAGATAAGCACCATTATCGGACATAAATTATTGGAGATAAATAGAGAGAAAGTTGCAGGGATTGACCTGCAACTTGAAATTTCAGTGAATTACAGAAGAGGAATGGTCTCTTCGATGGCTTTTAACAGTAAGTTTCTATCATGGCGATAAGGAATATCATCCGCCTCTAATACTCGCTGAGTCACTTTGCGTTCTTGGCGGATTGTTGTGACATCGGTACGCGGTCCAACAATCACCGCATCGATTTTTTTGCGGCCAATATAACGCTCCATCATCACTAATTTTTCAGGAAGTGTAAGGCTGGCAGCGGAGGTGCTGATTTCTTTGCCTAAATTACCGATATACACCATCGGCGCTTGGCTCTCTTTCAGGGCGCAGGCGATATCATCGAGTAATAACAGGGGCATTAAGCTGGTAAAAAAACTACCGGGGCCGATTAAAATCAAATCAGCTCGATGGATAGCATCAAGGGCTTCAGTAGTCGCTTTAACGGGCGGGTATAAACGCAATTCTTGCGGTAACTCCTGTAAAGCATCCACGTTAACTTCACCGTAGACTTCATTACCCATATCATCGATAGCCATCAGGTCTACCGGCGATTCAGACATCGGGATTAATTGCGCATCCACTTTCAGCATATTGCGGATTAAATTGATAGCTTCAAGTGGGCGAACACTTAAATGATCAAGGGATTTCAGCATTAGGTTACCGAGATTATGCCCTGATAATTCTCCTGTACCTGCAAATCGGTATTCAAACATCTTAGAGGCAATGGATGGCTCAGTAATCAACTGATTCAAGCAATTTCGCATATCACCCCAAGCAATCCCTCCTTCAGAACGACGAATTCGTCCTGTAGAGCCACCATTATCCGTGGTGGTGACAATGCCAGTTAAACGGGAGCCTAAAGATGAGAGAGAAGACATCACTCGACCAAGTCCATGTCCACCCCCAAGGGCGACGACGTGATTAAGATTTGTCAGACTACGGTTTGGCATAGTGTTCCTATTTAAACAATCAATCTATTTAAACTGTCAATCTAGCTAAATTATCAATCTAGAATCAGTGCTAAAACAAAATTGGCGCTAATCTATCATAAAACACGATTCGAAGTTTACTTGCAGTGATAAAAAACAATAAAAGAGAATATTCTCGATCGGTATCACAAATTTCTTGATTATGTGGCTAAGTGTAATTGACTAGAAAGGTATGAAAATAAAGGTGATAGAGAGCGATTATCGATGCCTCTTGTATTCAGATTAAATAGCGCTGTTTATAGCAAAGTAGCAGGAATTAATATTTTTTGAACTCGCTGAATTTAAGTACCTATTTTACCCTCGATGATGCCATTTTAATTCGTTTCGAGAATGATTCGATGGTGGTGTAGTCGTTTCAATAATTCGAGACATCATATTTCTGGGTTCTTAGGGTTATCTATCAAAAAACGCAGGATAAAACTGATCTACAACAAACAATGTGCACAGAGTTAACCTCATTTTGACGAGATTTTGACAGATAGGCGTTTGTCATCACATGGAAATAGCAAAAAATTATCCATAATAATAAGGACTTCTGAATCTAGCGGCTATTTTCTGTAAGTCGTTGTATATTAAGTTATATATCGTTTTTGGATTCGCTTTTTCATCTGCAATGGGCTAAAATCCTTACAGAAAATAAGTGAACCCAGTGATGATCGTCTTAATCCTATAGGCTTAATCAACTCACAGGGTTCCAGATATAACTCCTAGCCTTTGTGTCTAAGTTCTTCTGAATATGATGCTCTGGCCGTGACCTTGAGTCACCAGGGTGCAAGATAGAAATGTCTGCATCTCCCGTATTTGGAAAGGTGTGAATATGCAGCAACTTGTCGATCAATTTGACCGAAAATTTTACTATCTTCGTTTATCTATCACTGATGTTTGCAACTTCCGTTGCACATATTGCCTGCCTGATGGTTACAAACCGAGTGGTCGCCATGAATTTCTGACACTTGATGAAATCCGTCGAGTGAGCCGCGCTTTTGCTGAGTTAGGGACTGAAAAAGTCCGTATCACTGGCGGTGAGCCAACGATGCGTAAAGATTTCACCGATATCATCGCCGCTATCAAAGAAAATAATTCCATCAAAAAAATTGCCGTAACAACCAATGGTTATCGTATGGCGCGTGATGTGCAAGCATGGCGAGATGCAGGGTTGAATGCCGTGAACGTGAGTGTAGATAGCCTTGATCCTCGTCAGTTTGCTGCGATCACAGGGCAAGATAAATTTTTCCAAGTGATGAAAGGGATCGATGCGGCATTTGATGCAGGCTTCGAAAAAGTCAAAGTCAACGCGGTCTTGATGAAAAACGTCAATGATATCGCCCTCAAATCTTTCCTCAATTGGATCAAACACCGTCCAATTCAACTGCGTTTTATTGAACTCATGGAAACTGGGGAAGGCAGCAACCTATTCCAACGTTACCATGTGTCTGGTGAAACCGTTCGTGATCGCCTCATCGCAGAAGGCTGGTATATGCAGCCACGTTCTCGTAGCGATGGACCCGCCCAAGTTTTTAGTCACCCTGATTACCAAGGGGAAATTGGTCTGATCATGCCGTATGAGAAGGACTTTTGCCAAAGCTGTAACCGCTTAAGAGTCTCTTCGTTGGGCAATCTGCATTTATGTTTATTTGGTGAAAATGGCATTCCACTGCGTGATTTACTGGGTGATGAAAACCAGAATGAAGCCCTAAAAGCACGTATCCAAAGTGGGCTAATGTCTAAGCGCGAAACCCATTTCCTTCACCAAGGCGACAGCGGGATCACCCCGAATCTTTCTGTTATCGGCGGTTAATAATTTTTTGATTTTCAGGAGTAATTATGTCCCAACTGACCCACCTCAATGCGTCGGGCGAGGCGCACATGGTTGATGTATCAGCCAAAGCAGAAACTGTCCGTGAAGCACGCGCAGAAGCGTTTGTGACGATGAACCCAGAAACCTTAGCCATGATTGTAGATGGCAGTCACCATAAAGGGGATGTTTTTGCGACAGCTCGTATCGCTGGGATCCAAGCGGCAAAAAATACGTGGCAGTTGATCCCTCTGTGCCATCCTTTACTACTGACCAAAGTGGAGGTCATTCTTGAAGCTGAGCAAGCCCATAACCGTGTGCGTATCGAAACTTGTTGCCGATTGACAGGGAAAACGGGCGTCGAAATGGAAGCGTTAACAGCGGCTTCTGTCGCGGCATTAACTATCTACGACATGTGCAAAGCGGTACAAAAAGATATGGTTATTGGTCCTGTGCGTTTATTAGAAAAAACGGGCGGAAAGTCCGGTCATTTTAAGGTGGAAGCATGATCACAGTCCTCTTTTTTGCTCAAGTTCGTGAATTAGTTGGCACTGACCGTTTAGAGTTAGCGGCACAGTACCCAACGGTAGGAGTTCTGCGCCAAGCATTGGCTCAAAAAGGGGATCGTTGGGCGCTGGCCTTGGAAGATGGCAAATTATTAGCTGCTGTTAATCAATCGTTTGTTTCTGCTGACCATCCCCTGAATGCGGGTGATGAAGTGGCTTTCTTCCCACCAGTTACCGGGGGATGATCATGGACAATACCCATATTGCGGTACAAACCGAGAATTTCAGTGTCGGCGAGCAGTATGCGTGGCTCGCTGAATGTGACAGTGATGGTGCCGTAGTGACATTCACAGGTAAAGTTCGTAATCATAATTTAGGGGACAGCGTAGCGGCGTTGACGCTTGAACACTACCCAGGCATGACAGAAAAAGCTTTAGCGGACATTGTGATGCAATCTCGCGAACGCTGGCCGCTGCAACGTGTGAGTGTGATCCACCGTATCGGTACTTTACAACCCGGTGAAGAAATTGTATTCGTGGGCGTGACCAGCGCACATCGTAATGCGGCATTTCAAGCGGCTGAATTTATAATGGATTACCTGAAAACCAAAGCACCATTCTGGAAAAAAGAGTCTCTCCCTGATAATGAACGTTGGGTGGAAGCCAAAGAGAGTGATGAAGCTTCTGCAAACCGTTGGTAGTCTTAAATTGTTACGCGGAAAATGCGAATAAGCCGAATGGTAATGTCAAAATATTGTGATAAACTTTGGAACAAATTTGTCCGATCACAGTAAGGATTACTTTGTTGGTGGTTTTGCTGGGTCGATTTTTCTTAAAATGGAAGGGTAACCATCATGGGTCAATTTGATCAACGTAATGATTCTCTTGTCCAGAATGCCAGTACTGGTGTTCAGGCATTTATGTCGCAAGTCTACGGTTGGATGACCGTTGGGTTATTACTGACAGCTTTTGTTGCTTGGTACTCCTTAAGCAGCGGTCTGTTTTTCACTATCGCAACGAACAAAGTTCTGTTCTTTGGAATGATCATCGCTGAACTCGGTTTAGTGATGGGCCTGTCTTTCTTACTGCCTAAAATGAGCGGCGCGATTGCAACTGGGATGTTTATGCTATACGCATTACTGACTGGTTTAACTATCTCCGTTATTTTAGCGGTTTATACGGGTGAGTCTGTTGTTGGGACGTTCATCATTACCGCAGTTATGTTTGGTGCGTTAAGCTTCTACGGCTACACCACTAAGCGTAGCTTAACAGGAATGGGTAACTTCCTGTTTATGGCACTGATTGGTCTGGTTGTGGCTTCTTTGGTTAACATCTGGCTGCAAAGCTCCATGATGTACTGGGTGATTACTTACGGTGGTGTGTTACTGTTTGCTGCATTAACCGCCTATGACACTCAAAAACTCAAAGAAATGGGTGAGCAAATCAACCAAGATGACAGAGAAAATATGCGTAAATACTCCATTATGGGCGCGTTATCTCTGTACTTAGACTTCATCAACCTGTTCCTGATGTTACTGCGTATTTTCGGTGATCGCCGTTAATTGCTAATCAAGCAGATTGAATATACGAAACCCCGCAATCAGTTAATGGTTGCGGGGTTTTTTTATGATATCAATCTGATTGCTAGGCTATCTTTTTGCGAAATAAGTAATAGGCCAGAGAGCTGGTTATCAGGAAGATAATCAGAAGAGGCCATAGGCTGTGAAACACCACGGAAAAATCAGCATCTTTGAGGTAAATTTGCTTAGTGATATCGGTGAAGTGGCGGATGGGGTTAACCCACGTAATATCCTGTAGCCAAACAGGCATATTCTCGACGGGGGAGATATAACCGGATAGCAACACCGCGGGCATCATAAACACGAACACACCAATAAACGCTTGCTGCTGGGTTGAGCACAATGCGGAGATAAGCAAACCAAATCCCACGAGTGATAAACCATAAAAAATCATCGTGCCATAGAACAGTAATAGTGAACCCGCAAACGGAATTTTGTAGCAAAAAATCCCAATCACTAGCACCAATGTAGCTTGTGCGGTGGCGACCACTAAGGCAGGAATCGCTTTACCAATAAAGATTTGCCATGTGGTGAGTGGCGAAACTAACAGTTGGTCGAGTGTTCCTTGCTCACGTTCCCTTGCAATAGACAACGACGTTACAATAAGTACCCCAATCGTCGTAATCAATGCCACTAATGACGGTACAATAAACCATTTATAGTCCAAGTTTGGGTTGTACCAGTTGCGGACAATCAACTCACTATTATTGGGCAGTACTTGGGTTTGTGTGAGTTCCTGCTGATACTGCATGACAATTTGTTCGATGTAGTTAGCCGCTATTTGGGAGCTATTCGAGTTTCGCCCATCCAGCAGCAACATCATATTCGCCGTATGATGGCTAGCGATATCGGCACTGAAATTTTGATTAAAGCGGACGACTAACAAGGCTTTACGGTTATCTAATGTCTCTCGAATCTCAGGTTCATTTTTCAGTAACAGCACATGGGAAAATGCGCTGGCTTTCGCTAAGCGTTGGGTGAGTTCAATGGAATGCTCCCCATTATCTTGGTCAAAAATGGCAATGGTGGTGTTAGTGACTTCTAAAGTCGCCGCCAGTGGGAAGAGGATCATTTGGAAAATGACGGGCATGATCAAAATAATTCGCGTCTGTTTTTCCTGCAATAGTGATTGCAACTCTTTCATAATTAAGGTGTAAAGACGATAAAACATATTTCACCTCAATCCAAACGACGACGCGTCTTCAGCGCCGTTAAGCCAATAAATAATATCGCTGAGGCAATCAGCAATAAGAAATCGGTGAGTAATACCAGATAGATATCTCCCGCCAAAAATAAGGTCTGCAAGCTGCTTACAAAGTAGCGAGCGGGAATGAAGTAAGTCACCACTTGAATAAATACAGGCATGCTATCAATTTCAAAAATAAAGCCTGAAAGCATAATCGCTGGCAAAAAGGCTGCATTCAGCGCCACCATCGCCGCATTGAACTGATTGCGGGTAATGGTTGAAATCAGTAATCCCATCCCTAACGCTGTTGCTAAATAGAGGCTGGTTATCACAAATAAAATCAATAAAGAGCCTCGATAAGGAATATCGAGCACTAATGTCGTCACCAACATACAGAGCACCATGACGAACGACCCAAGAATTTGATAGGGCAATAATTTGGAAAGCAGTAATTCAGTACGAGTGATTTGGGTGGAAAGCAGAGCTTCCATGGTGCCTCGTTCCCATTCTCGGGCTATCACCAGCGAGGTCAAAATCGCGCCCACAACGGTCATAATGATGCTAATGGCGCCTGGAATAATAAAATGTTGGCTGAGTGCCGCTTCGTTAAACCAATAGCGCATATTAAGTTCGATAAGCGGGTCGGTGGGATAACCTCGGTTTTCACCTTGTTGGATAAGCCATGTATGCCAAACTCCTTTGGTGTAGGCTTGCACAAAATTGGCGGTATTAGGTTCACTTCCATCGGTGATGACTTGGATTGCCGCATGTCCATCAGGGCGAGAAAGTTGCTCAGCAAAATTGACGGGGATCACCACAATGCCGCGAATGTCTCCCGCTTGCATTTTATTAATCAATAAATTGCGGTTATCGCTAATGGTGGCATCAATAAAAGGGGAGCCAGTAAACGTATCAACCAATTCACGAGCTGGTTGGCTTTGTTGATCCATTAGGATACCGACTCGTAATTTACTGGAGTCCAGATTGATCCCATAACCGAAAATAAACAGCAGCATCAGAGGAATAACAATGGCAATTAAGGCGCTGCTGGGGTCGCGAATGATTTGCTTACTTTCTTTCCAGCAGAGGGCTTTAAGCCTGCGCCATGAAAAACCTGAGGCGGTTGTCTTCATTGTGCCTCCTGCTGTTTATCGTAGTTGAAAATCAATTCAATAAAGGCATCTTCCATCGATGGGTTTGGATTTTCTGTGCTGGCGACCTGTTTTTTTAGCTCATCTGGAGTGCCTGCAGCAATAATTTTTCCGTGGTAAACCAACCCAATACGATCGCAATATTCAGCTTCATCCATAAAGTGGGTGGTAACCATAACGGTGACCCCCTTGTCTACCATGCCATTAATGTGTAGCCAAAATTCTCGCCGAGTTAGTGGGTCAACCCCTGAAGTGGGTTCATCCAAAAACAGGATATCCGGTTCATGCATCAGTGAGCAGGCGAGGGCAAGGCGCTGCTTATAACCCAGCGGGAGTGAGTCAGTAATCTGGCTGATAATGGGCGTAAAATTAAACGCGTTAATCATCTCCTGCATTTTGGTAGCTTGCTGTTTATGATGCAAACCGTATACGCCGGAGAAAAATTTTAAGTTTTGCCCAACTTTGAGGTTGCCATAGAGGGAAAATTTTTGCGCCATATACCCAAGGTGCTGGCGGGCTTTGTTTGAACTGGTTTTTAAATCCATACCAAGCACCAGAGCTTGTCCATCCGTGGGTTTCATTAATCCACACATCATTTTAAAGGTCGTGGATTTGCCTGCACCGTTAGGCCCTAATAATCCAAAAATTTCACCCCGTTTTACTTGAAAGTTGACGGTATCCGTCGCAGCAAAATCCCCAAATTTTTTGGTCAGATTGCGGGCTTCAATGACGGTTTCATTGGGGGCGGGGGGAATTTGTGGCACGATAGCGGCGAGTTCAGAACGATGGGATGGCCCACCACCTAAAAGGTCAATAAACGCATCTTCAAAGCGCGGCTGGGCTTCAATCAGCGTTTGATCTCCCATATTTAAGGCATTAAGTAAGTTCTCTTGGGATGCGTGGGGCTTTAAAATTAAGCGAATATAGCGACCTTGGATCACGCCATCAGTGGTTTCAGGTAACACTAAGGCATTTTGCAGAATGGTACGTTTTTGCGTTGCGGGAACATCGAGTAAAAATGAGCGTCCAGCCATCTTTTGGGTGAGCTGCTCGGGTTTTCCGCTGTACAGTAACTTGCCTTCATTGAGTAGCAGCACCTCTTTGCACTGCTCAGCTTCATCCAGATACGAGGTACTCCAGAGGATCAACATGCCATCGTCAGCAAGGGTGTGCACCATTTGCCACAGTTCTCGTCTGGCAATAGGATCCACGCCGACACCTGGCTCATCCAGCAGTAAAACTTTCGGTTTGCCTAATAGGGTGCAGGCGAGCCCCAATTTCTGTTTCATTCCCCCAGAAAGCTTACCAGCAAGGCGAGCGGTAAAGGGGGCTAGGCTAGTAAATGCGAGTAATTGTTTATAGGTTTGTTGGCGCTCTTCACCAATAACGCCGCGCAGATCGGCATATAAATCAAGATTTTCTTGAACCGTTAAATCTTCATATAGACCGAATTTTTGCGGCATATAACCGAGGTTTGCCCGCACTTCGATACTGTCTTTAATTGGGTCTAATCCCATTAAGCGGATTTGCCCTGAATCTGGTTTGAGTAGCCCAGCCAGCATACGCATCAGCGTTGTTTTCCCTGCACCATCGGGACCGACTAACCCCGTCACGGAGCCGCCGTGAATTTCGGTAGTTAGGCTTTCAACCGCAGGGTTATCCAGTCCAATAAAGCGTTTTTCGACGCTGTTTAACGAAATAACGCTATTTAATGAGTGAGTATCTTGCTGAGCCATAATGCGCCCTATTGCTGAGGTGCCGCAAACTGAACGGTGACGGGCATTCCTTGACGCAGCTTATCATTAGGATCTTCGACAATAATTCGTAATCGATAGACTAAGTCGGTGCGTAAATCCGGTGTTTGTACACTTTTAGGGGTAAATTCGGCAGTGGGGGAGACAAAACCAATCGTGCCATGATAAGGGGTATTGGGCTGGCTATCCGTAAAGAGTAAGACTTTACTGCCAGGAACCGCATCACCTAAATGTGCTTCACTCACATAGGCTCGCACCCAAACAGGGTGAGTTAATGTCACACTAAAAACGGTATTACCCGCACCAATGATGGTGCCAGGTTCGATGGCTCGAGTCAGGATTGTACCGTCAGATGGGGCGATAAGCTGTGTGTCTGAGAGGTCAAGCTCCGCTTGAGCAACGGCGGCTTCTGCTTGTAGCCATTCCCCTCGGGCTGCTGCTATCTCTTCTTGGCGAAATCCGCTCTGATATTGGTTGAGTTTATCTTGGGAAGCTTTTAATGCGGCAAGCGTTTGATTTCGATTGTTTTTGGCATTATCTAAATCATTGGCGGAAATCAGTTTTTGGGCAGCTAAGCCTTGCTGACGTTTATAAAAGTTATCTGCATATTGCCAAGCGGCTTGGCGCTGAGCCACTTCTGATTCGACTTGCGCAATTTCTTGTGTTCGGTAGCCCTTCTCTTTGAGAGCTAACTGGGCTTTGGCGCTATCACGCAGCCCTTTGGCTTTATTTAATGCGTTGATGTAAGGTGCATCATCCAATTTTCCGAGTCGTTGTCCCGCAGTGACTTTCGCCCCTTCATCAACATCTAAAGAGGCAAGTTTACCATTGACTCGAAAACTAAGGTTAACGGTGCGCACATCCACATTCCCGTATAAGGCGAATGTTTTATCTTTAAGTGACTGATAATAGTAGCCCCCTGCAATGGCGGCAATCAGCATGATAATCAGTAAAATAACCAGTGCATGGCGTTTTGTGTTCATAGCTAACCTTAGTGATGGATAAAGCATTACTCAGGATTATGATTTAATTTTATCCATATATCATATCACTTTTCTGCTAGTTGGCGATGACGTAACCCCAATAATAAAATGTCGATATGCTCAATAAGAACCTGATTAATAATTTTAAATTCGTTTTCGTTGATGTGTTTCCAACCTGTTTGCCTGAGTAATGTTTCTCGCGCAATACGGAAAGAGAGGGTTTCACCCAAAATGGCATGCGTGTGGATCAAGGTCGCTAGATTATTGGGATCCGCGCCAATATAGATGGAAATTAAGCGATTAAGCCGTGAGTGAATAGGTCCTAACGCTTGTTCGTGGATCAATCCGTATGCTTCAGTTGGGTTCAGTTGTTCGCGAGCTAGAATGCGTGAAAAGCTTAAGTTTTCTTTTTTAAGTTGAAAAAAATTGTACGAAATAATGGTTTCTTTGAATAATTCGAGCGCTTCTTCAGAATTTTGTAACTCTGCAGGCTGATTAATAAAGTTATCTATTTGAGTGATACTCTCAGCGAAACTCTCTTTGATATTGTTAGCAATTTGCTGAGCAACGGCGAGATATAACCCTTCTTTAGATCCAAAATAATAAGAAATGGCTGCGATGTTTTGCCCTGAGGCTTGGGCAATTTGGCGGGTGGTAGCCCCGTCGATGCCTTGTTCTCCATAAACATCGGCAGCGGCGAGAAGAAGTTGGAGTTTGGCGCTCTCTCCGCGTAATGTTGGCGATGGATTTGTGTTCATAAACATTCCTTTCGATTCAGAATTAAATAATTTTTAGCATGCTCTTAGCTGGCATTTATTCATTGTGTAGGATGAAAACGGATGTATCTTTAGTTTTGTGTACGTATATATACTATATAAAGCAGATTTTGTATTAGTTTATTCATCAATCTAAATTAATATATTTATCACGGTCAAATGATGGTAGAATTTTTGCGTGTCGCATGGCAGTTTGCGCTTTTCTTCTATTGAATATCGAATCTTCCCCCCTAGAGCTGCCCAGTAAATTGAAGCGGTGGAGCCCGGAGTAATTAATTTGACTAGTTTTTCTGACCTCGCGTTAAACGAGGAAATCTTGCGTGCCATTAATGAATTAGGCTATGAAAGCCCTACGCCTATTCAACAACAAGCTATTCCTGCTGTTTTAGCGGGCAAAGACCTATTAGCCAGTGCTCAAACAGGTACGGGTAAAACGGCTGGTTTTACTTTACCTATTTTGCAAAAGCTGGTGGACAATCCACGCGGTAATAACCGTCGCCCTATTCGCGCATTGATTTTAACCCCGACCCGTGAACTTGCGGCTCAAGTGGCTGAAAATGTAAAAGAATATAGCCGTCATTTGAGAATTCGTTCATTTGTTGTGTTTGGTGGTGTCAGTATTAACCCGCAGATGATGAAACTGCGCGGCGGTGTGGATGTGTTGATCGCAACACCAGGTCGTTTACTGGACTTGGAACATCAAAACGCGGTGGATTTATCACAGGTTGAAGTTTTCGTTTTGGATGAAGCTGACCGTATGTTAGATATGGGCTTTATTCACGATATTCGTCGTGTAATCACGAAATTACCTAAAAAGCGCCAAAATCTTCTGTTCTCAGCGACGTTCTCCGATGAGATCAAACAGTTGGCGAGTAAGTTATTGAACAATCCGGTTTCCATTGAAGTGGCTCCACGTAACTCAGCTTCTGAGCAAGTGACGCAATATGTTCATTTAGTGGATAAAAAACGTAAAGCCGAATTACTGTCGTTTATGATTGGCCGTGAAAACTGGCAGCAAGTGCTAGTATTTACACGCACTAAGCATGGCGCTAACCGCTTAGCTGAGCATTTAAATAAAGATGGCATAAAAGCAGCGGCAATTCATGGCAATAAGAGCCAAGGTGCGCGTACCCGTGCTTTAGCTGATTTTAAATCTGGGGATATCCGCGTTTTAGTTGCAACAGATATCGCGGCTCGAGGCTTAGATATCGAACAATTGCCTTACGTAGTTAACTTTGAGCTACCGAATGTGGCAGAAGATTACGTTCATCGTATTGGTCGTACTGGCCGCGCAGAAGCCACAGGTATGGCGGTGTCTTTAGTGTGTATCGATGAAGCGAAACTGCTTAAAGATATCGAGAAATTATTGAAGAAATCCATCCCTCAGATGGAGATCGAAGGCTACGAGCCAGACCCATCAATCAAAGCTGAGCCGATCCAAAAGCCTTCTCAGCGTAATGATCGTCGTGGTTCTGATAGCCGCCGTGGGTCTGATAACCGTCGTGGTTCGGATAATCGCCGTAGCTCTGAAGATAGCCGCGGTGAGCGCAGCAATCATTCAGGCAATAATAGCAATAAAGGTCCGAGCCGTCCTCGTCGTCAAAATGCGAACTCCGAGAAAGGTCAATCTGAATCGACTTCAGGTTCACCGTGGAAAAATGCACAAAAACGCGTTAGACAAGGGCGTAGTGATAGCTAATGCGTGTACTACTCGCCCCGATGGAAGGGGTACTCGATTCTCTGGTTCGCCGATTATTGAGTGAGGTGAACGACTACGACTTGTGCATTACTGAGTTTGTGCGAGTTGTCGATACCTTGTTGCCGGCAAAAACGTTTTATCGGTTATGCCCGGAATTGCAACAGGGTAGCCGTACACCATCGGGGACGTTAGTGCGGGTGCAGCTCTTAGGGCAGCATCCTGAGTGGTTGGCTGAAAATGCCAACCGCGCAATTGAATTAGGCTCTTGGGGTGTTGATCTCAACTGCGGTTGTCCATCAAAAACAGTGAATGGCAGCGGTGGCGGCGCAACGCTATTGAAGCAGCCAGAGCTTATTTATCACGCAGCTAAAGCAATGCGAGCAGCGGTACCGAAAGAATTACCCGTTTCTGTAAAAGTTCGTTTGGGCTGGGATAGCAGCCAATTTGCTCATGAAATTGCAGATGCTGTACAGCAAGCAGGTGCGACCGAATTAACGGTTCATGGGCGCACAAAGGAAGATGGCTATAAAGCGGAATGTATTAACTGGCAGGCGATTGGTGAGCTTCGTCAGAAACTGTCGATTCCGGTGATTGCCAATGGCGAAATCTGGGATTATGAAAGCGCTAAACGCTGTATGGAAATCACTGGGTGCGATTCGATTATGATCGGCCGAGGTGCTTTAAATACGCCGAATTTGAGCCGTGTGATCAAGCACAATGTCGCAAAGATGCCTTGGGAACAGGTTGGAAAAATCCTCTTTAAATATACAGAGCTAGAAAAACTGGGCGATACAGGGCATTACCATGCGGCTCGTATTAAACAGTGGCTGAGTTATTTACGTAAAGAGTATCAGCAGGCGGATGAACTATTTTCTCAAGTGAGAGCGTTGAAAACTGCGGAACAAATCGCCGATGTTATTGCGCTGCATGTGGAGCAGCTTTCTGTCGCATCACCTTAACATGATGAAATTTGCCAAAATTTGAGATTAGGTCTTTAATTACAATGTATGGTGGTGATTAATTCAAAATACTGTCATCACCGTATGTAATGATTAAAGAGTCTATATCGTGTAACAAAGTTATCGTGCTAGGAAATTTAGAGCAACAGAGATATTGGAGGCCTCAAATGGGCGTTATTGCTTGGATTATCTTTGGTTTAATCGCAGGTGTTTTAGCTAAATGGTTAATGCCTGGAACCTATCAAATGGGTTTTATCATGACGACCGTATTGGGGATTGTCGGGGCGGTTGTCGGGGGATATATCAGCACATTCTTTGGTAAAGGCAAGGTGGATGGCTTTAACTTCGGTAGTTTTGTGGTTGCCGTGATCGGCGCCATTGTCGTGCTATTCCTTGCGGGAATGTTTATTAAGTAGCATTTCTAGGGGCATCATTATCAAGGGTCGGTTTTTATCACTGCACAATTTACTATTTATTAAAGCCACTTATTATGATGTTCGCTAAATAATGAGTGGCTTTAATTTTTTAATTTTCATCTTACTTTGCTACATGAATTTATGTATTGATGATTTATCAAATGCCGTAATTTCAAATAACTGAGTCAATAATCTATCATCATGAACTGTGTTCCAAGTGATGCAATTATTTTCAATTAATGTGAGCGAAAATTTTACTGCAGAGTTATGTGTTTCAGTATAATGATTAAACTCAAGAGTGCGATATGAGTATAAGTAAAAAGCCATGTTATCTAAGTTTGTTGTATTATAGCAGCTGAGAATACAGAAGTTTGGAGATTGATTAATAGCTGGATGGATATCTTTTGTTTGCTCCCATTATATTTGGCGTTTTAAACTTTTTAAAAATACGTTAGATATGACTTTGTGTTCTGTTGGGTTCATTATTTTTCTCTCATATTTTTCTGGCTGAAATATCAATGATATTATCAATATAATTAAGTAGAAGATTTACTTCATCTAACATATCAAAACATAGGCTAATATCTAGTTCATGGTGATTTTTTATTGATGTAATTCTTGTGGTTTTTCTTTTGTATTGTTTTATTGAGGATATTATTTTTTTATCTTTAGAGTCAATAAATAGAATGTAATGGTGTAAGGATTGTATTCTACTATGTAATTTCCTTCTATGCATTTCTTCATGGAAGGTATTTTTATTATGAACTTCTGATAAATATTTATAATAATCATCAAGTAGCTTAGATAACTTCTCCTTATGAAAATAAATCGATGCCTTACGATTAAACTTAATCGTTAATCTTGATGTTTGTAGTAGAACCCATAAAGTTGCAGCGGTACCTACAAAGGTAGATAACGTCCCTAGATTTATTACCCAGAGTTCCCATATTGTATTCATTAATTATTAGCTCCATAAAAATAGAGTAATAGAAAGCGTAATTAATTAGATTAATTTTTATAATATTAGATTTAAATAGAAAAAATAAATCCCCTCATAATTAGCGCGTATTTATGAGGGAATAAAAAATGATTAAGGTTCGATTGGTAACCCGTTGTCTTGCCCCCATTGTGCCCATGAACCATCATAGAGGCGCACATGTGGGTTACCTAATAATACCAATGCCAGTAAAACTACGGCAGCCGTCATGCCGGAGCCACAGGTTGTGACTGTAGGTGCGGTAATATCAACACCTTGCTGCGCAAAAATAGCTTTTAACTGTTCAGGAGATTTATATTCCCCATTATCCACTAATAAATCCCAAGGCACATTTTTACTGCCTGGAATATGACCCATCCTTAAACCCGGACGAGGTTCAGGGGCTTGAGCCAGAAAACGGGCAGCCGCACGCGCATCAATAATTTGGATTTTACCTTCAGTGGCAACCTCTAACATTTGCTGTTGATTCAGCGCATTAGCATCTTGTCTATCAGCAATAAAGGTTTGAGCTGCGGGTGGGGTGACTTTGCCGGATTGGGTTGCGAAACCAGCTGCTTTCCATGCGTTAATTCCGCCCGCTAAAATTTTAACCTGTTTACAGCCTAAAGTACGGAAAGTCCACCATGCACGCGGAGATGAAAATAAATTATTTTGTGCGTAAATAATGACTTGGGTTTGATTATTAATCCCCATTGCCCCAACAGCTTGACTAAATGTGGCGGCGTCAGGGAGCATATGAGGTAAGTCGCAGCTCTTATCGGCGACTTCATCTTGATTAAAAAATTGAGCTTGGGGAATATGCTCATCAAGGTAGCTTTGGTAGCAATCATAAGGGGCGGTAGGTGGTGGCGTAGAGACATCAAGCACAATAATATTACTGCCTGAAAGGTGTGAATTTAACCACTCTGGTGTTACAAAATAATCGTTGTACATCATAACTCACCGTCCCGTTTGATTAATAATGGATGATTACTGGATCTGATTAGGTGCAGGTAATATCGATGGCGATTGAGCCTGATTTTGCTCTATAGGTGTCGTGGAGCGGGTGTAAATATTCATCCCTGCAAGCACAATACCCCCAATAGAACTCAATGCGCATAATGCGCACAGTGCGATGACGACTTTTTTCATTTTTATTAGCCTGATTTGACACGAAGATGCCAAAGTATAACTGGATGGTGATAGCAAACAAGTTTTACGGGGTATTTTCTTGGCTTGATTTGGTGTTTTGCGAAAGGCTTTCCAGAATTTGTGTATAATGGAAATTAATACAGTAGTTTTGCGAAGGGTTTCGCAAAAGAGAAACGGGGGCTTTCCAGCCTCTTTTTTGATTGGTTATCATCTCCTTTTTACTTGGTCTTCTGCGTATCTATGCCTCTGTCAAATAAAATCAAAGAACAAATCACCCAATGGTATAAGGGGTTATCTAATCAAATTGAGGGATTCGTCTCTCGGGCACCTCAGCGGCAGATGATTGCTGAAGTGGCGAAAAATTTGTCGGATGCAGAAGGGCGTCATTTAGTTATTGAAGCACCCACAGGGGTGGGAAAAACCTTATCCTATTTGATACCAGGCATTGCGGTTGGGCGCGAAGAAGGCAAAACCTTGGTCGTGAGTACCGCCAACGTTGCCCTACAAGATCAAATATTCAGTAAGGATTTGCCATTACTGAGTAAAATTATCCCTGACTTAAAATATACAGGCGCATTTGGGCGAGCGCGTTATGTGTGCCCCCGAAATTTAGAAGCTATCTGCGCTGCGGAAGGGGAACAAATTGATTTAATGCTGTTGGTGGAAGACAAAACTGAAATTGCCAACAGCGAAGAGATAGCGCAATGCCAGCAATTACGCAATGATTTTCATAGCTTTGCTTGGGATGGCTTGCGCGACCACCATAAAAAAGCATTTAGCGATAGTCTATGGCGTAAAGTTAGCACCGATAAGATGAACTGTCTTGGGCGTAATTGTCAGTTTTATCAACGATGTCCCTTTTTTATTGCCCGTCGTGAAATTGAAGATGCAGATGTGGTTGTTGCTAACCACGCTTTAGTTATGGCGGCAATGGAAACAGAATCGGTATTACCGGATCCCAAAAAATTATTGTTAGTTCTTGATGAAGGGCATCACGTTCCCGATGTGGCGAGAGATGCCTTAGAAGTGGAGGGGGAAATTACGCTAGTTCAGCTTACCGCGCAGGTGGATAATTTTATTCACCATGTGGGGCAGTATGTGGCGCAGTTCCGCCCTGCAAAGCCACCTAAGTTAACTAATCCCGATAAGCTACAGCAACACGCCGAAAAATTGCGAGAATGTTTCCGTGATTTTTCATTGTTAGCGAACGGATTATTACCGGAAACATCCAAAGAGTCAGAATATTTGTTCCCAATGGGGATCTTGCCCGAGGTAATGCAGCAATGTTGCCAAGAGCTATTTAAGCTCACAGATGCATTGCGTGGGCTATCAGAGGCGATTCTTAGTGACTTAACGGAACAAACGGCAAAGCAAGATATTGCGCGTTTACACCGTTCAATTTTAGTGACAAGCCGAGCTATGGGTTATTTTGAAAATATGACCAAATTGTGGCGCTTAGCCTCACTTGATCAAAGCTCGGGAGCACCTGTTTCGAAGTGGCTTAGCCGCCGTTATGAGAAAAATCAGTCCCGGATTTTTATGCATTGCGCAGGGATCCGCGTGAGTGAACAGTTACAACATTTATTATGGAAAAATGTGCCTCATATTGTGGTGACATCGGCAACGCTTCGCTCTTTGAACAGCTATTCACGTTTTATGGAATTAACGGGGTTATCCGAAAAGAGTGATGACCGTTTTGTGACGCTCACCTCGCCGTTTAATCATGTTGAGCAGGGTAAATTGGTGATCCCAAAAATGCAGCATGAGCCAACCATGGCAACTGAAGCTGAGCATTTAAAAGAGATGGCAACTTATTTTCGCCATCAATTTACCGAAAGTGACCATCGTGGGGTATTGATCTTATTTAGTAGCCAGCGAGCGATGGACGGGTTTCTTGAACATGTGAAGGATTTGCGCCTTCAACTCTTAGTGCAGGGGGATCAGCCACGCTACCGTTTAGTGGAGACGCATTGTGAACGTATTAAACAAGGGCAAAAAAGCGCGTTAATCGGCTTACAATCATTTGCGGAAGGGTTGGATTTAAAAGGGGAATTTTTAACCCAGGTGCATATTCACAAGATTGCATTTCCACCTGTGACAAACCCAGTGATTATTACTGAAGGGGACTGGCTGAAGTCCTTAAAGCGTTATCCATTCGAGGTACAAAGTTTACCTAGCGCTTCATTTAATTTGATCCAGCAAGCAGGGCGTTTGATTCGTAGTCATGAATGTTATGGTGAAATTATCATTTATGATAAACGCTTATTAACCAAAAACTATGGTAAACGTTTATTAAATTCGTTACCCATTTTCCCTATTGAACAACCTGAAATGCCAACATCAGAGAAGTAAGATGATAAATAAATTGAGACCACCGAAGTGGTCTCATTGTCAATATATTGACTCTGTTTTACGACACTACTCAATATTGGCTTCTAATAACCACAGGAATTTATCCAGATCGCGAGAGGCGGCGGTAAACATATCTGCGGTATTTTCATCTTCAACTTCGTCGATGGCTTTACGAACATCATTCGCAACAACGGCATATCGTTCTGCCAACGCTTTTAAATGGTCTTGTACAGAATGAATATCCAAAGGATAAGCTTCTAACGACGTGAATTTATTGACTTGTTGTGATGTTCCTGTGGCGACGCCACCCAACTGAACCGCACGTTCAGCGAACTCATCCAAGTGCCCGACGATACTATCTCTAAAGCCATCTAGCATCTCATGTACCGCGATAAAGTTACGTCCGCGCATGTTCCAATGGGCTTGTTTAGTGATTAAAGAGAGATCGGTGAAATGGATAACCATCATGTTTAAGATACCGATGGTTTCTAATTTAACACTATCTTCA
Organism: Providencia sp. PROV202; assembly: GCF_028479565.1. Lineage (NCBI taxonomy): Bacteria > Pseudomonadati > Pseudomonadota > Gammaproteobacteria > Enterobacterales > Morganellaceae > Providencia > Providencia sp. PROV202. The sequence goes on along the minus strand of NZ_JAMPNV010000005.1, from coordinate 209,393 downwards.
ATATCATTACGGGTATATAAAAGTTCAGTTGAAGAGGTTTTAAATAATTTTGCAGTATTCATAGAATTTCCTCTCTTAAATATAAATTGATTCAATTATCTTGTCTGCTTATAAATATAGAGTGTAAAGCTAAGAATGTCATAAAGTAATAATCTATTACTTTAATAGGCAAGGTGATGATATTTTTTTTGAGATATTTTTTTATTTAGGTTTTATCAATTGAATCTATCGGTGTGACATTTCAAATAAATGAATATTACCTTACAAGATAATGAAATAGAGAAATGAGTAAAAAAGCAAAAAGGCTAATAGAAATACCTATTAGCCTTTGATAAAAGTGAAGATGACGTAATTATTTACGATACTTTTTCAATCTTTGATTTGGGTACCGAAGTTGATGTTGAACCAATAGACGCGCATACAATACACAGCAGCGCTAACCACTGGGTCATAGTTAAATGCTCTTGCAGGAAGACAATGCCTAAGAATGCCCCCATACAAGGTTCTAGGCTCATTAGGGTACCAAAGGTTTTTGCGGGTAGCTTGGTTAACGCTATCATCTCTAACGTATACGGGAATGCGGTCGATAAAATCGCAACTCCTAAAGCTAAAGGTAGAATGGCAGGGTCAAACATCGCTTCAACCCCAGTTTGCATTAATCCAATTGGGAAGAAAATCAGCGCAGAAATCAGCGAACCCACGGCAACCGTTGCGGCACCATAGCCTGCACCAGCACGTTGCCCAAAGATAATATAAATCGCCCAACAGACACCTGCACCTAAAGCATAAGCGGCACCAACCAGGTCGAGAGAGTCAATGTTATTGCCGATAGGCAGTAAGAACAGGAGCCCGGCAATCACGAGCCCAATCCATAAAAAATCGATAGGGCGGCGAGAAGAAAACATCGCAACGGCTAATGGGCCCGTAAACTCAAGTGCGACCGCAATCCCTAAAGGGATACGCTCAAGTGCTAAATAAAACAGGTAGTTCATGGTTCCGAGAGATAAACCATAAGCAAGCAGTGGTCCCAGTGAGCTTTTTCTGAAATTTAAACGCCATGGTTTAAAGATCACGCACAAAATAATCGTGGCAAGCAACAAACGTAAACCGGTAACACCTGGTGCGCCGATAAGTGGGAACAATGTTTTAGCTAAAGAGGCCCCGCTTTGGATTGACATCATTGCCAGTAATAGCAAGCCTATCGGTAATAGCGGAAAAACACTCTTTTTAGTATCGGCAGACATGAATAAAAAACCTCAAAAAAACGTTGGGAACGTCGATAAAACCCACACTGTATATACAGATAAAATGGGTAAATCTAAATAATAATGGTGGTTTGTTGGGATATTTACCCTAAGCCAGCAAATTGGCGTGAATTATCTCACAGAATTCATGCAGATTATATTGCTTTGTTTAGAGTGGAGAATTCATCGTATTATTTAATATTGGATAACGAATAAAAATAAAATAATGAGAGTTGAGCTTCTTTGTGGGTACCGTATAATTTTGTGCTTACAAGAATGATAATAGGAATGAAAATAGAACATGAAAAAAATTAAAAGTGTTGCGGTTTATTGTGGTTCTAGCCTAGGTGTTAACGAGATTTATCAAAAACAAGCCATTGAGTTTGCAAAAGAGTTGGTAAAACGTGATATCGCTTTAGTCTACGGTGGGGCGAGTGTTGGGTTGATGGGAACGGTTGCCGATATGGTATTATCTTTAGGTGGTAAGGCTATTGGCGTGATCCCATCCCTGCTTGAAGAGCGTGAAATCTCTCATAAAAATCTGACCGAATTGTACAAAGTCGACACCATGCATCAGCGTAAAAGCAAAATGATTGAATTAGCTGACGGTTTTGTCGCAATGCCAGGCGGTTATGGCACTTTAGAAGAATACAGTGAAGTGTTCACATGGAGCCAAATTGGTTTACATACAAAGCCTTGCGGGTTATTCAATATTAATAATTACTGGCAGCCGTTGATTGATATGACCAATAAAATGGCGGATGAGGGCTTTTTACATGAAAAATATCGTCATATGGCGATTGTGGAATCATCCCCAGCCAGTTTATTAGACCTGTTTGAAACCTATGTAGCGCCACCTGTAAAAACCTACGAAAAATAAATAATTATCCATTTACCCCTTTTTTCTAAATAGCTGCGTGCCAAAATCAGCACAAGATCTAAACGCGGGATTATGGCATAATGCGCGGCTATTTATTCTTATCAGACTTCAAGTCGGCGAGATAAGGGCACTTAAGCCAATCTCGGGGCGACTCTACAAAGATCAATTTAAGGCATCGCAGTGTTAACAACCAACAATATCACTATGCAGTTTGGCAGTAAGCCGCTGTTTGAAAACATCTCAGTTAAATTCGGTACCGGTAACCGCTATGGTCTGATCGGTGCGAATGGTGCGGGTAAATCCACATTTATGAAAATTCTGGGTGGGGATTTAACGCCAACCGCAGGGAATGTGAGCACCACGGATCCTAACGAGCGTTTAGGTAAATTACGCCAAGACCAGTTTGCATTCGAAGAGTTCACCGTTCTAGACACCGTTATCATGGGACATGCTGAGCTTTGGGATGTAAAGCAAGAGCGTGACAGAATTTATGCGATGCCAGAAATGAGCGAAGAAGATGGCTATCGCGTTGCGGATCTCGAGGTGGCTTACGGTGAGATGGATGGCTATAGCGCGGAAGCGCGTGCGGGTGAGCTGTTATTAGGCGTCGGTATTCCAGTTGAGCAACATTATGGTCCAATGAGCGAAGTGGCGCCGGGTTGGAAACTGCGTGTGCTATTGGCTCAGGCATTGTTTGCAGACCCAGATATTCTGTTACTTGATGAACCGACGAACAACTTGGATATCGATACCATCCGTTGGTTAGAGCAAGTGCTGAATGACCGTAACTGCACCATGGTCATCATTTCCCATGATAGACACTTCTTAAACACCGTTTGTACGCACATGGCGGACTTAGACTACGGTGAGCTGCGTTTATTCCCAGGTAACTACGATGAATACATGATCGCAGCAACTCAAGCAAGAGAGCGTCTGTTATCTGATAACGCCAAGAAGAAAGCGCAAATTGCTGAATTACAATCGTTCGTCAGCCGTTTCAGTGCTAACGCATCAAAATCGAAACAAGCAACGTCTCGTGCTCGTCAAATTGATAAAATTCAATTGGATGAAGTTAAAGCTTCTAGCCGTCAAAACCCATTCATTCGTTTTGAACAAGAGAAAAAACTGTTCCGTAATGCTCTAGAATTAGAAGCGGTCACTAACGGTTATGATCAAGGTCCTCTGTTTAAAAATGTGAACCTGCTAATGGAAGTGGGCGAAAAGATGGCCGTTATCGGTGCTAACGGTATCGGTAAAACCACATTCTTAAAAACCTTAGTCGGTGAGCAACCTGCGACAAGCGGAATCGTCAAATGGTCTGAAAACCATAACATTGGTTATTATGCGCAAGACCACGCAGAAGACTTCGATACTGACCTGAATGTATTTGACTGGATGAGCCAGTGGAAAAATGAAGGGGATGACGAGCAAGCGGTCCGGAGTATTTTAGGTCGTTTACTGTTCTCTCAAGATGATATCAAGAAAAAAGTGTCGGTCTTATCCGGTGGTGAGCAAGGTCGTATGTTATTTGGTAAGTTGATGATGCAACAGCCAAATATCTTGATTATGGATGAACCGACCAACCACTTAGATATGGAATCCATTGAATCGTTGAACTTAGCGTTAGAAATGTATCAAGGAACGCTGATTTTCGTTTCTCATGACCGTGAGTTTGTGAGTTCACTGGCAACGCGTATTCTTGAAATTAAAGAAGATAAAGTCATTGATTTCAAAGGTACTTATGACGAGTATTTGAAAAGCCAAGGCGTTGTTATCTAATCTTGCTTGAATCAAAAAATAGCCCCGCCGGAGTGATACCCGCGGGGCTATTTTTATTTAGCCGTTCAAAATGGCAGAACCGCCTCAAAATTAGTTTTTCTTCACAAACTCAGATTTCAGTTTCATTTGACCGAAGCCATCGATTTTACAATCGATATTGTGGTCGCCTTCCACTAAACGAATACCTTTAACGCGGGTACCGATTTTCAGCATTGAAGAGCTACCTTTCACTTTAAGATCTTTGATTACGGTAACGGTATCGCCATCAGCTAATAAGTTGCCATTCGCATCTTTTACGATGAGCTCATCAATGTCAGCAACTGGCTCAGCATCATTCCATTCGTGTGCGCACTCAGGGCAGATGTACATATCGTTGTCAGTATAGGTGTATTCAGACTGACATTTTGGGCAAGGAGGTAATGACATATTTATATTCTCAGTGATGACTAACTTCTCAGTGACGATGAATGTAGTCATAGTTCAAACCAGTAGGGATAACGAGGTTCCCCGAAAGGGGGATAGTATAAGACCAAAGACAAGATAAATGGATTTTTAGGATTATTCCTAATTTTGTATCATTAAAAAATGATGAGACAGAAAAATGGCGAGACTTAGCTCGCCATGGATAATCTCAAGAGCAGACCTCACAGTGGGGGTCTTTATTGAGCTTAAATTGACGGAAATCGAGCGTCATCGCATCAAATAACAGCACTTTCCCAACATTAACTTTGCCGTATTGCGCCAGCAATTTGATGGTTTCCATCGCTTCTAATGTGCCAATTGTCCCCACCAGTGGCGCCATCACGCCTGCCTCTACACATGTCAGGCTGTTTTCTCCAAACAGTCGGCTTAGGCAGTGATAGCAAGGCATTCCTTCTTCGTAGGTAAATACGGAAAGTTGCCCTTCCATACGAATCGCGGCACCCGAAACAAAAGGGATTTTGTGCTTAAAGCAGAGGCGATTAAGCTGCTCACGAATGGCAACATTATCCGTGCAATCTAAGATCACATGATTCTGCTGAACTAATTGCTCTAGCTCAGGATCATCCAATTGTGCGTTAACCGTATCAATCTGGATATGGGGATTGATGGCAGCTAGCTGTGCTTTTGCTGAATCCACTTTAGGCTCACCGATAGTGGCGTCGCGGTGCAGGGTTTGACGCTGTAAGTTTGATAGGGAAACCGTATCAAAATCTACGAGGGTTAAATGCCCAACACCCGCTGCAGCAAGGTATTGCGTCGCAGCACAGCCAAGTCCACCAAGCCCAACGACCAAGACTTTACCAGCCTTCAGCTTTTCCTGCCCGTCAAAATCGAAGCCGCGTAAGATAATTTGGCGGTTATAACGCAGCATTTCCTGATCAGTTAGCTCATGCACAGTCTTACTCACTTTTTAATAAGTAATTGAACATTTCCACATCAACCATTTCGCCTGAAGCTACTTTTCCTCGCTCGCGTTCTAATACGATAAAGCAGTTTGCTTGGCTAAAAGAACTGAAAACATGTGAGCCTTGGTGTCCAGTGGTTGCCACTTGTAGCTGACCTTGTTCATCGACGCTTAGAATTCCTCTTTGGAAATCAAGGCGTCCCGGTGATTTTTTCAGCGGTGTAGTGACAGGAACTTTGAAGCGGACAGGGGCTTTCCATTGGCTATGACCACAGAGGCGAGCAATTAATGGCTGAACTAACTGGTAGAAAGTCAGTGCGGCAGAGACAGGATTACCCGGTAAGCCACAGAACCACGCTGAACTGAGTTTACCAAAAGCAAAAGGTTTACCCGGCTTGATGGCTAATTTCCAAAAACCAATTTCACCCAGTTCATCCAAAATTTGTTTAGTGTAATCCGCTTCACCGACAGAGACGCCGCCGCTGCTGATAACTAAATCAGCACATTGGTTAGCTTCAATAAAGGTTTGCTTGAGTTTTTCGGGTGAATCGGGGATCACGCCGAAATCCAGTACTTCACAATTGAGTTTTTCTAACATTAAGCGAACGGCAAAACGGTTGGTGTCATAAATTTGACCTTCAGCCAGAGGTTCGCCTACTGCTTGAAGCTCATCACCAGTTGAGAACACGGCAACTTTCAAACGGCGCTGGACAGTAACATTCGCAATTCCGAGAGACGCTATCAATGGAAGCTGTGCGGTGGACAATAAGGTTCCCGCTGGGAATACCGCGCTACCTTGGGCAATATCTTCGCCAGCTTTACGAATATTATTTCCTTGCTTGAAACTTTCCGTAAAAATAATCCCTTGGTCAGTTTGTTCTGTTGCTTCTTGCATGACAACAGTATCCACGCCTTCTGGAATAGGCGCTCCCGTCATGATGCGCACGCAGCTACCTGCGGGTAATTTCCCTTCCATTGGGTTGCCAGCAAATGATTTTCCAGCGACGGGCATCGGGGTTTTTCCATCCCAATCAGCAAAGCGAAAACCATAACCATCCATCGCGGAGTTATCGAACGGCGGGACATTTATAGGAGATATGAGGTCTTCGGCAATAATACGTTGGGCAGACTCAGTTAATGGAATGATTTCAGTGCTAGTGACCACTGTGGTGTTTGAAAGTAATTTTTCTAATGCAAGCTCTAGTGAAATCAAACCGTTAGTATGACACTGGTCCATAAATCGTTACCCCTTAATCTTGTTATTGGCCTTAGAGGCTTAAAATAAATTGTTGGCGGTATTATGTCAGATATAGCGCATTGGGTGAATGAATAGAAATTGATTACTGATAGCTTTTGAGTGGATAGTTTGTGTCATTCGAGTCACGCATTGCGTTGTTTTAATAAACTCGTTATCGAATAACACGATTTTTGCTAAAACAGATCCATCAAAAAGGCTAAAATAAAGCATGTTATTAATCGCATTTAAATAATGAGATAGTTATTTAAATTGCAAGGAGTATTCTGGATCGAGTCGCGCGATAACCTGCAAATATTTCATGCTGTTGATAGATGTATTACTGGATTATCTGCACTTGCTGCTTTAGAGTACCGCGCACACCTGCATTTTTATAAAAATAGCGTTATACCATCTGTGGAGGATCCTATGTCATCTCTGAGTAAAGAGGCCGAATTAGTTCATGCTGCTTTGGAAGCAAGAGGGCTTGAAACCCCATTACGAATCCAGCCAAAATCCGGAGAGGATCGTAAGCAGCTGATTGAAGGGCATATGACCGAAATTATGAAGTTGCTGAACTTAGATTTAACCGATGATAGCTTGGCGGATACCCCGCGCCGTATCGCAAAAATGTATGTGGATGAGATTTTTTCAGGTCTTGACTACGCAAACTTCCCAAAAATCACATTAATTGAAAATAAAATGAATGTGGATGAAATGGTCACTGTGCGTGATATTACTCTGACCAGTACGTGTGAGCATCACTTTGTGACGATCGACGGTAAAGCGATTGTGGCATACATCCCTAAAGACAAAGTAATTGGTTTATCGAAAATCAACCGTATTGTGCAGTTTTTTTCACAGCGCCCACAAGTTCAAGAACGTTTAACTCAGCAAATTTTAGTGGCTCTGCAAACGTTATTAGGCACCATGAATGTCGCGGTTTCTATTGATGCCGTTCACTACTGTGTGAAAGCCCGTGGTATACGTGATGCGACGAGTGCAACGACCACAACATCATTGGGTGGGCTGTTCAAGTCTAGCCAAAATACACGTCAAGAATTCTTACGTGCGGTTCGCCATCTCTAATTTATGACCTCTACCGTTTCAGTTGCCCCTAAAAGCCGTATCGGGCAACTTGATACAGTACGTGGCATTGCCATCCTTGGTATTTTATTGCTGAATATCTTTGGATTCGCATTACCACAAGCGGCCTATCTTAATCCCTATTACACCCCTGAAGTATCATCTTCTGATGCGGCGGTTTGGGTGTTTTTTAATCTTTTCTTTCAAGGGAAGTTTCTGGGTATTTTCTCTCTACTTTTTGGCGCTACATTAGGCTTACTAAGTTATCGCGCAATATTGTGGCAACGTAGCCGACTGATTATTTTAGCGATTATTGGATTGATTCATGGAATTGGTTTTTGGGATGGGGATATTCTTCTCGCCTATTCCTTGACGGGGCTGATTGCAATAATGGTGATGCCACACTATGCGGCTTCAACATTATTGAAAATTGCTATTTCTATCTATTTGATTGGTTTGGTTATTCTATTTGCCATTGGCAGTAATGTAGTGGATACCAGTTTTTGGCAGATCACAGCAGACCAAGCGTTTCTTGATGCTTGGCAACATCGCATTGGCGGAATGACGGGGATCGCATATCGCGCGGGTGAAGTGGCGATGATGGTTGAGTTGCTGGTGATCCAGTATGGCTGGCAACTGGTTGCAATGATGATCCTTGGGGCGCTGTTACTGAAAAATGGTTGGCTAAAAGGGCAGTTTACCGAGCAGCATTATCGCCGAATAGCCATTATATTAATTCTCCCAGCGGTAGCGATTCAGTCCGTGGCTCTCTATGTTCAAAGTCTTTTCGGTTGGCGTTACTTTGATACCTCGATTGTTGGTTATATCATTAATGAGTTATCGGTGCCGTTTCAGTCTTTGGGCTATATTGCGTTAGTGTATGGGTTTTGGGGGGCATTGAGCCGAAGTGTGCTCGCGAAAGCACTGCAAAATGTAGGGCGGATGGCACTGAGTAATTACTTACTTCAAACACTGATTTGTACCACTATTTTTTACCATTTGGGCTATTTTTATCAGTTTACCCGAGTGGAACTGTTAGCGTTCATTCCACCCATTTGGTGTGCCAATTTACTGTTTTCTTACTGCTGGTTGAGCTTCTTTAAGCAAGGGCCTGTGGAATGGTGTTGGCGACGACTGACAGACAAACTGTTTTATCTTTTAAATCGCCATTCACCATCCGAACATTAATTGAGTTTGTTTAGCTCATCGGGGGTTACTGCAGGGTAGCCCTTTGTGCCATCGGGCATTTTTATTGGAGCAGGAATGGATTCTTGTTCCCCTAAAAATTTAGGTTCACGCTGGAGAATATAGAGATCGGCGAGTGCACCTAAACGAGCAAACACTTCACGTATCCGCACTTTAAACATACCTTCTGGCGTCGGTACCGCTAAACATTGGGCATCAATCCCTTTGTGCTTAGCAATGAATAGCGCTCTTTCACAATGAAAACGCTGAGTGATAATAGTGAAGTTATCGGTATCGAACACTTTTTTCGTACGAACCACGGAGTCTAAGGTTCTAAAGCCGGCAAAGTCGAGCACAATTTTTGAAGCGGGAACACCCGCTTTGATGAGGTCTTTACGCATGGCGATAGGCTCATTGTAATTGTGCGCGCCGTTGTCACCGCTCAGGAGTAAATACTTCACTTTGCCGCTGTGATAGGCATCCGCAGCACCTTTAATTCGATAGGTGTAATAGAGGTTAGTGGCACCGGAGGCATAATATTTCGATGTGCCGAGAACCATCCCAACATCGCGGGCAGGCAGTTGCTCTACATCTTCATAGATATAGGGCGCGGTTTCCCAACTGATCCAGCGGTCGAGTAAAATAACAGTGGCGAAAGCTATCCCTGCTAGTATTAATAGACCATAAAGCAGACGTTTCCTCATGTCCTCGCCTTGAATAATTAATGCCTATAATAATTAATGGTAACAATTAATAGGCTACTTGACTTAATTTCGTGACGCAAGTCGCGTAACGTAAAATCGTGTCAATATGGCTCATAATGTTTCGGTTGACGATATTGTCTAAGACAATATCGTATAAGGTAATGGTATCGAATTGAAAAACAATAAGATGCCGTATATTGGTTTATTCGTTTGGTGTTCCACCAAAACAGAGTAATGGGCTGATAGTATTTCTATCGACGGATTTTTGTTTATCAACCACATAAAATGATTTTGGATAAGTCACCACCCAAGCGTTCTCCGTTTCAGCGATCCCTTGAATATAGTCACCGTTTGTTGGGATCGGCAGAACATTATGGATATTCAATGTCTTGAGGCTGGTGGTGACCAGCGGAACTTGGGCCTCACTAGGATATTGCGGCAAATAGTAAGCTTGGGTTAATGCCGTATTGATACCATATCGACCATACTGTATATCGCTATTATTTCCACACCAATGATATTCCGTGATAGGTGAGGTTGGTGCTGTGACATGAGCGAAAACAAAGCGAGTATCTGTCACCATCCAGATGGATTGGCTATCCGGTGTGAAATAAAACTCTCTAACAGAGTCATAATAATTCTCTACCGTAAACCACGGTTTTGCACTAAACGTAAGTGTTTGAGTATCTAACAGATAGGCAGCTTGGGTCACATTATCATACAGCGCTAAATGTTTTTCATCGGGGGAAAGCGCGGCGGGCATTTGAATGCCGAAAGCGCCTTGATACTCTTGGCTATCTGGGAAGGAGAGTTTTTTCTCGACAGTATTATTGGCAAGGTTAATCACTGCGATACTGTTTTCTACGCCGCTTGTGACAAATGCGCGAGGGCTATTTTTCATCACATAAATTTGGCGTGGGAAAAAGTTGGTTTCAATATTAGCTTCCACTTTTTGCGTGTCGATATCAATCACACTGACGCTATTTGGTTGAAGTGAAGCAACATACAGTTTCTTTCCATCGGTGCTGAGCGAAGCCCCATAGGCACCCATTCCACGGCAGCGATTAGAGCTGCAACCCGTTTCATTTTTAGGTAATGGAAGCTGGATAGTAAATAGGAGTTTCCAATCACCATTAGCAGAAGAGTAAGCACTAACCAGGTTGGCTTCTTCATCCGTGATAAAGACTCGCTGGTGGGCATCATCACTGAGAATAAAGCTTGGTTCAATTAATTGAGGGGCTTGAACTTGAATACCGGAAACCTGCTCTTCAGATTGCGCTGGGGGGAGTGATGCAAGCTCCTTTTCGGCAGCTTTTTCCATCACTCGCTTAGCTTGCTCTGCTTTGGCTGAGTTAAGTTCTTTATCCAGTTCTTGGTAGATAAATTCACGCTCAGCAACAAGATCTTCATCGGTCGAAAATGATTTCTGATGGATAACGAGCGCTAAAATACCCCCCATGATTAACACGACGAGTAAATCTAATACGTATTTTTTGGCAGGAATGAGAACGAAAGCAAAGCCGATTACGGCACCTGCAAGCGCGCCACCAATATGGGCTGCATTATCGACCCCCGATTGCATCCCGTTAATTAAGGTTAATGCAATCATGGCAATAATATTATAGAGCGGGCGCTTAAGGGTATCGCGAGCATCTTTAGTGAGGTCAGGATTGTTAAGCTGTTTTAAGAGATCAATCACCGATGCAGCGGCGAGACCCATAATCGCCCCAGAAGCGCCTAAACTGACGGTGATATAGACGGTATTATCATTTTGCAGCAGGCTGCTCCATGACATCATATCAAAGCGACGCATTGCACTGTTTAAGGCTTCTTGATATTGCCAAGCTGCACTGACAAACGACCCGACAATCCCTGCAAATAGGTAGATGGCAAGGTAACGGAATTTACCAAAAGCGCGTTCACATTCAATACCAATAACCAGTAAGGCAAGGGTATTTAGCCCTAAATGTACCCATCCAGAATGCAGCACAATGCTAATAGGATAACGCCACCAATCACCGGTGAGAGAGAGTTGATAAACGCTTGCTCCGAAGAGCAACAAATTGTATTCCTGAGATTCAAGTGGTGCAGCAAAGTTAAGCTGATAAAAATAGACACCAATATTAAGAATCGTAATAAACAGTGTGAGTGCTATCGCCCATAGGGAAAATCTTCGCGTGTTTTTTTTCGGTGCAGATTCAGGCGGCGTTGATTCAGGTATGATTGGCTCTGACATGAGCGAGTCCTATATAAACAGGTTATGTTTGCATCTTAAATAACTCTGGCGGCTATCTCAATCGCAAGTTATAGAAACGGGATACTTTCAGACAATGTTGAAATACAGAAAACAGAGAAAACAAAAAAAGAGCACCGAAGTGCTCTTTAATTTAGTAAAAACAATTAATTAGAATGAGGTACGTTTATAGACACGATATTCTGGTTTCCAGAAATTGTGCTCAATCGCTTCATCTAGAGCGCTATCAGATGTCATGGTCGCCACGCCTTGAACTTGCGCTTCTTTAGCCACTTGTTTTGCTATCACACGGGAGACATCTTGGATCTCAGATAACAGTGGTAATAGAGGACCTTCACCTTTTTGTGCCAGTGGTGAGCAGCTTGCTAATGCACGGCTTGCCGCCATCAACATGCCATCAGTCACACGTTTCGCACCGGATGCAATCACGCCTAAACCAATACCAGGGAAGATATAGGAGTTGTTGCATTGTGCGATAGCAAAGACTTTGTCTTTATAAGCCACTGGTGGGAATGGGCTACCTGTTGCCACTAATGCCTGGCCTTCAGTCCAGTTGATAATATCTTCTGGGCGCGCTTCAACACGAGATGTTGGGTTAGATAATGGCATCACGATTGGGCGAGGGCAGTGCTTGTGCATCTCTTTGATGATCTCTTCGGTGAATAGACCCGCTTGACCAGAAACACCAATCAGTACTGTTGGCTTCGCATTGCGCACGACATCTAACAGCGAAATAGAGTCACTATTGACATCCCAATCTTGCAAGTTAGCGCTGTTTTGCGTCAATTTGCTTTGGAAATCCAGCAAGTTTGGTAGTTTGTCTGTCAGTAATCCGAAACGGTCAACCATGTAGATGCGTGCACGTGCTTCTTCATCGCTTAAACCTTCTGATTTCATCTGAGCAATAATTTGCTCTGCGATACCACAGCCCGCGGAACCTGCGCCTAAGAATGTGACACGTTGGTCGCTCAGTTTGCTGCCCGCTGCATGGCTAGCGGCAATTAAGCTACCCAGAGTCACGGAAGCGGTACCTTGAATATCATCGTTGAAGCAGCACAGCTCGTCGCGATAGCGATTTAATAATGGCATCGCATTTTTCTGTGCAAAGTCTTCAAATTGCAGCAGCACGTTTGGCCAGCGGCGTTTTACGGCTTGGATAAATTCTTCAAGGAATTCATCGTATTCTTCTCCAGTAATACGCGGATGACGCCATCCCATGTACAGTGGGTCATTCAGGCGTTGTGGGTTATTGGTACCCACATCAATAACAACTGGCAAGGTATACGCAGGGCTGATACCACCACAGGCGGTATACAGGGATAATTTACCGATTGGAATACCCATACCACCGATACCTTGGTCACCTAAACCAAGAATACGTTCGCCATCTGTCACAACGATAACTTTTACGTTTTGTTTAGTGGCGTTTTGCAGCATGTCATCGATGTATTCACGGTTTGGATAAGAGATAAACAAACCACGCGCACGGCGATAGATATCAGAGAAATGTTCGCAAGCTTCACCCACAGTCGGGGTGTAAATGAGTGGCATCACTTCGGTTAAGTGTGCATCAATCAGGCGATAAAATAGGGTTTCGTTGGTGTCTTGAATATTACGCAGGTAGATATGCTTATCAATATCTGTTTTAAAATCAATTAATTGGCGATAAGCACGTTCAACTTGTTCTTCAATAGTTTCAACTTGTTCAGGCAGTAAACCATACAAGTTAAAATTAGCGCGTTCTTCTTCTGTAAAGGCGCTTCCTTTATTCAGTAAAGGAAATTCGAGTAAGATTGGACCAGCGTAAGGAATGTATAGGGGACGTTTTGTTTCGTGTTCATGTTCCATGAAATATCACTCTTCGGACGATTAGTAAGCAACAGTCAGGTTAGATCCTAAGCTAAACAAAAAATATGTACAGTAAATAATGCTACAAAACAGTTAAATTTTTTACTGAATATTATGGTTTATATGATAAGGAAATTATCTACAGAAGGGAATTTTAGACGAGGTTTGTTTTACTATTACAACGAATGGATCACGTTTATTTAAGTTCGCCGATGCTTTTATCACGATATCAATCTTTTCAACGCAGTATGTCATTTTTTATAGGTTAAATTAATTTAACTGTTCAGTAGAAAATCAGTGCTTATGGTGCAGTAAGTCGGTAGATGCTGATCCTGCTAAATATATTTTTATATATCATATATTGCCGCATGTTTTTAATTCATTTAGTTTTAATTTTCTTTTTATAAAACTATAAGATTGGTGGCTTTTATGATAAGGAATTTCACGTTAATTATTTTTATGCTCTTTCTATGTGCTTGTCATGGTTCAAATGATGTAAATAAAAACAATATTATTGAAAATAGTAATTCCTATGGCGAATATCAAAATAAAGAGCCTTCAAGGTTTCTTATTGCATTACAATTTATGTATCTTGCTGAATTTAAGAAAAGTTCAAGTTTAATGAAAAATTATGATTACAAAAAACAGGATTATAGAAAGATTGTTCATAGTTTTATTAGTTTAAATAAGAAATGTTTTGATGAAGGAATTGATTATAAAGAAGCAAGTAAACTTTACTATGATTCACTGGATAGGTCTAACATATCTCATGATGCATGGTTTTTTAGTCATATTTTTAATGCGTTAGATGAGAAAGATAGTGAGGTAATATGGAAAGGATATCTATATGCAATAAATAAAGGCGGGAGAAATGAAGAAACAGCAGTATTAATGAAAATATGGTATTCAATGATTAGAGAAGCGACAAATTCATCATCAGAGAAACAAAAGGAAAGTATAGCTTGGTTATCTATAGTGAGAAAAATGCCAGTGATGAATAGTATCGAAAACACAATTAGTGAGATATGGACTAACGCTGTTCTTGCTAACATTATGGAGGGAGACTAGTGGGGGTAATATGGCATCAAAATAAAAAATTATTGTTATGTTTTATTTTGTTATTTTTCTCCTTTCAATCTATAGGTTCGGAGCCTAAGAAAGATAGTGTATCTATTTTTAACATAATTATACTTGAATATATAAGAGTGACTATGGATGAATATAAACAACCATTGTCAAAAGAAAAAATGGATAAAGTCCATTATGAATCTGCATTGGCATATGCGAATTACTTAAAGTCTTGGTTTGAATTAAATAAAGGTGTAGAGGTTAGAACGGAAAGAATTAATTTTAACGAGGCTAAAATTATCAATGAAAATGGATTTAAAGCAGCGAATTTACCCTGCGATGCATGGTTTTTTGCTGATATTTATGATGTTTTTGATGAAAATGAACGAAACAAATTTTGGAGGGAAATGAACGCTAATTCCGAAAGGGAATCCGAGGAGAAAATATTTGTTGATTTGTGGTTTAAAATGAAGGCTGAGGCAGAAAGCACTTCAATTGAAAAACGTAAAAAAAGCCAGCGATGGTTAAAGAGAATGAGGAAAATTCCCCTAGTTATTGAAATTGAGAAAACCATGACGATGGTTGAAGATAGTTTTCGTTATAAAAAATAAGTTTTTGAAAAATTTGGAGGCGTAATATGCCAATAAAATTTATTTTTTCTATATTTATCTTGTTAATTTCAACTTCATCGATGGCAGATAATCGTCCCGGTTTTGTTTGTGGGCGGTTTAACGATACAGTCATTGAAGTGCCTAGCAACTATGTCTACTCCTTCGCGGAATATGAAGGTTATAGTTATTTCGATCCAAGATTCTTAGAAAATAAAAAAGGTTGCGATGCAAATTTTCGAGTTTTGCCATTAATAATGAGCTGGCCTGAAATGAAGCCTTTTAATAAAAATGGAAATGAAAAAAATAAAAAACTTAGATTTTCTATAGAACCACTCGATGGTGATCCTAAAAGTTATCTTGAATATAAAAGGTATCTATATATTGATAGTGGTGAAGGAAAATATAAGGGGGATGTCTCATACAGTGAAGAATTAAAGCTTTATTTTAATGAGGTCATATTTAGATTCAATAATAAGCATAATCACTTTAAGGAATATAAAAGAGGTTATTATTGGGGGAGGGGTAAAGAGTCGATTAATATTTTATTTGACTGTGCATGGATACCTGGTGATGGTGTTTATAGTCGATGCGATGCGGTTTATTTGATTCCTGAAATTGGTGTTAAAATTAAATTGTTAATAAATTATAAAGATTTAAATGTGTGGAATGAAATAATGGGTGATGTAAATAAATTTATTTATAAATATATAAAATTATAAGGTGTTAGATATGAAAAATAAACATTATAGACAAGGGTATCTTAGATTAACAAAAAGAGAAGCAGTAAAGGCACATAAAATTTTAACTCTAAGCAGAAAGCCAGAACTAATGTATGAATATTTAGCGAGTAAGGGGGATCGGTATGCAGTTCTAGCAAATAGTGTTGTTAAAGGTGACTCTTTTTCAGGTAAATTTGCATTAAACTACTTAGAAGAGATCATGATTGAAAAAGGCATTGTAGTTAGTCGAGAGAAGTTCGAAGAAATACGTTTTGATATGGCTTTTTTTTATTCATATACACTTCAAAATAGATTTACGGATGGCGTTACCGAGATATATGGAGATATAAATCATGAAGAAGTGATGTGGTTCCATGAGTTCGTTTTTGATATGCATAAGTTACCTGCGGAAGCGTGGACCTTGCAGCCTGTTTTTAATGTCATGCCAGGCTATGAAAATAAAGAGAGATACTGGCAAAAGGTATTGAATGCTGTAGGTGAGCCAGATAGGGAAATAGAGTTAAGCTTAAGTACTATGAATATTATGTATGAAGGTTTGTATGATGCGACTGAAAGTGAAAAATCCGAAATTCATAGTTGGATTAGAAGAGTAATAGATATAGACAATGCCATTGATGGTGTCGTGATAAGTTTGAAAAATACGTATGGATTCTTTGTATCACCTACATTAGAAGTCGATCTGGATGATGCTCAAGCACTTGTGTATGAAACGGGAAATCCATTAATTGATAGAGGAACAAATCGATTATCATTTTGGGATCTACCACCTCAGAGTCGTTATGAATATTATTTACAACCTGATTGGGTTGGTCAGACAGAGTTTGAACACTTTGATCGCCTTTCTGAATATTACCTTGAACGCCCCGCCTATATATTGCCAGAAACCGGATTATTTAATTCCCCATCTGCCAATTACAGCCCCAATGTTAATAAACACAATGCCATGATAGATGATGTTATCGGTAATATTCCATTTACTACTTATTCTAATAATCATGCACCAATTGAAATAACGGCCTCAGAACACCGAGGATACCCAGTGAGTGTATATAGACCAAATGATTTTCAAATAGGTGAATGCCAGATGGATCGAACCGTTGATAACTTAAGAGACCACATGTCCTCTATAAATCACTCATCAAGTTCGTTCGATAGGGACTTTAGAATACCGCAAGCACCAAGTATGCCTGAATTTAACTACAGTGGTGGCTATAGCAGCTCATCATCCAGATTCTCATTTTAACTTTATTAACACTCAATAACGTTTCAATAAAAAACGGCGGTTATTGAAGTTGATAAACTCACAATAACCGCCGTTGTAATCTCGAAATATTTAATCTGGTTTAAATTAAATATGATTCAATAAAATGACGTTTAAATGGACTCATCCAAATAAATGCGTTCCACTTTCTGGCAACCTAACGCGTGCAAGGTATTTTCTGTTGTACACCACTGCTGGACCGTTGCATCTTGTTTTTCCACTAACACCGCTTGTTCGATAGCATGAATATCTTTACCCGCTAAATTCACCATAATTAGTGCCGCTTGTAATGGTGGTAAGCTCGGGTTAAACGCAGCATTTTCGGCGTAGCGCCCTGTAAACAGGGAGCCATCTTTTAACTGCACGGCTATACCAGAGTGAGATTCACTGTATGGTGCGTGAGATTGGTTTGCCGCTTCAACCGCAGCAGATAACAATCTATCGCGGCTTTGATTTTGATAACCATGGTTCACATTATCGAGTAGCAATGTGGTGATATTCAGATCCGATGGACCGAATGAATCAGGCAAATAATCATGAAGTGTGGCTGCTTGGCGTTTTGGTAAATGCACCATAATCTTACCGCCTTCACGCAGTTCATTCATAAATTGTCGGCAGTGACCGCAAGGCGTGTAGTTAACGGTAATTGAGGTTAATTGTTTTTCACCTTTTAACCATGCGTGGGTAATAGCACATTGTTCTGCATGGATAGTTTGACCAATAGAAACATGGTTAAATTCCATATTTGCGCCGAAATAGAGATTACCGCTGATACCGCAAGCGATTGCGCCTACATTAAAGCGAGAAATTGGCGTAACAGCGTAAGCCGCTGCGAAAGGTAATAATGAAAAAGCGAGTTCACTGTCCGTGCATCCACTCTCAGCTTTAATTTGTTTTACTTGCTCAGCGGTTAACATGGCTGAGAAATCAGGTTTGTCCATAATCGGTTTTAGGACAGACTGTAACTTTTCTGGAAGTTCGGCCCAAGCGGCCTTGAATCTTGAATGCATAAGTAACCCTCCCTATTTAATTGTTTTCATTCTATTCAATTAATAGGGGGCTTGGATGTGATCGCGATCACTCCATGAATGCAATCAATGAAACAAATTCATTAAATGAGAGATGTATCTCAAGTTTTTGCACTGAAATTTGCATAAGAGAGGTACATGACCTCTCTTATTGATTCAGTTTAGCTAAATAAGTGAAGAATGACAGGGAAGATAAAAGGTGCAATCAACGAGGTGATTACCCCGCAGGTCATTAATGCTAATGAACTGTAAGCCCCTTCAATATAGTTAACTTCCGCACAACGCGCTGTTCCCAAAGCGTGAGAAGCGGTACCCATCGCCAAACCTCGCGATGCGTGGGTACGAATACGTAAAACATCAAATAGGCTATGACCGAACATTGCCCCTAAAATCCCGACAAAAAGGACGCAAGCTGCACTAATTGCTGGGATGCCTCCGACTGAATCGGCAACTGCCATGGCTATCGGAGTTGTCACTGATTTAGGTAATATTGACCCTGCAATATCCGGTGTTGCACCAAGCCACAGTGCAATAGCGGCGCCCGTAAACATCGCCACAATACTGCCAGCAAAACAGATACTAAATAGGGATTTCCATTGCGCTCTAATCTGGTGCATTTGCTCGTAGAGCGGAAAGGCGAGGGCGACGACGGCCGGCTGCAATAAATCATTGAGTATTTTACTGCCCGCAAAATAGTGCTCATAAGAGGTATTCGTCAGGATCAGTAGTGGAATAATAATCGCGATAGTTAACAATAATGGGTTCAGAATGGGCAATTTGCACTTGATCGACAGCGCTCTTGTCAAATAGAAAACAACGATAGTTAATGGCAGTGACCACCAAATATGTTCTAACATCACTCTTTCCCCTTGGTTTTATCATTATTGATGCTTGAAGATATGGGTTCTTCAGGAGGAAGAGGAACTTCATCAGGCTTCACACCCACAATAGGGCGTTCTTTATGGATATAGTTTGAGCTGACTGCGACAACAATCATGACGATTAATGTACTGGCGATGCAGGAGACGACAATCGGGATCATCTGTTGGCTGAGTAAATCATAATAATTCATAATTCCCACACCGATGGGAACGAATAAAATCGTCATGTTTTTCAGCAGGATGCTACATCCAGGTTTCGCCCAATGAGCAGGGACTATTTGCAATGCTAGCAAGACAAACAGCAGTAACATACCGACAATACTGCCGGGAATGGAAAAAGGAAGCAGTTTGGAAATCACATTTCCGATGATTAGGCAGAGGTAAAGTATTGCGAAGGCTCGCAAATATTGCCATCCGGTGTTCAATACTTGTTTTAATGACATGGGACTTGTCCTATTACTCGACAGGCATTCATCATACAATTAACTTGAAAATTGTGCCAGAGATCACAAATAAAAACCCATAAAAAAACGGAGCTCACTGAAGTGGCTCCGTTTTATATTGATATGGTCTAAGTTTGTTGTTCAATTTCTCGAACGACAATCCATGACTTATTTGACCTGCATTCCCGGTTGTGCGCCATTATCTGGGCTCAGTAGGTAAATATCTTTACCACCAGGGCCTGCTGCCATCACCATACCTTCGGAGATACCAAAGCGCATTTTACGTGGGGCAAGGTTTGCCACCATCACGGTTAAACGACCTTCCAAGACTTTTGGATCTGGGTAGGCACTGCGGATCCCAGAGAATACTTGGCGAGTTTCACCACCGATATCTAACTGTAATTTCAGCAGCTTATCTGAACCTTCAACAAATTCTGCTTGTTTGATCAGCGCAATGCGCAGGTCAATTTTAGCGAAATCATCAAAAGTGATGGTTTCTTGAATTGGGTCATCTGCCAGAGGGCCTGTCAGTTGCTTAACTGGCTGAGCACTTTGCTTGGACGCTTCTACCATCGCTTCCGCTTTTGCTAATTCAATACGGTTAAATAACGCTTTAAATGGCGCTACGTCGTGATTTAGTAATGGCGAGTTGATGGAATCCCACGTTAATTCAACTTTCAGGAACTCTTCCACGCGCTTAGTTAAGCTTGGCAGAATTGGTTTCAAGTAAGTCATTAATACGCGGAACAGGTTGATACCCATCGAGCAGATATCTTGCAGTTCTTGGTCTTTACCTTCTTGTTTCGCAACGACCCAAGGCGCTTTCTCATCTACATAGCGGTTTGCAATATCCGCTAATGCCATAATTTCACGCACAGCTTTGCCGTATTCACGGTTAGTAAAGTCGTCACCGATCACTTTTGCCGCATCAACAAATTGTTGGTATAGCGCTGGCTCGGCTAAGTTTGCGGATAATTTTCCAGCAAAACGTTTAGCAATAAAGCCTGCGTTACGTGAAGCTAAGTTCACCACTTTGTTTACGATATCGCTGTTCACACGCTGTACGAAATCTTCTAAATTCAAGTCGATATCGTCGATGCGTGAAGAGAGTTTCGCTGCATAGTAATAACGTAGGCAGTCAGCATCGAAATGGTCTAAGTAAGAGCGAGCGGTAATAAATGTGCCGCGAGACTTAGACATTTTTGCACCATTAACGGTGACATACCCGTGAACAAACAGGTTGGTTGGTTTACGGTAGTTGCTGCCTTCTAACATGGCTGGCCAGAATAGGCTGTGGAAATAGACGATATCTTTGCCGATAAAGTGGTAAAGATCCGCTTTAGAATCTTTATTCCAGAAGTCATCAAAGTTTAAATCGCTGCGTTTGTCACACAGGTTTTTAAACGAGCCCATATAGCCGATTGGCGCATCCAGCCAAACGTAGAAATATTTACCCGGCGCATCTGGAATTTCAAAGCCGAAATACGGGGAATCACGAGTGATATCCCACTGCTGTAAGCCAGATTCAAACCATTCTTGCATTTTGTTAGCCACTTGCTCTTGCAGTGCGCCAGAGCGAGTCCATGCTTGCAGCATGTCGCTAAATGCAGGTAAATCAAAGAAAAAATGTTCAGTTTCACGGATAACTGGCGTTGCACCTGAAACCACTGAGCGTGGGTTAATCAGGTCAGTTGGGCTATAGGTTGCGCTACAAACTTCACAGTTATCGCCGTATTGGTCTTCCGCTTTACATTTCGGGCAAGTACCTTTAACGAAACGGTCTGGCAGGAACATGCCTTTTTCTGGGTCGTAAAGCTGTGAAATGGTTTTGTTTTTAATAAAACCATTGCTTTTTAATTTGCCGTAAATCAGTTCGGATAACTGTTTGTTTTCTTCGCTATGGGTTGAGTGGTAGTTATCGTAGCTAATCTGGAAGCCTGCAAAATCGTCCTGATGCTCTTGGTTCATTGCTGCGATCATTTCTTCAGGCGTAATGCATAATTGCTGAGCTTTTAGCATGATCGGTGTTCCGTGCGCGTCATCAGCACAGATGAAATGAACCTCTTTGCCGCGCATTCGCTGATAACGGACCCAAATATCAGCCTGAATGTGCTCCAGAATATGACCGAGATGGATTGAACCGTTAGCATATGGTAACGCACAGGTTACCAGTAATTTATTCGCGACTTGAGACATAGTAACTTTCTTACTTCCATTATTAATAAAGGGTCTTTGATGTTAACCGATCAATAAAAATGTCGCTAGGGCAATAAAATATTAATCGGCAATTATTAGGAAAAAACGCTAGGTGGAAACAAATTTTTACTGTTTGTGGTTTTTCATTCGCTAGGCGGTCACTATTTTTTTCGTTCTCTGCTATCATGCAACGTAGTCAAAAATGTGTAGTTACAAAAAAGAAAATAAAGGAGCCGGGATGAACGATAAATCCCCCGAGCAGAACAAACCAGAACTGCTGACTGAACAAGTCTCCACTGTTTTGGCTTCATTTACACACCCAACTCTCAAGCGCAATCTGATTTCAATCAAAGCATTGCATCGTTGTGCGCTGTTGGACAATGTGTTGCATGTCGAATTAGTTATGCCATTTGTCTGGAAAGGCCCATTCCAAACGCTGATCAGCGAAAAAACCGCTGAGTTAAAGCAATTGACGGGTGCTCACGCCGTAGAATGGAAATTACGCCACGATATTACCACTCTGAAGCGTGCTAATGATTTACCAGGCATCAATGGTGTACGTAATATTCTTGCGGTGAGTTCAGGTAAAGGTGGTGTGGGTAAATCGAGTACTTCCGTGAACTTAGCGTTAGCGTTAGCGCAAGAAGGCGCAAAAGTCGGTATCCTCGATGCGGATATTTACGGGCCTTCAATTCCGAATATGCTGGGAACGACACTGGAGCGCCCAACGTCTCCAGATGGTCAGCACATGGCACCGATTATGGCGTATGGCTTAGCCACTAACTCCATTGGTTACTTAGTCACTGACGATAACGCGATGGTATGGCGTGGCCCAATGGCGAGTAAAGCTTTGATGCAGATGCTGCAAGATACGCTATGGCCAGATCTGGATTATCTCGTTATCGATATGCCACCGGGAACCGGTGATATCCAACTGACTCTGTCACAAAATATTCCAGTGACAGGCGCAGTGGTTGTGACCACGCCGCAAGATATTGCCTTAGTAGATGCGATGAAAGGGATTGTCATGTTCAAAAAAGTGAACGTGCCAGTGCTGGGTGTTGTTGAAAATATGAGCGCACATATTTGTAGTAACTGTGGTCATGTAGAGCCTATTTTCGGTACCGGTGGTGCAGAAAAATTGGCTGAGAAATACAACACTAAACTGCTAGGTCAGGTTCCGCTGCATATTTCATTACGTGAAGACTTAGACCGTGGTCAGCCAACCGTAATGCGCGACCCTGAAGGCGAGTTCGCTGATATCTATCGTGAAATTGCGTCTAACATCTCTGCATTGATGTATTGGGAAGGGGATAAGATCCCGACGGAAATCTCTTTCCGCGCCGTGTAATTAAATGGCATCGATAAAGGCTATTTGGTCAGTAATGACTAAGTAGCCTTTTTTATTGCCATAAAATCCGATTCTTTGATTGTTCTGATTTATTCTCAAACTGTTCCTTTATTGTTGTAGGCTGCGTAGAATGACGCATAAGTGAATTTCCTAGCCTGAAAATTAACGATATAGAAAATTCAGTCTTTATTCCGTTGGCGAATGCCTAAAAGGTGATTATGAAATTTTTAATTTTTATTGTCGTATTGGTGCTGATTGTTATTTATTTTTATAACCGCATCGTTGCATTACGTGAAGCAGTCGTTTCTAGTGAAACTGAGATCTCTGTTCAATTAGATCGCCGCGGTAAAGTTTTTGATAGCTTACTGGCGACGGTCAAAAAATATTTAAGCCATGAAACAGAAGTCTTCACTAAAATTACAGAGCTCAGAAGCCAAGCACAAAATGCGACGGGGGATAAAGCTCGTGAAGCGGAAGATGCGCTGTCCAAAATGGTGAGTAGCGGAGCCATCAATGTGGCAGTTGAAGCGTATCCAGAGCTAAAATCTGATGCGATCATGGCAAATTTACAAGAAGAGATCGTCTCTTCTGAAAATAAACTCTCTTTTGCTAAACGTGGTTATAACCGTTCATTAGAAACTTATAATGCGTATATCGCTTCTATGCCTGCTGCATTAATTGTTGGCATTATTCCTAGCTTGAAAATTAATAAAGAATATTGGCGTTTAGACGAAGCAGACATCAAAACTGAAGAGTCTCGTCGTATTAATTTCGATTAAATGGATGTTGCCATTGGCAGGGTTTTATTATGGATTTTAGAAACGTTATACGTAAAAACAATATCCGTACTCGGTTAGTTGTGTTGAGTTATATTGTGTTGATGCTAATGATTGGTTTGCTCGCGGATACCGCAACCCATCCAGATGAGAGAATGGATTTTACCTCGAACCTGATAGCATTTGCGACATTACAACAACTGCCAGTGGCAACCTTTATTATTCTTGGTCTGACATTTCTAGGTTTACTTTATATTCATTTCTTTGGGCATAAATTGATGCTTGCAGGAATGAATGCGAAGGAAATCACCCAAGAAGGGGCTTCAACCCCGGAAGAAAGACAGCTATTTAATATTTTAGAAGAACTGAGTTTAAGTGCGACACTAGGTTATATTCCACGCCTGTATATTTTGGACACAGATGAACCCAATGCATTTGCGGCTGGCTGGAATTCTCGTAATGCTTTGGTCGGCATCACGCGTGGTTTATTACAAACGTTAAATCGCCAAGAAGTTCAAGCCGTAATGGCCCATGAAGTGGGGCATATTATCCATGGTGATTCAAAATTAACGCTGTATGTGGGTATTTTAGCGAATGTTATTTTGACGGTAACGAACGTTTTTGCTCAAGTGTTTATTCGCTCAGCAGGACGCAGCCGCAATAATTCAGCGAATAAAGCACAAACCATTTTATTATTGATGAATATCGTGTTGCCAATCATTACCAAAGTACTCTATTTTTATTTATCGCGTACCCGTGAATATATGGCGGATGCGGCAGCGGTGGATTTAACTTCTGATAACCAAGCAATGATAAGTGCCTTGAAGAAAATTTCAGGGGATCATCAAAAGCATGATTATGATGATGAAAGCACTGGACAGGCATACAGACAGGCGGCATATATTTTTAACAAGGGTGATTCTGTATTTTCAACGCATCCTTCCATAGAGAACCGAATTGCGGCTTTAGAAGGGCGTAAACAGTTTTAAACTTAGCGCGAAGCTTGCGCTTTGAAGAATAAAAATTGGGTGCGTTTTTTTATCAGTCTTTGACGAGATAGACTGGTACAGCGCACCATTACACCCTATAATTCCCGCCAACCATAACACTATGATGTTATGCACTTCATTTCTAAAATTTTTAACCAGGTTACCATTTTATGACTGACACATCGCATCACTGTACCATTGTAGGTATATCGGGCGCTTCTGCATCTGGCAAAAGCCTAATTGCAAGCACCTTATATCGGGAGTTAAGAGAAAAGGTTGGTGATCATAATATCGGTGTTATTCCAGAAGACTGTTACTATAAAGATCAAACAGATATTCCGATGGAAGAACGACTCAAAGTGAATTACGACCATCCAAATTCAATGGATCACAGTTTACTTTATGAACATCTCAAAGCACTGAAAAGTGGTCAAGCCGTCGAAATTCCTCAGTATGACTATGTCGCTCATACTCGCAAACAGCAAACCGTCAGTTTTAAACCAAAAAAGGTCATTATTATTGAAGGTATCCTATTATTAACAGATAAGCGTTTACGCGAAGAGATGGATTTCTCTATTTTTGTTGATACACCGCTGGATATCTGCTTAATGCGCCGTATCAAACGTGATGTTAATGAAAGAGGAAGAACATTAGACTCGGTTATTGAGCAGTACAATAAAACGGTTCGTCCAATGTTCTTACAATTTATTGAACCATCGAAGCAATATGCCGATATTATCGTACCTCGTGGCGGTAAAAACCGTGTGGCGATTGATATTTTGAAAGCGAAAATTGGTGAGTTCTGTCAGGACTGATAGCATCAAATATCGCCAGCGATAAGCTGCCATGAATATATAAAATAATGAAGGGGGAAAGTGATCATGCGTCTTTGTGACCGCGATATAATTCAGTGGATGGATGAAGGTCGACTTGTTATTAGCCCGCGTCCACCGATTGAACGGATCAACGGAGCGACTGCGGATGTTCGTCTTGGGAACCAATTTCGTGTTTTTCGTGGACATACTGCGGCATTTATTGATCTCAGTGGACCAAAAGATGAAGTCAATGCGGCATTAGACCGTGTGATGAGCGATGAAATTGTTCTTAAAGATGACGAGCCTTTCTTCCTTCACCCTGGTGAATTGGCGCTGGCAGTTACGCTAGAATCCGTCACGCTACCCGATAATTTAGTCGGTTGGTTAGATGGTCGCTCTTCACTAGCAAGACTTGGATTAATGGTTCACGTCACAGCTCACCGGATTGATCCAGGCTGGCGTGGTCAAATTGTGTTAGAGTTTTATAACTCAGGTAAGTTACCTTTAGCATTACGTCCGGGCATGGTGATTGGTGCACTGAGCTTTGAACCGCTATCAGGCAGTGCAGACAGACCTTATAACAGCCGACAAGATGCAAAATATAAAAACCAACAAGGTGCTGTTGGTAGCCGTATTAGTCAAGACTAATACAGCAAGATAGCGAGCGGCCTCTTCTATGGAGTTTGAAGAGGTCAGCAATCGCTAACGTCAAGGAATGACAAGCGAAAGATGTGACAAATAAAGTAAAAGAGAGGGATGCATGAAACGGTTTTTAACGACGCTGATTATTTTACTTGTGGTGGTAGTTGCGGGGCTAACAGCTTTAGTGATGTTAGTGAACCCGAATGATTTTAGAGGCTACCTCGTTCAACAAGTTGAGAAAAAAAGTGGTTACCAACTTGATTTCAAAGGTGATATGCGTTGGCATGTATGGCCAACATTGAGCATCATTACAGGTCCCGTCTCAGTCACAGCACCTAACGCCAGCCAGTCTATTTTAAGTGCTGAAAATATGCGCTTAGATGTGGATTTATGGCCGTTAATTTCCCATCGACTGTCTGTCGAACAAATTGTCATTGATGGTGCAGTAATTCGCAAAACACCTGAAAGTGAACCCATTGCGACGGTTAACACCCCCGTTGCCCCTGGCGGTAGCCAAGTACCTACTGATACAACAGATAAAAGCCAATGGTTACTCGATATTAGTAAAATTGATATCACCAATAGCTTAGTCATTTGGCAAACCCCGAAAGATGAATACAACCTACGCAATATTAATCTGTCACTGAAAAAAAGTGATGATAAACAAGTTGCGATGAAATTCAGCGGTAATTTAAATAAAAACCAACAAGAATTTAATTTTGATATTAAATCAGATATCGATTTATCTAAATTATCTCAGCAGGTAAGTGGAAAAATCACGCAATTTGATTACCAACTCAGTGGTGTTGATTTACCAGAAAATGGTATTAGTGGAAAAATCACCTCAGATTTCCTGTATACAAAAGCTAACTCAGGAGAGATTCGTCTTGAAAATCTCGCCATTCAGGCAAATGATAGTCAATTAGCAGGGACAATCAGTGTCAATTTAACCGATATTCCTGATGTGACTGTTAATTTATCCTCGCCTTCTTTGAATCTCGATACATTAATTGGGCAGGCACCGGCTGCGGGTAAATCAAATACAGCCAGTGCCGCCTCTGAAAATACCGCCAGTAATAATGAGCGTGTAGGCGTTAAACCAGTGATTTCTGGTTCCAACATACAGAAGTATGATTTAACGGGGCTAAAAGGGTTTACCGCGCAATTTAATGTCTCGATGGACACATTGATTTATCGTGGCATGTCGATGACTGAGGTAAAAATTAAGGGCGATAACCAAACACCACGTTTAACCATTTCTCAGTTAGAGGGCAATGCGTTCGGTGGGCAATTCTCACTGCCCGTAACCATTAACTACAGCGCTATTCCTGCGCAGGTTTCGGCAAAACCTGTATTTAGCAATATTAATCTTACTCCGGTATTAAAGGCATTTAGTATGCCTGAAAAACTGAGCGGGATTATCTCATTAAATGCCGCATTATCCGGTATTGGCTACGATGATTATGCAGTTAAAAATCAGTGGCAAGGTCCAGTTAGCTTTGAGTTACGCAGTGCCAAGCTGGCTGACTTAAATATTCCACAATTGATCCAACAATCGGTGTCCCGTTTTACTAATAAAATTAATATGCCAACAGATACCAACAGTTTCACAGAAGTGGATTTATTCACGGTATCGGGATATCTCAATAAAGGCAATATGAATATTTCCTCTCTTAAAGCAACGTCTTCACTGTTGAATATTACAGGGCAGGGTCGCGTGAATATTCCAAAAGAAACCATTGATGTCAATTTAAGTGTGAATATTCTCGGTGGTTGGGCAGGGGACTCGCGCTTAGTGCAACAGCTGCGTAGCATGAATATCCCACTGCGTATTTACGGTGGTTGGAATAACTTACAGTACCAATTGGATGTGGAAAAATTACTGCGTAATGAACTACGAACTCAAGCTAAAGAAGCCATTGGTAGCTTTTTGAAAAAAGAAGAAAATAAAGGGCTAAATGATTTATTGAATGCGCTTTAGCCACCATTGGAGAACCGCCCAGAGATGGATACATGTGGGCGGTCTTTTAATCACTAATGGTGATAATTAGGTATAACCGTTCTCTACTCTGTCTTTCAGTGCTTGGTTTTTTTCTATCATTTTATCAAGATTACTTTTCACGCCTTGCGAAGAGTTGGCCTCGTTAATTTTCTGATTGATATATTCGACTCTTCCTTTAGCTATAAGAATATCCGGCGCAGTCGCATTAATTTTGTTATTCAGTTTATTAATTGAAGCTTGTTTAGATTTATGATGGTTGTAACTGGAAATATTTAACTTATCTTGATATAAAGCGACATTATCTTGTAACGTGAAGAATTGAGATGTTAGGTTACTGAACACGCCAGACAAATTCAAGCGAGTATCATTCGACATAATATCCTTAATATTGGCACGGATCTCTTTTATACCTGCATTGATCTCTTTCGTTAGCCTAGAGATATCTTTCTTACGAACGTTTTTTTGATCTGTCTCGATGATTCTTACATGTTTAGCTTTTTTCGGGGAAGATGTATCACTGGTAGAGTTTGCCGTCTTCAAGATAGATTTAGGCATAGGGGTAGAATTATTATTGACACTCTTAGCCGAACATGAAAATTTAGTGACATTGCCTTTAGGGGCAGTCGTACTCATACGGCGGAGCTGAACTGGCTGCGTAAGATTGGTTGTGGTCGTTTTCATGATAGATGCTCTCATTAAAAGTTAATTATTAAACTATTTGAATTATTCAATGAGCGAATGATTTTTTCTTTAAAAAAACGCTACTACTTTTTATTAATGGTTAATTCCTTCGACAAAAAATACCGACTCAATATTAAGATAAAGGCCGGTATTTAGATTGTATTAATCGTGACTAGTTTTAATCACAAATCGTATTAATCGCGATTAGTCATCGACATAGTCGTAGCCATCACCCGCGGGCGCGGGTGGTGTAATCAAGACTTTATTAACCCGATGGCTATTGACCTCAAGAGGTTGGAAAATACAGCCATTGATTTCGACTTGCTCACCCACTTCAGGAACGCGTTGTAAATGTTCCATTAAAAGACCAGCAATAGTTTCATACTCACGCTTATCATCCAGCTCCATTGGGATATACATAATTAAATCTTCCAGTGGCATAAAGCCATTGGCAATCCATGTACCATCGTCCAATTTTTGAATGTCATGGCGGGAGTCATTTTCTTCATCACCAACAGGTAAGTTACCTGCGATAGTTTCCATCACGTCAGTCAAGGTAACGATACCTTCAACAGAACCAAATTCATCCACAACAAACGCAAAGTGTGTATGCGCTTTACGGAATTGTTCTAACGCTTTTAACAGTGATAAACCTTCAGGGAAAATAAGCGGTTGAGTGACCAATGCTCGCAAGTTCAGTTGTTCACCGCTAAGCTGCTGCTTCACTAAATCCAGCACATATACCACACCAATTGGGTCGTCACTGATACTTTCATCGACAACAACAAAACGAGAGTGTGGATTTTTCTCCATTAGGTCAATGAGTTCAGCGGAGGATTTATTAATATCCAAATAATCTACGTCATGGCGGGACGTCATAATACTTTCTACGTTACGTTGCGCCATACCCAGCACACGAGCGATCATTAAACGCTCTTGAGGGTCGAAAACGGATTGGTTATCTGAAATTAAGTCAGAGGTTCTCGCGTCTAATTCACCACGTTCAGCTTTACCGCTTAAAATGCGCAATACGGCTTCTGCGGTACGTTCACGCAGAGGGCGGCTGCCTTTTAAGAATTTACGGCGGTTAAACTGCGCAAACTGGTTAAGCACCTCTATCATGATAGAGAAACCAATTGCCGCATACAGGTAACCTTTTGGAATGGCGTAACCAAAACCTTCAGCCACTAAGCTGAAACCAATCATCAGTAAGAAGCTTAAGCATAGAATGACGATGGTAGGGTGTGCGTTAACGAAGTTGGTCAGTGGTTTACTTGCCCAGATCATTAACATCATGGCGATAGTCACTGCGGCAACCATGACACCGATATGGTCAACCATACCGACAGCGGTAATCACCGAGTCTAATGAAAATACCGCATCTAATACGATAATTTGCGCGACAACAGCCCAGAAATTGGAGGTTTTACGTTGGTTATTGGTATGCTCGTCTTTTCCTTCTAACCGCTCGTTTAGCTCCATCGTGGCTTTAAACAAGAGGAATATCCCCCCGATAAGCATTATCAGATCTCTGGCACTAAATGGATGGTTAAATAGCGTTAGAATAGGTTGGGTCAGCGTGATCAGCCACGAGAGGCTGAATAACAGAATAATACGCATAACCAGGGCACACGTTAACCCTGTGATACGAGCTCTATCACGCAGTTTAGCTGGGAGTTTATCGGCCAAGATGGCGATAAAAACGAGGTTATCAATACCAAGAACGATTTCAAGAACGATTAGGGTAGCTAAACCCGCCCAAATCGAAGGATCTGCGATCCATTCCATACAGTTTGTTTTACCTTCTGATATGACGGCTTATACCGACTGGTGAATAATGAGGTTTGTTGACGTAAATATCAATAAAAATTCATTCAAGTAGCGTGATATTTGGCAAAAAATGATTCGATTAGTTTATCGATTGCATCAATAACTACCATGGAGCAGCATCCTGAGTTAACATGTGATCCCGTTAACAGAATGTCAGCACAATCGAGGCTGACTTGGTCCTAATCAGACAGGAGTTTTTCATGTCAAAGCAGCAGATTGGTGTTGTCGGAATGGCGGTCATGGGTCGCAACTTAGCCCTGAACATCGAAAGTCGCGGTTATTCAGTTTCTATTTTTAACCGTTCAAAAGATAAAACTGATGAAGTCATTGCCGAAAATCCAGGGAAAAAATTAGTTCCCAACTACACGATTGAAGAGTTTGTCGACTCTCTGGAAAAACCACGCCGCATCCTGTTGATGGTTAAAGCGGGTGAAGCAACGGACAAAACCATTGCTGCATTAACGCCTCATTTAGACAAGGGCGACATTTTAATCGATGGTGGCAACACGCTGTACAAAGACACTATCCGTCGTAATCGCGAACTGTCTGAACAAGGATTTAACTTCATCGGTACGGGAGTTTCCGGTGGTGAAGAAGGAGCATTGAAAGGTCCTTCAATCATGCCTGGTGGACAAAAAGAAGCGTACGAATTAGTTGCCCCAATCTTAAAAGAGATTGCAGCGAAAGCGGAAGGCGAACCGTGTGTGACTTACATTGGTCCAGACGGTGCAGGTCATTATGTGAAAATGGTTCACAACGGTATCGAATACGGTGACATGCAATTAATCGCTGAAGCTTACTCTTTATTAAAAGGTTCTCTGAACTTGAGCAATGAAGAGCTGGCGGAAACATTCTCTGAGTGGAACCAAGGCGAACTGAGCAGCTACCTGATTGAAATTACAGCGGATATCTTCAAGAAAAAAGATGAAGAAGGTAAATACCTGGTTGATGTAATTTTAGATGAAGCGGCTAACAAAGGTACCGGTAAATGGACTAGCCAAAGTGCTTTAGATCTTGGCATCCCACTGACTTTGATCACTGAATCTGTCTTTGCGCGTTATATTTCTTTCCTGAAAGATCAACGCGTTGCTGCATCTAAAGTTTTAACGGGTCCAGTACTGAAAACCGTTGAAGGGGATAAAAAAGTCTTTATCGAGAAAGTACGTCGTGCACTTTACTTAGGTAAAATCGTTTCTTACGCTCAAGGCTTCCAACAATTGAAAGCAGCGTCAG
This sequence comes from Providencia sp. PROV202, assembly GCF_028479565.1. NCBI lineage: Bacteria > Pseudomonadati > Pseudomonadota > Gammaproteobacteria > Enterobacterales > Morganellaceae > Providencia > Providencia sp. PROV202. The sequence continues at coordinate 177,245 of NZ_JAMPNV010000005.1, read as the reverse complement.
ATGAATACAACTGGGATCTGAACTACGGCGAAATCGCGAAAATCTTCCGTGCTGGCTGTATCATCCGTGCGCAGTTCCTGCAAAAAATCACTGATGCTTACAATGACAACGCGCAGATTGCAAACTTACTGTTAGCACCTTACTTCAAACAAATCGCAGATGAGTACCAACAAGCTCTGCGTGATGTTGTCTGCTACGGCGTACAAAACGGTATCCCAACACCAACATTCTCAGCGGCTATTTCTTACTACGATAGCTACCGCTCAGCGGTACTGCCTGCGAACTTGATTCAAGCACAGCGTGACTACTTTGGTGCACATACTTATAAACGTACTGATAAAGAAGGCGTTTTCCACACTGAGTGGATGGAATAAAGATAAACCGTTAGGCTATCTTCCATAAGTGAAAAAAGGTGCTCAATTGAGCACCTTTTTTATTTCTAGCTTTTTATACACTTTCAGACTTCGAGTATTTCTTTCCTCACGCTTTTCCCGTTGAATACTCTGACAAAAAATAGACTAAAAAAACAAAGTAGGTATTCCACAGCATGAAAGCCAAAATAATTATTCTTACAGTATTCGGCATTATTTTTACTTTATCTTGCGCCTTTATATCCGGCATCGTGCTTTCTATGAACAAAGAGCCTAGTTCTGAGCTCCGCCATAATGGTGAGAAGCTCGGTTACAGTATTTACACCATTTATAATGATAAAGTGTATGCGAGTGTTCCAAGTAATGGCGATTATCTGATAGAGAATGCAGACCCTTCTAGCTTTACGTTATTACCTGAAAGTTCGCGTTATGAGCAGCAAGTGGCATTAGATAAAAATCATGTTTATTGTGGAAATTTAGCAATCCCTGCATTTAATCCTAACAGTGTGAAAATCGTGGGGAATGACTATTTTACCGATGGAAATCAGACCGTATATTGCTCAATGGGCTCAGTAAGGAATTATGAACTTTCAACAATGGATGAATTATTTCAGTCTTGGTTATATGGTTGGGATTTAGGGAGTAAACCGCAAACCTATATTTACCCGATGAAGCCACTTCCCGCATCATCGACGCCATATCAAGCATTATTGTCCCGTTATTTGGCAACTGACGGGCAGCGTGTTTTTTATAAAGGCGAATATATGCCGGATGCTGATCCTGCGACCCTACAGGATATTGGCTCCCTTCAGGATGATGATTCCGTGAGAGATAGCCTTCATTTTTATCGTGATAATCTTAACGTCTATTATGACCAATATAAATTGCCAATAAAGAGTCATTCTGGTTTATACAGCTTGATATTGGATGGGTTATTTCAAGAAGGTTATTTGATTGATCCACAATCTGGCAATGTGGCGATGAATGATATTTTATTTCCTGAGGAACATGCTCCTTACCAGCTAATAAGCCGTAATAGCCAGCATGTGAATCAAGCGTTATTTCTCTCTAAGGATGGCGTATTTTTCTATCATAGAGAAAAAGAAACTATTGTTCGCGCGGGAGCGAATCCATTTATTGACGGTGAATTAAAAGAAATTGCGCCTTTAGTGTTCACTCATAATAACCAAACGTATTATCTACAGGATTCCGAGATTTGGGGAACCAATAAAAATCCGGGGTTAATTTCACGGAGTACAAAAATTTATCGTTTCAATGAGACGAATAGTGCACCATGGGAAAAGGTGGGTGATTTAGCTCATCGCAGATTTGGTCAGGTATGGAAAAAAGGGGATGAATATTATTATTTTGATAATTTAGGCTCCACTCAATTAATTCGATATACCATTTATCGAGTAGATAACCAGCGTACCGTGAACCGTTTATTGAACGAAAGGTTATTACCAAGAGATATTCGTGTCTTGATTGATAATGATGATTTACAGCCGATAAGAGGCACCGAAGTGGTTCATGCAATTACTAAGTATCGATAAGATTCGATATCTATACAGAAATTCTGATATTATCGATAGCCATTTTCGAAATCGCTATCGATAACTCACCTGCTCAGAATCGGTCATATGCATAAATTTCTCGCTTTATTATTACTTTTAGTCCTATTAGGGCCTCTTGGGATAGATCTGTATTTACCGACTATTCCAGCTATCGCTAAAGATTTAGGGAGTAGCGAGTCTATAATCCAATCGACCATCGGATTATTTATTTTAGTCTTAGGGATTGGACAGCTAATTTCTGGACCATTAGTCGATAGATTTGGTCGTAAGCCTATCGCTATCATTGGGTTAGCTATTTATCTAGCTGGCTCCATTGTGGCTGCATTTTCAACGACGGCAGGGTTATTTATTGCTTCCCGGCTGTTACAAGGAGTGGCTGTGTGCTGCACCTCTGTAGTGGCATTTAGTTGTGTCCGTGACCGTATGAATGGCACAGAAGCCGCAAGAGCATTTGGTTTTTTAAACGGAACACTCAATATTGTGCCCGCTTTGGCGCCTTTATTAGGGGGACTGCTGGCGGAAGCATGGGGATGGCGAGCGCCATTTTGGTTCTTGGCGATTTACGCTGTGGCCATTTTCTTGCTGATTCTATTTTTCCTACCAGAAACGCGCCCAGCCAGTTTACTGCAGGTTAAAAAGCTTCAATTTAAGAGCTATTTTCGAATTTTAACCAGCGAGCATTTTTTGATTTTCGCATTGGTAAATGCCGGTGCAATGGGCATGGCATTGACGTATGTCTCTCTAGCCCCTAGCGTACTAATGGGGGATGCTAAGCTATCGCCTCTCGAATTTTCAATTGTCTTTGGTGTCAATGGCTTCTGGATCATGCTCGCGAGTTATATCGCGAATTACTGCATTCGAAAAATGGGGCGTCCAGCGTGTTTATCAATCGGTAGTGTCATGATGGCACTTGGTTGCATCGGCTTATTATTCGGTTTGATGGTACTTTCACCTGAAATGCAAATCCATTGGTTAGTGTATATGTTGCCGGTTGCCTGCGCGTGTACAGGGCTTGCCTTTATGATGGGCACAGCGACAAGCTATGCGTTAGAGCCTTTCGGCAATGAGGCTGGGGCGGCATCAGCCCTCGTGGGGTTTGTGCAAATGGCGGGTGGCGCTGTATTAGGGTTATGTGCAATTGCGTTACCTATAGCACCGAAATTGTCCCTTGCTCTAGTGATGCTAGCGGGATGTATTTTCGGATTAATTGCAAGAAAAACTAGTATAAAACGCGCTGCCATAATAGAGAAAATAGAGTAATCGTTATGGTTAATAATCCATTATTAAAGCAGCCGAGGATCGGTTAGCGGTGATGTAGTATGAACGCAATTACATCACCATAGAATGCGTTCTATGGTAATAAAATACTGATTTAAGGGTTATTTACCATGAAAAATAAACATTGGTCGAAAACGCAGTTATTACATGAAGTTGTTAAAAATCCCAATATCCATCTTAAAGGATGCCACAGTTATTATAGTGATTGTTGGGATGACGGTTTTGAACAGTCCGTCGTGCGTTATTTACAAGGCGATGAACAGAGCCGAGATTGGCAATTAGCTTGGGATATCGACCAACTTTATATTGGCGATTATGTGTGTATTGGGGCGGAAGCCGTTATTTTGATGGGGGGAAATCATACCCATCGATTAGATTGGTTCTGTTTATACCCTTTTCTTGAATATATTGAAGAGGCCTATATTGGTAAAGGCGATACCATTATTGGCGATGGCGTTTGGATTGGAATGCGGGCATTTATTATGCCGGGAGTTCAAATAGGCGAAGGCGCGGTGATTGCGGCAAACAGTGTCGTGGTGAAAGATGTGGCGCCTTATACCATTGTTGGTGGTAACCCCGCAAAGCCAATTAATACGCGTTTTTCCCCTGATGTAATAGAGCAAGTATTAGCGTTGAAGATCTATGAATGGCATGAAGATAAATTCGAAACATTGAAAGTGTTTATTTGCAGTTCGGATTTTCAGGCCTTAAAAGAGGCTAGCGAGCGGTATGATGAGACTCATTAATGGGTAATAGTGCTTAAAATCTCTTTTTTTAATTTGAAGGGTTATCGCTCGATAGCCCTTTTTAGGATTAATCACCCATCATTTTGTGACTACCTTGGCTTATTTATTACCATAATACGAGTACGTTAATTAGGCAGTAAAGTGTTAGGTTTGCTCATGCGGTATCAAACTCATGCAGTTTTAATTTGAGTCAACGCCTATGAAAAAATTAACTTGTCGTATTTTTCATTTATTGGCTTCTCATCGTTGTATTTTGTTGTTTCCCATTATTAGTAGCTGTTTTTCCTCTTTTCTTTATGCTTCCTCGGAAAAAGCGGTCGCGTATCCTGCACCGATTAATATTAGTCAGATTGAAATCAAATATAATGATCAATTGGATTACCCTGAGATAATTGGCAACATCACGAATGTTTCAAATGTTGTTTTATATCAGACCTATATTAGATTTGAGCTATTGAGGGATGGCGTGTTTATTGGGGAAACAAACTATAGAGTAACTAGCTCAATTAAACCAAAACAAACGGTAAATTTTATTGTTACTATTCCAGACTATGATGTTATACCCAATGAGCAGATTGTTGTTGAAACCATCGCTGCCTATTATTTGGATAAACCGCGTTGAGTGTCATTTAGGAGCCAGCTGATGATGATGGCTCCTAATCAATCAGTGTGATGAGTTATTCATCATTTGTGCGAATAAACTCGACTAAAGTGGGGGAAGCGATACGCTGGTAATCTTGGGTATTGAGAATAATTGAGCGTTCTAGGCTTCCCGCATTAAATGCGAGTTCATCAAAACGGTCGAATAGGTATGGGTCAGCGATAAGCTTCAGTGATGGATGAAAGCTGAATGGTGGGATGGCGCCGAAAACACAATGGGTGAGTTCATCGACTTCCTTTGGGCTAGCTAATGAGGCTCGAGTGCCGCCAATGGCTTTGGCAATCTTACCTAAATCCGCTTGTTGATCAGCAGGTAAGATGGCTAAAACATGCTGGCGAATGCCATTTCCTTTCACATGACAGACTAATCCTTTGGCACCTTGACCTAGCTGCGTTCCGCGGATTTTTGCCACTTCTTCAGATTTTCCCGCAGTTGGATGCTCCATCACGCGATATTTTGCATTTTGGCTATTCAGTAATTGAGTTAATTGCGTAAAAACGCCATTGTCGGACACAATGAGCTCCTTCAAAAGTCCACATCAAATGAGGGGAATGATAGCAAGTTCAGAGAGAGAAACAATGACGAGAGAAGAAAGTAAGGGCAGCTATCATAAAATAGTTGCCCTTAAGCCAGTTACTGATGGCGTTCTTTCAAACGCTTGATAATGGCGGTTAAATCAAGGTCTTGATCTTGCAGTAATACCATTAAGTGGTACATCAAATCGGCAGCTTCGTTGGTTAATTCTTCGCGGTCATTAACCGTGGCAGCGAGTGCAGTTTCAACGCCTTCTTCACCCACTTTTTGTGCAATACGCTTGGTGCCGCTAGCATACAGACGGGCAGTATATGAACTTTCTGGCGAGGCATTTTTACGCTCTTTCAGTAAGGTTTCTAATTCATATAAAAAACCCCATTCGCTTTGAGCCGGCGCAAAGCAGCTGGTGGTACCATTATGGCAGGTTGGGCCATCAGGCAGAGCCATGGCAAGCAGCGTATCGTTATCGCAGTCAGCAACCATATTCACCAAATTCAGAAAATTGTTGGAGGTTTCCCCTTTAGTCCACAAACGTTGTTTGGTGCGAGAGAAAAAGGTGACTTTACGGCTCTCTAAAGTCATCTTTAGCGCTTCTTGGTTCATATAACCCAACATGAGAACATCACCAGAAATAGCGTGCTGAACGATGACGGGCATTAGGTTATCGACTTTTTGCCATGCAAGCTGATTACATTGTTCTGTGGTTAACATACTCTTATTTGAACTCCATTTTCTGCTAAGTACTGCTTTAAGTCACCGATGTTAATAATCTGCTTGTGGAACACCGAAGCGGCTAAAGCGCCATCGACGCCAGCGTCAGTAAAGGCGTCTAGGAAGTGGATTTTTTCCCCTGCACCGCCGGAGGCGATCAATGGAACTTGGCACACTTCACGAACTTTTTTCAGTTGTACCAGATCGTAACCTTGTCGTACACCGTCTTGGTTCATCATATTGAGCACAATTTCTCCGGCGCCGCGCTGCTGAACTTCTTTCACCCAATCAAGGGTTTTCCAGCGAGTTTGGGTGGTGCGTTTTTCATCGCCTGTGAATTGATAAACTAAATATTCGTTTGTTTCTGCGTCAAACCATGTATCGATTCCAACCACGATGCACTGAACACCAAAGCGATCAGCCAAACGGCTAATTAGGGTTGGATCAGACAATGCAGGGGAGTTGATTGAAATTTTGTCTGCGCCAAAAGAGAGGATCTGAACAGCATCTTCCACGCTTTTAATTCCACCCGCCACGCAGAAGGGAATATCAATCACTTCCGCCACTTTGGCGACCCAGCTTTTATCGACAACACGTCCGTCAGATGAGGCGGTAATATCATAGAAAACTAACTCATCAGCCCCTTCTTGGGCATAGCGTTGAGCTAGTGGGACAATATCACCGATGATTTCATGATTGCGAAATTGCACCCCTTTAACCACTTGTCCGTCACGGACATCCAAACAAGGAATTATGCGTTTTGCCAGCATTGGATTGCCTCCGTTACGGTAAATTTGCCTTCTAATAATGCGCGACCCACAATTACGCCTGCTGCGCCAGAAGCTGGCAGTGCGGCGATATCGTTTAAATTACCAATTCCACCAGAAGCTTGTACCTCTATATCAGGGAATTTTTGGCTGATTTCGCGGTATAACTCCACATTGGAGCCCGCCAGCGTGCCATCTTTGGAAATATCGGTACACAGCACATGCTTTAAGCCATAAGGGCGATACATTTCAATGGCTTGCTCAAGGGATAAGTTTGAATTTTCTTGCCAACCACTAATGGCAATTTCTTTGATGCCTTGAGCATTAATACGCACATCCAGTGCTAGTACGATAGCGTCGCCACCATAACGTTGAAACCACGTTTTGACTAACTCTGGTTGGGTCACTGCCGTCGAGCCAATCACCACGCGAGTCGCACCTGCATCTAGCAGTGCTTTGACATCGTCTTCAGTACGAATTCCCCCCCCAACTTGCACGGGAACAGTCACGCCTGCCAACAGTTTTTTCAGCAGAGGAATTTGACGTTTCTGTGGGTCTTTAGCGCCAGTTAAATCCACTAAGTGCAGCAGTTTTGCCCCTTGCTTTTCATAATCTTGTAAGCGAGGAAGTGGGTCGGTGCCATAGTCCGTTTGTTTGGCGTAGTCCCCTTGATGTAAACGCACAACGGTGCCATCAATTAAATCTAATGCTGGTATGATCATGGTTTTTACATCTCCAAGAAATTTTGGATCAAGCGAGCACCCGCAGCACCCGAACGTTCTGGGTGGAACTGCACACCATAGTAATTATCTTTATTCACGGCACTACTAAACAGGTTGCCATATTGTGTTTGCGCGATGGTGTTGGCGGAAATAGGCATTGAATAGCTGTGGACGAAATAAAAATAGGCATCGTCGCTTACCCCCTTAAACAGGGGATTGCCCGCGAGTGCTTTCACTTGATTCCAGCCGCTGTGAGGGACAGGTAAGCCGTTTGCATCCATTTTGCGTACGGGGCTGTCGATTAACCCTAACAGTGGAATTTCTGTTTGGCCTTCTTCACTGATACTGCCGAGTAATTGCATCCCCAAGCAGATACCTAAAACGGGTTGAGTTAGCGCTTTAATTAAAGGGATAAGTTCACGCTCAGCCAGTTTTTCCATAGCGGCGCTGGCAGTGCCAACTCCGGGCAGAAAAACTTTGTCTGCTTGTAAAATGGTGTTGGTGTCGCGGCTCACAGTCGGCTCATAACCTAGGCGTTTAACGGCATAGGCGACGGACGCTAAGTTTGCGCAGCCAGTATCGAGGATCACAACCTTCATTACAGAACTCCTTTAGAACTTGGCAAGGTATCCCCTTCAACACGGATAGCTTGGCGTAAGGTACGACCAAAAACTTTAAACAGGCTTTCCGCTTTGTGGTGATCGTTTTTCCCTTTCGTTTTCAGGTGTAGCGTGCAGCCCATCGCGTAGGATAACGAACTGAAGAAGTGCTCGATCATTTCAGTGCTTAGGTCACCTACGCGCTGATATTTAAATTCTGCTTTATATTCAAGGTGTGGACGCCCCGAAATATCCAGCGCACAGCGTGCTTGGCATTCGTCCATCGGTAATACGAAACCGAAACGGGCAATGCCGCGTTTATCACCGAGTGCGACGCGCAGCGCTTCGCCGAGTGCTAGACCTGTATCTTCCACAGTATGGTGATCATCAATGAACAGGTCGCCATTAACTTCAATGCGTAAGCGGAAGCCGCCGTGAGTCGCGATTTGGTCTAGCATGTGGTCAAAGAAGCCAACGCCTGTGTTGATTTTGCTGCCGCCTTCTTGGTCAAGCCACACTTCTACTTGGATGTTGGTCTCTTTGGTGACGCGTTCGACTAAGGCATAGCGGTTACGTTTAGTGAGTTGGTTGGTGATGGTATTCCAATCCAGCTCTTTGGTGCTGTAGCGTAGCCCTTTGATGCCCATATTTTGAGCGAGCTGGATATCTGTCTCGCGGTCGCCGATGACATAGCTGTTTTCGATATCGAGAACACCGTCGTTGAGGTAGCTTTCCACCAGCTTGATTTTTGGCTTACGACAGTCGCAATTGTCTGCAGGCATGTGTGGACAAATCAACACGTCATCAAAACGGATGCCTTGAGATTCAAATACCTGCATCATTAAATTGTGAGGCGGATCGAAATCTTCTGTCGGGAAGCTCTTGGTGCCTAAACCATCTTGGTTGGTGATCATCACTAAGCGATAATTGGCTTTTTGCAGTGCTAATAGGCTTGGAATGACATCCTTTTCAAAGGCGAGCTTACTGAGGCTATCCACTTGATAATCTGTCGGTGGTTCGGTAATTAATGTTCCATCACGGTCGATAAAAAGAATTTTCTGGCTCATGACTATTTCCTAATTAGCAAAGTGCTTTAATCGCTTCAATAACACGGACGTTTTCAATTTCGGTACCAATGGTGATACGCAGGCAGTTGATCAGCCCCGGCTGCTTGCTTTGATCGCGTAAAATAATGCCTTGATCCCACAGCGCTTTAAACACTTTAGCGCCGTCGGTAAAACGCACCAAAATATAGTTGGTTTCACTTGGGTAGACGGTTTCGACAATCGATAAGTCACGCAAAGCTTCTGAAAGCGCAATACGATTTTCGCGAATTTCTAACACGCGTTTTTTCATGGTGGCGATGCCATAAGCATTCAGGGCTTTTTCCGCTATCAGCGCCACAGGGGTAGAGAGTGGATAAGGGGCGATGACTTTTAGTAAAACTTCAATCACTTCAGGGGATGCCAAGGTAAATCCACAGCGTAACCCTGCTAGCGCAAATGCCTTTGATAAGGTTCTTAAAATCACTAGGTTTGGGTATTTGGCAAGCCAGCTCGCGACGCTGAATTCTGGGCAAAATTCAATATAAGCTTCATCGACCACTACCAGCGCGCGGCCTGCAGCCATTTCTAATACTTCCAGCAGTGCTTGGTTATCGATGATGTTGCCCGTTGGGTTATTTGGGCTACAGATGTAAATCAGTTTGGTATTCGATAAGTTTTCGCGGATAGCGGTGACATTCAGTGACCAATCGGGTAACGACAGAATTTTTTTCTGTTCTACACCAAAGGTTTCTGCGCTGACGCTGTACATGCCATAGGTTGGCGGGCAGAACATCACTGCGTCTTTACCGGGCTCGCAAAATGCACGAATTAATAATTCGATAGATTCATCAGCGCCACGGCACACTAAGACTTGTTCAGGTGATAACCCTGCATAGGCCGCATAGTTGTTAATTACGCCAGCAGGTTGCGCCTCTGGGTAACGATTAAGATTACGCTCAATAAACTGATAATCCGGTGCTGTTGGGTATTCGTTGGCATTGAGCCATACATCCCCATTCCCCCCAAGACGACGAGCAGACATATACGGGGTCATCACTTTTACATTTTCGCGTGCGAGGCTGGCTGCGTTAAACGTCTGGCTCATGGTTCACTCCTGATTTTGTTTTTTTAGTTCGGTGACTCGTAAGGTAACGGCGTTTTTGTGGGCAGTTAGCTGTTCTGCTTGCGCCAAGGTTTCTATGGTGTTGGCTAATCCTAATAACCCTTGAGCCGACAGTTTTTGTACCGTCATTCTTTTCATAAAGTCGGCTAAGCCAAGGCTTGAGTAGGTTGATGTGTAACCATATGTCGGTAATACATGGTTAGTGCCGGAAGCGTAATCCCCCGCGGATTCTGGTGACCAATCCCCAACAAACACCGATCCTGCACTGGTGATAGATTCCACCAAATCATCGGCATTTCGAGTTTGCAGAATTAAGTGTTCAGGCCCGTAGCGGTTACTGATTTCAACACATTGGTTGATAGAGTCCGCGATGATCACACGGCTTGCATTGAGGGCTTCACGCGCAATAGATGCCCGAGATAATACAGCAAGTTGCTTTTCGGTCTCTTCAATAACGCGTACCGCAAAATCCGCGTCGTCGGTGAGTAAAATTACCTGAGAATCCGGCCCGTGTTCTGCTTGGGAGAGCAAATCCGATGCCGTAAATGCAGGGTTAGCTTGGCTATCGGCAATCACCAACACTTCAGATGGACCCGCCGGCATATCAATGGCTGCGCCTTGGTAGCTTTGGCTAACTTGGCGTTTGGCTTCCGTGACATAGGCATTGCCAGGTCCAAAAATTTTATCAACACTCGGAATGCTTTGGGTACCAAATGCCATCGCTGCAATGGCTTGGGCGCCACCGACTTGGAAAATGTCAGTAATGCCGCACAGTTTGGCTGCATATAAAATTTCGTCTGCAATTGGTGGAGGCGAGCAGAGAATAATGTTGCGGCATCCGGCGATATTCGCAGGCGTTCCCAGCATCATGACAGTAGAAAGCAATGGTGCGGAGCCACCCGGAATATACAGCCCGACGGAATCAATCGGGCGGGTCACTTGTTGGCACACCACGCCTGCTTGAGTTTCAACGGTGATCGGCGCAGGTTTTTGGGCTTCATGGAAGCGGCGAATATTGCCAATCGCCGTGTTCATTGCCGCTTTAATGTCATCGCCAAGGCGAGCTTGGGCTTCATCAACGGCTTCTTGTGAAACACGAACAGAGGTAATGTCTGTTTTATCAAAACGTTGGCTCAGGGCGATGAGGGCCGCATCTCCCTCTGTACGCACTTGGTCAATAATTTGACTGACTGCGGCGCTAATGTTGCCAGAGGCGGCAATAGCAGGGCGCATCAGTAAAGCTTCTTGCTGCTCTTCAAGGCAGTCTGACCAGCGAATTGGTTGATTGAATCCCAGTTCCATGGCGAATTACTCCATCATTTTTTCAATTGGTAAAACAAGAATTGAACTTGCGCCCAAGGATTTCAGTTTTTCCATGGTTTCCCAGAATAGGGTTTCTGAACTGACCATGTGCATGGCAACGCGGCTTTGGTCGCCAGCTAATGGCAGAATGGTTGGGCGCTCAGCACCCGGTAACAGTGCGATGATTTCTTCGAGTTTTTCACCCGGAGCATGCAGCATAATGTATTTTGATTCGCGCGCTTGGATAACGCCTTGAATACGTGTCATCATGCGGTCAATTAACTGTTGCTTATCGGCTGACATTTCGCCATCACGCTGAATTAAACAGGCTTTTGAGCGGTAGATGACTTCCACTTCTTTTAAGCCGTTTGCTTCAAGGGTTGCGCCTGTAGAAACGAGATCACAAATGGCATCGGCTAAACCAGCGCGTGGCGCGACTTCTACAGAACCGTTCAGTAAGCAAGATTTAAATGTCACGCCTTTTTCATCAAAATAGCGTTTTAGTAGGTACGGGTAAGAGGTGGCGACACGGGAACCATTCAAGCATTCTGCCCCGGTATAATTGAAGTCTAATGGCGCAGCTAGAGAGAGGCGGCAGCCACCAAAATCAAGGCGACGTAATGTTGTAAATTGTGGGTTTTCACCGCGAGCTTGGCGGCTTAATACTTCTTCTTCCAGTACGTTTTCACCAATAATACCGAGGTCAACAACACCGTCCATTACCAGCCCTGGGATATCGTCATCACGTACACGAAGTAAATCAATAGGCATATTTTCTGCATAAGCAATCAGTCGTTGCTGTTGTAAATTGATTTTTATGCCGCAGCGAGCTAGTAGCTCTCGTGATTCTTCGCTTAGACGTCCTGATTTTTGTATTGCGATACGTAAACGTGATTTGTCCAACATAATTTTGCTCCACATCCCTAAAATATCTTTTTGATTAATAATAAAAAAACCCTCGGAAGATAATCTTCCGAGGGTTTTCTCAATTCGCATTTCAGCCACCGGAAGAGTCGTTGATCGTCTTCCAGCACACATCGCCCGAAAGACTAATCAGGATGATGGTGATGATGATGGTTGCGTGAAATACGAGTCATAATAGCTTCCGTTTAGTTATTTGGATAATTGCTTAAACATTCAATACTAATCAAGCTATCCGATTTCATACTATGAATGCAACCCTTTTTTTCAAAATAACTCATAATAATTAGTTCCCGGTTTTTTATAGTGATTAATCCCTTGGAAAATAGCTTCGGAAGTTGAATGATTTTCAGCTAATCTATGAGGCAATGAAGTCATCACTTTCTCAGTATGCGGGACAGTAATATGAAAAAAATTGCCATTATTGGTTTAGGTTGGTTAGGCGTTCCTTTAGCGAGTCGTTTGATGGCGCAGGGAATGACGGTCGCGGGAACGAAAACGAGTTTGGACGGTGTTGACGCAGCCAAAAGGGTTGGTATTGACTGTTATCAATTGCAACTGACGCCAGAATTACAATGCGATACAGATGATTTGCGCGAATTAATGGAGGGGTCGGATGTGATGGTAATTTTATTACCACCATCGAAAGTCAGTCTCTCAGAGTATATTGTCGCTATTGAGCAGTTAGTTGATAGCGCAATGAGTTATCAAATTCCTCGGGTTATCTTTACATCATCTACTTCTGTCTATGGTGATGTGGATGGTGTTATTGATGAAGATGCGCCATTACTTGGCGAAACCGCCTCAGCACAAGCGCTAATCGCGGTTGAGCAGTGGTTGCATGATTTACCGAACATTCGAGTGGATGTGTTGCGATTAGCTGGACTTGTGGGTGAAAAGCGCCATGCAGGACGCTTCTTAGCAGGGAAACAGCAAGTCAAAGGGGCTAATCAGCCAGTTAATATGGTGCACCAAGATGATGTGATCGCCGCAATTTTGTTGTTGATCCAGCAATCCAATGGCGGGCATACCTATAATTTATGTGCGCCTGAGCATCCGACGCGTCGGCAATTTTACACTGAAGCGGCAAAGTCATTAGGCTTAACGCCGCCAGAATTTGCGCTTGAAGAGCATGAAATGGCAGGTAAAACTATCGACGGGGATCGTATTTGCCAAGAAATGGGGTTTGAGTATGAGTTTACCCACCCACTTTATATGCCGATGAGTTAAATAAAAATTGTGGCGCTCAATATGAACGCCACGTAAATGCTTATTTGATAGGTAACATCACAATTTCTTGGAATGCAGGGCGTTTGGTCAGTGTTTGATACCAGCGCTCTAAATGAGGAAATTCAGGGCGCTCTGTCACAATTTCATGCCATGGGTAGAACAGTGGCGCGATGGCGATATCCGCAATACCAAATTTATCTCCGCTAAAATAGGCCTGAGTCGCCAGAGCATCATCCGCAATTTTCAGCAGTTTTTCGATATTTTGATAAATGATTTTGGCTTGAGCTGGATCTCTATCCGCTTCAGGAACGCGAACGATTTTGTTCATCATCTGCTTGATATGGTCAAATAAATTAGCGCTACTCCAATCCATCCATTTATCTGCCGCCGCTTTTTCCTGTAGATCACGGGCTAACAATAGGTGAGAGTGATCATACTTTTCCGTAAGGTAACGTAAAATTGCATTGGATTCCCACAGGGTAAAGCCTTCATCCTGTAAAGTTGGAATTGTGCTGTTTGGATTCATTTTCTTATATTCAGGTGTATCAACACCACCGAATGGGCCACCAACATCTTTTTGATTATAAGGAATATTCAGCTCTTTCAAGCACCACAGTACTTTTTTCACGTTTGAAGAGTTAGTACGTCCCCAGACAGTTAACATTGGAATCTCCCATGACTATGTTTTAACTTAAAGACGGTATTTTTGACCTAAACAAGATAGATGAAATTAATGAATTGAGAAACTTTATTATTTATTAATTGCGGTGGTCATCATCACTTATTTTGTTTAGGGTATGGGGGGATTTTGATAAACGTAATATTTTGCAGTATCTCGATGAATTTGACTGCATTTTTGGTTTCTAGTGAATATTTTATTAAAAATGGTTTGATTGTGATGAACGCTTTGAATAGCAATACTAATAGTAAAGGAGTAACCAATGAATAAAACAACATTGTCCTCAGCAATTCGAGGAACAGGTATCGGGTTTAGTCTATTCGTTGTGATGAGCACCAGTAGTTATGCCGCTCAGACACCAGTTGCTCCACAAGTTGACGCAAAAGCGTTTGTATTAATGGATTATAACAGCGGTAAAATTTTGGCTTCAGGTAACCCTGATGAGCGTTTGGATCCTGCAAGTCTAACCAAGATCATGACTAGCTATGTGGTCGGGCAAGCGGTCAAAGCGGGAAAAATTACGCCGCAAGATATGGTGACAGTCAGTGAAGCCGCTTGGGCGACAGGCAATCCAATTTTAAAGGGTTCTTCCTTGATGTTCTTGAAGCCGAAAGACCGTGTTTCGGTATTGGATTTAAATAAAGGCGTGGTAATTCAATCTGGGAATGATGCCAGTATCGCCTTGGCTGAACACGTTGCAGGCAGCCAAGAATCTTTTGTTGACCTGATGAATGGCTACGTCCAAAAAATTGGCTTAACCAACACTCATTTTAAAACCGTACATGGTTTAGATTCTGAAGGGCAATACAGTACCGCTCGGGATATGGCGGTGTTAGCGCAAGCGCTGATCCGCGATGTGCCTGATGAATATGTATTGCACAAAGAGAAAGAGTTTACCTTCAATAATATCCGTCAACCTAACCGAAATCGTTTGTTGTGGAGCCAAAACCTCCATGTCGATGGCGTGAAAACAGGGCATACCAGTGGGGCTGGTCATAACCTAGTGGCATCAGCAACTGATGGTCCTATGCGTCTGATTTCAGTCGTTTTAGGAGCGCCGAGTGACCGCGTTCGTTTTTCTGAAAGCGAAAAGTTACTCACTTGGGGCTTCCGTTTCTTCGAAACAGTGACTCCGATTAAAGGGGATGCAGTTTTACAGAAACAACGTGTTTGGTTTGGTGACATTTCAGAAGTGCCTTTAGGGGTCGAAAAAGATGTGGCAGTGACCATTCCAAAAGGTCAGTTACAGAATCTGAAAGTGGATATCAAATTGGATAATGACTCCCTTGAAGCGCCTTTAGCATTGAACCAAAAAGTGGGCACGATTAATTTTATTCTTAATGGTGAAGTGATTGAGCAGCACCCATTGGTTGCAAAGCAAGCCGTAGAGGAAGCTGGATTTGTAGGGCGTATTTGGGATTACATAATGAAAACCATTACTGGCTGGTGGAATGCCATTTTTGGATGATTAAAGCCTAATTATAAAATTAATATATATGGAGACCTCTTTATGAGGTCTCTTTTTTTTGTAATAAATAACATTAAATAAACTTACAGATAAACTTCAATTGAAATATTTTTAAATCAATTTAATAATCATTTTAATTGTTTGAGAGCTAACTATTTTAATGTTATTTAAATATTAATGACTGAAATTATCTCATTCAATTTCATAATATATTTATTAATTTAATTAATTGAAATGGAGAATTATCAATGGGCATTTCCATGGAAGAAAGAATGCAACAGCTGTCCTTACAAAAAAATACGCAAGGGATTGGGGAAAACAGCGTTAATGGCGGTCGTGCAGATAACCGTGGTGAAAATAGTGGCGTGATGAAGTCTGGCGATGCGACGGATTCTGGCAAAGGTGGAGGCTCTGTAACTGGTGGTAATACGTTAAACCTGCATACCAATAACCATATTATGGGAGGCGGTGCTGCGCGTAACGATGGCGATAATAATGGCGAAATTGAAGGGGGTCATAGCACCAACTTGGGTTTAAATAATAATGAGCTCAATGGGGGTTCCGCGACAAATGAGCTGGGTTCAGTAAATCATGAAAACTCCTTTATTAAAGGGGGTAATGCAATTCGTGAATTACAAAGTGGGATCGAAAAATATCAAGGTATGCAAAAACAGCTAGCGGATGCGAATAAGGAAATTATCCGTAAAAATAATGAATTACTGAAATTACAAAAAGATATTGAATCTCAAAGCGCTGAGTTACAGAAGCAGCAACAGGCGTTAGCAGAGCAAGCACACCAATCGAAAGAGACGCAAGATAAGCTGGATGCAGCTCAGCAACTTCTTGCGCAAAATGAAAAAGAGAAACAGTCATTACATAATGAATTGTTGAAGGCAAAAGGGGATGTCAGCCAACTTCGCTCAGATATGAAAGCTCAACGTAGTGAAATTGAAAAGCTCAAAGCTCTGGTAGATGCTGGCAAGCAAGAGGTTCAAGAGCTTGAAGTTAAATTAGTGCAGGCGAATGGTGATAAAGAAAAGCTCGAAGAGCGCTTAATAGCCCAGCAAAAGCGTAATAAAAAGCAGGAAGAAAAAATCATTGAAATTCAAGGCAAAATTGACGGTAAGCAAAAAGAAATTGCTGCCTTGAACGACAAGCTTGCAGATGAAGGAAAAAATACATCGGGTTTAAATACCAAAATTCAGCGTCTAGAAAATGATGTCAAAAATTTAAAGGGTATTTTAAGTAATAAAGTTGAAAAAGAATCTGAGAGCAGCTCTAAAGTCACTCAATTGGAAGAAAAAATTGCCACTCTAGAAATGGAGAAAAAAGAGTTAGATTCTATGTTACAGAGAGAGCTTCATTCTTATGCCAAACTGCTTGAAGAATATAGTCTCTATAAGCTGTCCGTTAAAACAGACATGGCAACATTTAAACAGCTCAAGTCAACGTTCTCTAAAATTGGTGATTTAGCAAATCAAGGCGAAGAGATTTTAAACGAGCCATCTCAAACGACGACAGTGACCCTAACAACCGCAACGCACTCGAGTGAAACAGAAACGCCATTAGGCAGTGTGTCTGCTGGATTCGCTCAAAACTCAGGGGATAATTCGGGCACTATTCGTGGTGGTGATAGCATCAGTAATTCTATCGTTGTGAATGGTATGGTGATTGATGATGAACAAGCGGCCAATAAATTGGCGGAAGGTATGAATAGCTTGGCGCAGACTGTAGAGAGTATCGTTAACGATGCTGGCAATTCAGCGAAAGGCTCAATTGGCACAGTGGGCGCGTTTGTTCAAACGCAAACACCTTATCAAGTTTGGTAATCAGGACTTCAAAAATAACAAAAGGCCTGCATTTGCAGGCCTTTCATAAAATAGAGATTAAACTATTCGCAGTGACCTAGTTTAATGGCTAAACCACCTTGGGAAGTTTCACGGTATTTTGCGTTGATATCTTTACCTGTTTCATACATGGTTTCGATTACTTTATCGAGACACACGCTTGGTGCACTCACGCGGCGCAATGCCATACGAGCGGCATTGACTGCCTTAACGGACGCAATGGCGTTACGCTCGATACAAGGTACTTGGACTTGCCCACCAACAGGGTCACAGGTTAAGCCTAAGTTATGTTCCATGGCGATTTCAGCCGCGACGCACACTTGCTCTGGGCTACCCCCCATTAATTCTGCCAAACCAGCAGCAGCCATGGAACAGGCTACACCGACTTCACCTTGGCAACCGACTTCTGCACCAGAGATGGATGCATTCATTTTGTACAGCGTACCAATCACGCCTGAGACTAAGAAATAGCGGGTATAAGAGTTTTCGTTGACTGGGCGAATAAACTTATCGTAGTAAGCCAATACTGCAGGAATAATTCCACAAGCACCGTTAGTGGGTGCAGTGACAACACGACCACCGGCGGCGTTCTCTTCATTGACGGCAAGGGCGTACATGTTGATCCAGTCAATCACCGCCATTGGGTCAATGTTGTTATTGTCAGAGGTCACTAATTGACGGCGTAATGCAGCCGCACGGCGAGGAACACGCAGTGGACCTGGTAATAAACCTTCGGTACTCACACCGCGTTCAATACCCGCTTTCATGACATCCCACACCGCCGCAAGATATTCAGAAATTTCTTCTTTGCTGTGCAGGGCTAACTCGTTTTGCATCACTAATGCAGATAAAGATAGTCCCGTTTCTTTACAGTGTTTCTGTAAATCAGCCGCATATTTATATGGGTATGGGACTTGAACAGCATTCTCAGTCTCTTGACCGAAATGTTCTTCATCAACGATAAAGCCACCGCCAATGGAGTAATAATTCTTGGTATACAGAATATGATCACCCGCAAATGCAGTGATAGTCATTCCGTTTTCATGTAATGGTAGGTTGGTTGAATGGAAATTCATCCCACCTTCAGTTGGGAAATCAACTTCATGTTGGCCATTTGCCAGCAACAGTTTGCCTGTTTGCTCAACATTACGCATAAATGCTGGGATAGCATCAATATCAATCGTATCGGGCAGATTACCCGCTAAACCCATAATAATCGCCATATCAGTGGCGTGACCTTTACCTGTCAACGATAAAGAACCATAAACATCGACGGAAATACGTGTGGTTTTAGTGAGAAGATTTTGCTGGATGAGGTCATCGACAAACTGCTTACCGGCTTTCATAGGGCCGACAGTGTGTGAGCTGGATGGTCCGATACCGATTTTAAAAATGTCGAATACGCTAATCATATTCTGTCTTCCTATATTGAAGGATCCCCATCAAACTGCCAATCACAGGGTATTTGTTGTCAGTAAGATGATTATAGAAGATCCCTCAATTAACCAGATTGATATAGGTTAATTGAGGGCTTAGATTTACTTAATTATTTGCTAATTTTTTAATTAGAAGAATAACTTGTAAGTTGCTGCGGAGATAGCGACCAGACCCATGATAACCACGAAGATATTGCTGAGTTTACCTGAGTATTTACGCATTGCTGGGACTTTACTGATTGCATACATTGGCATTAAGAACAGCAGGATTGCGATAACTGGACCACCCAGACTTTCAATAATATCCAGTACACCTGGGTTCAGTGTTGCGACTAACCACGTTGTTACCAGCATGAACAGCGCAGTACCACGGTTTAATTTTTTGATATCAACAGTTTTACCTTTTGCACGATACGCACGCTCAACTAAACCATTGAAACCTTCACGAGCACCTAAGTAGTGGCCTAAGAATGATTTGATGATAGCGATAAAGGCGATGATAGCGGCAGCATACTTGATGAACGGCTGATCAAAGTAACCAGACAGGTAGTCAAGGATACTGATGTTTTGCGCTTTAGCAGCAGCAAGGTCCGCTGAAGACAGCGTGAATACACAGCTGATGACGAAGAACATTACAGTCAGAACCATCAGGATGTGCGCAGAAGCCAGAATGCGTGAACATTTTTTCTCAGCCGCTTCATCATACTCTTCACGTTTTGCCACAGAGAATGCAGAGATGATTGGTGAGTGGTTAAACGCGAACACCATAACTGGGATTGTTAGCCAGATAGTGATCCAGATGCTTTGTCCACCGGATGCTTTAGCTGCTTCAGTTACGCTATCTAAAGATAATGTGCTCAGAACATCGGTGCTCCAATGTGGAACCATGTACAGAGAGAAAGCGACCAGTACGGCGATGAATGGGAACACCAGCATACTCATGACTTTAACAATGTATTTTTCACCGAATGCCACGATTGCCATAACGCCACCGACTAAAATCAGTGCCAGCAACCAACGTGGTGGAGCGCCAACGCCTAAAAGTTCAGTCAGGAATTTGTTGACGTTGTTAGTGATAGAAACACCATAAACTAACAGAATAGGATAAATAGCAAAGAAATAGAGCAGGGTGATCCAGTTACCTGCTGTACGACCAAAGTGTTCTTCTACAACTTCAGTGATGTCACCGTCTTTCTTTGAACCGGAAAGTACAAAGCGTGTTAAACCACGGTGAGCGAAAAATGTCATTGGGAAAGCAAGTACTAACATCAGTAATACTGGCAGTAATCCACTCATACCTGCATTGATAGGTAAGAATAAAACACCCGCGCCGATGGCGGTACCATAAAGGCCGAGCATCCACACGGTGTCTGTTTTGCGCCAAGCGGTAGCATTCCCTGTTTGCGAGGCTGTTTTGTTGATGGAACCAACTTTTGTTGTATCCATAATAGTCTCCAAAAATAAAAGTCAAAAATAAAAATTGGGTGCCTATTTCACTAGGCTCTTAATCTTTTTGTACGATTAATCGACGGTTTAATCAGTGATTAGTAAATAAACAATCGGTTAATACACTGTCTAGCCATTAATAATGGTTTTATACGTAACAATCTGATTGGAAATAAAACTAAGATGAATATGAAATTCATTTTCAATCAGTTTTGTAATTTTATAAGTAATTTTTAAAAGTGGATTTTGAGTGTGAGAATCTACATTTTAGCAGAACAAAATGCCGTGATCATTATCTCAAAAGAGAAATATCCCCCATGTTTATCAGGGCACAGTGAATTTTGTAAAATTGTTAATGAAATTTAACTTAGTGCTAGTTTTCATAGATTTTCGGCAATGTTCATAAAATGATTATTCGACAAATTTATTTATATAAAAATACAAAACATTAAAACCGTTATCATGTTAATAAAAAATTTAACGTCAATCAGATGATCAATGACTTGAAAATACGGATGAAAAAACCGCTTTATTCTTTAGAGAAATACCTAGCTGGGATTTATTTTAACATATTGATATAAAAGGAATTTATTCCTTTATGTTAATTAATTAATAACGTGATTAATTTTTTTGGTTAATTAATGTTCTTGCGAAATATGTTAATTATTTTAGGGGATTTAAGATGGGAAATAGAATACTTATTTTTTGTCGCAAAAAATAATAAGAAATAGTTACAAAATATTTGTTAATTAATTGTTTTAATATTTATTTGATAAATTCAAATAAAGTTATTATCGCTAAAAATAAATGAAAACAAACTTTGATTTAGCTCAATATTTAATGATGGAGAAAATGAAGGGGAAAGTACTGACACTGATAATAGGTCAGTACTTTAAATCACCAATTAAGGTTGCATCCATCCTTTACGAATGAGAGAACCAAATACGAGGTGGTAAAGACGAGTGAGTGGTTGCTGAATAACACTGCCGCCTCCAGCCCAAATCAGCTGAGATAAACCGCAAGAAATAGCACCTAAGATAAATGCACCAATCATGTCTAACGGCCAGTGAACACCAAGATAAATTCGAGACCATGCAATAACGATGGCAGGAACCATAAACACGAAGCCAACCCATGTTCTTAGCCAGAATAAGAAAGCAAAAACAAACGTGAAGACAATAGTTCCATGGTTACTCGGGAAAGACGGAGTTGCGTCGTGATCTAAGAAATTAGAGCCAATGCCCATCACGAAAGGACGCTCATGTGGTGCAAAATAACCAATCAACCAAGAAATTACTAAGCCAATGACAATGGCGTAAGCCGTTTTACAGGCAAAGGCACGTTGGCGAGTCATACTTGACTGCGCGCCCCAAAACCAACACGCAACAGTAAATAGCGGGAAAATAAGGATCAAGCGTTTGGCGATCACCGTGGCTAACGCAATAGTACCACTTGCGGACTCAGGCGTTGCGTTGATCAGATTAAAAAGATCCAGATTTAGTTGTTCCAGCACGATCAGAGTACCTCGGACATTAGTTCTCAAGAAGACGGGACATAGCAATGGGAAGGGGTGAATCAAGACACGCTCTAGACCTTGCTACTCAAGCTGACAAATTTACTTTTTGTTAAACATTAACTCAATCAATATTTGCTCAATAACAGTGATTTATCAGGGCAATGCAAAAGTTCTAGACACAAAAAACCCGATAGCATGAAAAAATCAAATGGCTATCGGGCTCCTCAATATGGGGACATCAAAGAAAAGCAGTGGCACTAATTAAGACTACAGCAATGGAGGAAAGTTCTCTCGGTGATCAGAAAAAGTGCAATTTTTGATGAAAATATTTTTGCATAGCACAAAAAGAAAAAATAAAGCCCCAAATGAGAGGCTCATCAAGGGCTTTATAAAAGAAAATGTCTTGTAAGATTGATTACTTATACAGACTCAGATTTTCTTTAGCGTATGCTTCAAAATCAGTGCAACCACCAATGTGTTTTTCATCGATAAAGATTTGAGGAACGGTTTCTACAGTTTTACCAACGGTTTTGGATAAGTCTTCTTTAGAGATACCTTCCGCTTGGATATCAACATAGCGATAATCGAAGTCGTCACGTTCATTCTTCAGTTTTTCTGCAAGTTCTTTAGCACGAACACAGTATGGGCAACCAGGGCGACCAAAAATAACAGTGTACATAATATCTCCTTAAATTTAGAACTCAGATTCTAATGACTAATCAGATACAAAATAATAATGCCCAATACTATGCCAACATCAGCTTCTAAATAAAAGTTGAATTTTCCTTTCATAGCTATAGGCAGTCTATATAATTTGCTAGTGGTGGTGACGATACTGTCAATATAAGGTAATAAAACGAAGGAAAACATCATGGAACAACAGCAAAAACCCATAAAAGAGACTAAAGGGACGATGCGCTCACTAGCGGATATGCCAAAACCCGTTCTATTTCTTGAGGGTATCGGAATATTATTACTAATCACCGTATTACTTGCCACTAATGACTATATTACGCTGCCGGAATGGCTCGCCAGCTCTGGCGCGATTGTCTCTATGGTGCTGGTTGGAATGGGGTGTTTAATCCCAGCGATGATCAATATTATCTGGCGAGCCGTGCATGGCCTTACTTTTTTAGGCATTGATAATAAATCGGGGGGCGCGAGTCGTGACCGCCGTAATCAGACAAAAGAGACAACGCGAGATGATGATAAACCAGACGAAAAGTAGAGCAGGGCATGGTTTTACTGGTGTTTAGACTGGCTATGTGTGAAAATTGTCCGCTTTCTATTTGTTAGAATGAATTGTTAGTATGAGTGCTTGGTTGGCACGAATATGGTTATTTTTGGTATATCGCTATTTTGAGTTGAAGAAGGTTATTGATCATGGATTCTATTTGTTACCCAGATATCTCACAACTGCGTGAGTGGCTCGACCAACTCAAAACCTCTTATTTCGAGTGTGATTCTTGTGCTGCTTTGCATCTCCCTCATATGCAAAATATTGATGGGATCTTTGATGCTAAATTAGACATTATTAATAATGTGTTAGTACTCTCAGCATTGGCAGAACTTAAACCTACCGCGATTATTACGCTGGTGGCAAATATTAGCCAAATTAACGCCAGCTCATTAACGGCAAAAGTTTTTCTCGAAATTAATAATGAAAATCTACCTAAATTGGTGGTTAGCCAATCATTTTCGTTAGAAGCTGGGATAACCTATCGCCAATTTAGCCATTTCTTACAGCAAGCCGAAGAGCAAATTTCCGGTATTGTGTTTGAAATTTTCAGTAATAATCTGCTTTATGCTAACCAAGATGAGTATGAAGAGTTAGAGTCGGATGATAATGATGACGATACTGAATCCGACCTTGATGATAAACCTTCCGTGATTATTCACTAAATACCTTATGCATTGTGAAAAATATTTGGCAGGAGAATGTCGCTCCTGTCAGTGGCTAGAATTATCGCCAGAACAGCAAATTGCCTGTAAACAAGATAATCTGCAATCTTTATTGCCTTCTTTGGCATCGTCTTTATTTTTGACACCTGTGACGGGGCCATTTGAAGGATTTCGCAATAAAGCCAAAATGGTTGTCAGTGGTAGCGTTGAAAAACCGATTTTGGGTATTGTTAACCGTGATGGTGACGCTGTCAGTTTAACGGAGTGCCCGTTATATCCCACTGAATTTTCGCAAATCTTCGCGCAGCTTATTCCTTTTATCGCAAGAGCTGGGTTAACTCCCTATAACATTGAACGTAAGCGCGGTGAGCTAAAATATATTTTGCTGACTCAAAGCTGGCATACCAAACAATTTATGTTGCGCTTTGTTTTGCGTTCCGATAAAAAAATCGCGCAATTGCAGAAAGCATTACCTTGGTTACAAGAAAAATTGCCGCAATTAGCCGTGATCACCGCCAATATTCAACCCGTACATATGGCTATTTTAGAAGGTGAACAAGAAATTATGTTCACTGAGCAACATGTGCTACGGGATGAATTTAACCAAGTTCCTCTGTTTATTCGCCCGCAAAGTTTTTTCCAAACGAACCCTATCGTGGCATCTCAGTTATATCAAACTGCTCGAGAGTGGGTGAAAGACTTGAATATCACTAGTTTATGGGATCTGTTTTGCGGTGTGGGTGGCTTCGGTTTACATTGCGCGGATAAGACGACCAGGCTAACGGGTATTGAAATTAGTGCGCCCGCTATAGAGTGTGCTCGCCAGTCTGCCCAAGAGCTGGGTTTGCAGCATGTAGAGTTCCAAGCATTAGATTCAACCAATTTTGCAACCAGTCGCCAAGATATTCCCGATTTAGTGCTGGTGAATCCACCTCGCCGCGGTATCGGTAAGAATTTATGCAATTATTTATCTGATATGCATCCTGAGTATATTCTTTATTCTAGCTGTAATGCCCAAACCATGGCGCAAGACTTTGAATTATTATCAGGATACGATGTTTGCAAAGTTCAACTATTTGATATGTTCCCGCATACAGCACACTATGAAGTGTTGAGCTTATTGAAACGAAAATAGTGATTAAAATAGGTAGGTTTACGCCTATCTATTTTCATGTCTCGTTTTACAAGATAAGGCTCAAATGAAGAGTTAATTTCTATTATGAATATCTCCATATTCATCAATAGATAAATTACCTTTTTTGCTCTTTATTAATGGGAGCTTTTCAGTAATAGTTGAAATCATTTTTTTAACGTCAGTTTCATTTGAATCGATATTCCATTTTTTTAGTCCCTTATAAACGGTGAGTTTGGTTATATTACTTATTGGGTCATGGCTTTTCAGCTTTATTTTGAAATTATCGGGTAATGCTATATTTACTTTATTTTTTATCAGTGCATTTTTGATATTAGTTTGAAGCTCTTCATCAGAAAAATTAGGCAAGCTAAGTTTGTTTTGGCTGTTGGTTCTTTTATCAATCATGCGGACATTAAGTAATGCATGGCCAGCATAAGAGCGTTCAGTTTGACCATTGATATTAAATTCATCAAAAATTTGGGATAACTGACTGAAAAAGCTGTGGCTGTCTTCATCAAATAGAATGCCTTTGTTTGGTTCAAAAAATGTGTATATCACTTTTTCATCACTGTTTTTGGCGGAAATAGCCATGCAGTGGTCGATTGTTTCTACAAGACAGTAATAATAACCTTTGCTTTTTATTGATTCATCGATATCCATTTCTATATCAGCTAGCGTTTTTAACTCACCATAATGATTGGTATTTTTTCTATTTTCCAGTGGTTGTGCATTATCGTTGATTAATCCTGTGAGAGTTCGTCTATCAACAGAAATTAGACTCATTTTGTCTGCTTCAAATTTTAAAAAGGCAGTCAAAATTAAACGGGCATCATTCGTTGTTAACGGTATTTTATGGGATAATTTTTCTCTTATTAGCTCTATTTCTTCCTGGGATAAATACAAGCAGCTGAAACAGGTTCTATCCAGTATTTTTTCTATAAAAAAAACTAAATTAGCAGGGAAATCATAGTTAATGAGGAATGCATTAGGTATATTTATTCCTTCATTAATTTCACCAGATTTTAGTAGCTTATTTAAATATCTAACATTATCTTCCTGCGAGTAAATATCTCTAATAGAGATAGTGTTCATGTAAAATGCGAGGTTATTTAATTGAATTGAATTTGCGTAGTCTACTTGTTCATTGATAGCTTGATAAATTAAAGTGCTAAATTCAGCCATTCTAAATTTCTTAGTAGAATTTAAAATATATGTATCCAGCGTGTTTTGGGAATACTCTTGATTCGATATGACATTAAATGTGTCACTAAGTTTTTTGACATACTGGGGACCAAGATTATGACTTTCATATATTATAAAATGGTTGGAAAGACCGGCGCAAATACCTGCTTGAATGGGGCTAATATTTGAGACTTTGACAAGTTTATTCACAAATAGGTTGGGGATATCAGTGGCTATGTAATTAACAATAGGCCCTTGCTGAAAAGGAATGGAAAATTTAACTTGTGTATTCATCTAGATAATCTTATGTAATCGGTATTATTTTTCAATAATTCATACTACCAATACAAAAAGGTTCCATCTTTCAAAAATCAATATATACAAAAATAATTAGCTATGTATATTTTTCATATAAAAAAAGCTTGGTGTTGAACCAAGCTTTTTTATGTGTAAAAACAATGAGCTTATGGACGAAATGGTAAGCTAAATTTAGCCACGATGTTCAAATGCCAGTGCTTTACGCTCAATCAGACGCATAATTAACGTCAGAATCGCATTCACCACAAGATAGATAATCCCTGCTGCGACGAACGCCATGACATCCCATGTTTGCCCAAATACTTGGCTACTGTAGCCCATAATATCCAGCATTGTAATGGTACTGGCGAGAGAGGTACTTTTGAAAATCAGTACCACTTCGTTGGAATAGGATGAAAGCGAACGTTTAAACGCATAAGGGAGAATAATCCGCATGGTTTGCAGCTTATTCATACCCAGCGCTTGGCAAGATTGCCACTGACCCGCCGGAATGGCTTTTACCGCACCATGGAATAATAGCGTGGAATATGCCGCACTGTTTAATGCCAGTGCTACCATCGCACAAACCCATGGCGTCGAAATAAACTCCCACAGCATCGGGTAATTTTGCAGTGACTTAAATTGGCTCGGGCCATTATAAATCAAGAAAAACTGCACCAATAACGGCGTGCCAGTGAATAGGGTGATATACACCTTAACCGCTTGTGAAATGACGGGAGTTTTGAGGGATAAGATCAACGTAAAGAAGATGGCTAAGATAAAAGCCACCAATAATGCACTGAAGGTCAGTGACAAGCTGGTCGGTAATCCCGGTAATATTTGTAGAATTAAATCGATCATTTCGCATCACTCCGTTCAAAACGTGTGGTGCGCAGTTCAATACGTTTTAGCACCAATTGGCTTAATAGGGTGATAGCGAGGTAAATCAGTCCCACAATGGCGTACCAAGTAAACGGTTCATGGGTACGGTTCACAATGGTTTTGGTCTGTAGCATTAAGTCGTTGACGCTAATTAAGGAGACTAACGCGGTATCTTTGAGTAACACTAGCCACTGGTTACCTAAACCCGGCAGGGCATGGCGCCACATTTGCGGCATGATATAGCGAAAGAAAATGGTTCGTTTGCTTAATCCAAGGGCTAATCCCGCTTCCCATTGACCATAAGGCACGGCTTTCAAGGCACCACGCAAGGTCTGTGAGGCGTAAGAAGCATATAACAGTGCAAGCGCAACCACACCACAGAAGAATGGCGTGTAGTCAAATTCGCCGCTGTCAGCAAAGAAAATGCTCGGATCAATTTGGAATGTACCTTGCCAGAAACCTAAGTTAATGGCGATACCATCACCTAACAGGTTAATGAGCTGGAGCGTTCCAAAATAGACAAACAGCACCACCAGTAGTTCAGGTAAACCACGGATCAGCGTGACCCAGCAGGTTCCTAAAAAGGCGAGAGGTTTGAACCGAACAGATTCCCATGCGGTAAATAGCATTGCGAGAACCAATCCAAGGACTAGCGCTAAAACGGCAAGGCCGACGGTAATACCGGCGGCACTTGCTAAAAAGAATAAATCATTCATTAATTATATCGACTACTGTTGAAACCATTTTTTATGGATAGCATCGTAGGTGCCATCGGCTTTAACTTCAGATAAGGCTTTGTTCATCTTATCAAGCAACTCTTTGTTGCCTTTACGAACCGCGATACCTAAACCAATACCAAAGTATTGTGGATCGGTCACTTTGTCGCCCACAGCCGCTAAGTTTTCATTACCTTTCGCTTTTAACCACTCATCAGCAACGGCAGTGTCACCGAAGACCGCATTAATACGACCGTTTTGCAGATCTAAAATGGCAGATTGGTAGTTATCATAAGGGACAACAGTCATATCTTTATGTTGTTCCAGAATGTATTTCTGGTGTGTAGTACCGTTTTGTACCCCGATTTTTTTACCTTTTAACTGGTCAACGGCAGTAATCTTATCTTTTACCGCAATAAATTCAGCGGAGTTCGGGTAGTAAGTTTCGGTGAAATCCACTTGTTGTTGACGCTCAGGGGTAATATCGATACCCGCCATTAATGCTTCAAAGCGACGGAATTTCAGGCTTGGGATTAAGCTATCAAAAGATTGGTGTGTGAATGTGCAGGTTGCATTCATTTTTTCACACATTGCATTTGCCAGATCTACGTCAAAACCCACGATCTGGTTGTTTTTATCAAACATTTCAAATGGAGCATAAGTGGCTTCAGTTGCAAAACGGATAGTCTCTTTTTCCGCCGCCGCCGCAGATAGGGTTACAGCGCCTAATAATGTAGCTAATAATAATTTTTTCATTGCTTAATCCTATATCTATTAGTGGGACAGAATCTATTAATGGGATAGATAATTTGCAAATGCTTCGGTTTGAGGTGCAGCGAAGTGGCTAGCATCTCCTTGCTCTACAATATGACCGTTTTCCATATAGACCACACGGCTTGCGGTTTTACGGGCAATTTCAACTTCATGGGTCACGATAACTTGGGTGATCCCTGTTGCTGAAAGTTCACGAATAATGTCCACCACTTGCGCTGTGATTTCAGGGTCAAGTGCGGCTGTTGGCTCATCAAATAACAGAACTTGTGGTTCCATCATTAAGGCGCGAGCAATCGCGACACGCTGTTGTTGGCCGCCGGATAAATGCAAGGGATAGCGGTCAGCAAACTGAGATAAACGTAAACGCTCTAACAGTTTAGCGGCTTTTTCTTGAGCTTGCTGCTTGGATAGCTTCAAAACGCGGCATGGCGCTTCAATCAGGTTATCCATCACACTTAAGTGAGGCCAAAGATTATATTGCTGAAAAACCATGCCTACGTTTTGGCGCAGATCGCGAATAGCTTTCGCATCTGGTGCTTTGGCAAAATCAAAAGTATGGTTGGCAACGTTGAGTTGACCTGAACGTGGCATTTCTAGCAGGTTTAGTACGCGCAGTAAGGAACTTTTACCTGCGCCGCTTGGCCCGAGTAATACCATGGTTTCACCAGCAGAGCACTCTAAGTTGATATCAAAGAGTGCCTGATGGTTACCGTAGAAACAGTTTATGTTTTTTAATTGAATGCTCATGCTTACCAATAATATCTAAATTAACTACCTGCGATATTAATCCTGTAAGCATATTTATGCAATGTTTTATGCATAAAAATTTGGTTTTTTACGCTAAATTTATTCTGGCTTATTGGAGCTATCTTCCGCTATCGGCGCAGTCACAAGCTTTTTGTCCCGTTGAATCGCCAATTCACTAATACGCTTAGCCATGCCTTTAAAGATGAACAGATGAGCTGGCATCATCGCAAACCAATAGAGTAATCCGCTGAAACCCGCTGGGTGCCACCATGCACGAACATCAATTGAGCGTAGATTTCCACTATCATGAATAGTGAAAGTCAATCGACCTAAACCGGGTGCTTTCATACCAAAAAGCAAGCTAAGTTGCTTATTTGGCTCCATATTAATGACTCGCCAGCCATCAACTTCATCACCAACCTGTAAGGTGTCACGATCAGGTCTGCCATATTTGACTTTATTCAACATCATATCGTCCATAATGGCGCGTGTTTTCCAAAGAATATTGGCGTAAAAATAACCTTCTTTTCCACCAATTTGCTGGACGGTATGCCAGAGCGATTCTGTGGTTGCAGTGGTACTATAAGTAAAGCCTGCTTGTTTAGGGTAATAGCCGTAACCCGGTCTCCAGCGTTTTCTTACCTCCGGATCGTAACCCCAATCTGAGTTATCAATGGCGCTGGCTTCTTCCGATAATGTGGTTCTGACCGCGTCATCAAATGAAATCAGTGTTTGCGGGATAAGTTCGCGAATGAGTTTATCGTCCGCAGGCAGGTCGTGTTGTAAGCCTTGGATCAACTCTTTGGCAATCGTGGGCGGCACAGAAGTTATCAAACTAATAAAGTGCACGGAGATCATACTGACAGGGATCGGAATTGGAATTAACAAACGGCGCTTTCCAGAGACTTTAATAAAGCGCTTGAAGAGCTCTTGGTAGCTTATATATTCAGGGCCGCCCGCATCTAATACTTGGCTCTTCGTAACGGGGAGTTGGGCTAATTGCGTGAGGTAATACAGGATATTTTCAAGGGCAATTGGGGATGACTTTGAGCGAACCCAACGAGGCGGAGTCAAAATGGCGAGGTTATACACCATATCCCGCATGATTTCGAAGGCCGCAGAGCCTGAACCAACGATAATGGATGCGCGGATCTCAGTCACAGGAATACCACTTTCGCGCAGAATTTCTCCTGTTAAGCGTCTGGCAATTAAATGCGGGGAATAAGTATGCCCATGTTGCAGTGCGCTGAGGTAAATCACTTGCTTGACGTTGGAGCCTTGCAGCGCATTTTGTACATTGCGCGCCGCTTCACGTTCACGTTCAATAAGATTGGCTTGATCCGCCATGCTATGAACAAGGAAGTAAACAATATCCACCTCATCCATGATATTTTTCAGGGTTTCAGGCTGGTGTAAATCCACATAGATACAGCGAGTATCTGACCAACCTTGGGATAGCATCCAGTCTACACGTCGGGCGGCAGCAGTGACTTCATGACCTTCTTCCAATAATTTAGGAATTAAATTTTGCCCAATATAGCCACTGGCACCTAGTACTAAAACTCGTTGTTTACCCGTCATGTTAATTTCCTGTGATACCTAAATTAACGGCTATTGTGACTGAAATTCTACTTATGTAAAGAAGGCCATAAGGATTGGCGTAATTAGACTTAAAACGAAGCCATGAACGATAGCGGCGGGGACAATCGACACGCCACCACTGCGCTGCAATACCGGCAAAGTAAAGTCCATAGACGTAGAGCCACAAATGCCCAATGCAGTAGAACGATAGCGATTAATAATCAACGGTATCAACATGATGGCAGTCAATTCGCGCAATAGGTCATTAAAAAATGCAGCGCTGCCCATCACGGGGCCATAGGCATCGGTAATTAAGATACCAGTAAGTGAATACCAACCGAATCCAGAGGCGATAGCTAACCCCATTTTGATAGGAAGGCCAAGGAAAAAGGCAGCGGCGGCACCACCGATAAGGGCGCTAACCCCCATGACTAAGGCAATAGTGGTTCCTCGGCGGTTAATTAAAATCTGTCGAATATGCATTCCACTATTACGCAGTTGTACCCCAACCAGTAACAGCAGCAACATTAGCGCCACTTGGCTGCCTTTATCTGCATAATGTAAGAATTTGAATCCGGTTAATCCCACTAAAAAGCCAATGAGTAACACACCACACAGCTGCAAGGATTCAAATACCATTTTGATACGTGAAGGGGGCTTTTCTTGCTTGTGCTGTGGTACTTTCCACGGATCAAGCTTATCCAGAAGAATTAAAGAAAGCGCATTGAGGCCAAAAATGCAGGCGAAGAAGGTCAGGGCATAAATTAAGATGGAGACTAAATGTGCGCTGAGGTTTTCAAGCAAAGCAAGGGTAATACCCATTAAAAATAAAATAACGTACACCATCGAATTTAAAGACTGATGAACTCGATGAAGAACATTTTTATTTTTTATAGGTATCAAGTAACCCAAAAACAGAGGTAAAAGAATAATCAGCAAGCCTGAATACATGTTAGTGCCCTTTTATTTCATTTTGTTTTACTGCATTAACTACACTAATTTATGCCAATATAAACTTATGCCAATATAAACTTATTTCAATATAAACAACAGATTATATTTAAACATTCATGAACATTGCTATCGAAACATGAATAAATTTAGCCTGTGATGCTAATTATCACGCAGGTGATAAATATTTTTCAATGGCTGATTAACTAAAAATAGGAGAAAAATGCTGGAAAATAAAGCATAAACATCCTATATCACCAAATAAATAAGCTCAATGCAGGAACATGTATCGTAACGTGTTTTTTTTGTACTATGTTGACTCATATAGTAATTAATCGGCTTAATGAGTAAGCTTTTATTTGCGATAGTTCAGGTTGTTTCACGGATCCTTGAGCGGTCAGGATGTTACAATCAAACTCAGTTTTTGATAGCAAGGAGAGAGATATGTATCTGGAACGTGTGGAAATATACGGATTTAGAGGGATCAACCGACTTTCTTTAGAACTCAATAATAATACCGTTCTGATCGGGGAAAACTCATGGGGTAAATCCAGTTTACTCGATGCCTTAGATATTTTGCTCTCTCCCGAACATCGGGAATACCAATTCACTGCTAATGATTTTCACCATCCAACAGGGGATGATGAAACACGTTTTCGTACTTTGCAGATAGTCTTAAAGTTCTGTGAGAGTCGCCCGGGTCGCCATCATTCTTATCGTTTCCAAAATCTTGCTTCTGTTTGGGTCGATAATGGAGATGACTTAAAACATATTTTATTCCGAGTGAGTGCGGAGCTAAAAGACGATAACAGTGTTGCGGTAGATAAATGCTTCTTAAATTCAGGGGGAAATAAGTTATCCCTCGATAATGTGGGTAAGTATATTAAAGAAATTGTCCGTTTATATCCCGTAATCCGCTTACGAGATGCGCGTTTCTTAAATAATATAAACCCCGAGACGATAGTCAGCGGAAGCAACAATTTCCGTGAAAACTTTAATCATCAGATTAAAGAATTGACGATGGCGCTGGTGAATAATCCTGAACGCTTAAGTGATAATGACCTTGAAGATGGGGTGGACGCGATGCAGCAATTGCTGAGCCACTATTTTTCAGGGAAAAGTGGTCATATGGTGAAAACGGATAATTCAATGATTAGCATAGAACCTCGTAAGCGAGGTTGGCAGGCATTGGATAATATTAACCGATTAATTGCAAAGCCGAATCAACGAAATATTCGCCTGATTATCCTAGGGATGTTTTCGTCATTACTGCAATCTAAAGGGAATATTGAGCTGGATAAACATGCTCGCCCAATTATTATTGTGGAAGACCCTGAAACACGGCTACATCCTATTATGTTGTCTATTGCGTGGGGGCTGTTTAGCTTGTTCTCCTTGCAGCGGATCACCACAACCAATTCTGGCGATTTACTTTCCCAAGCGCCAATTGATAGCTTATGCCGCCTTGTTCGTGATACGAATAAAGTATCTGCGTATCGTTTGAACCCGCAGGATTTAAGTGCTGAAGAGTTACGTAAAATCTCTTTCCATATTCGTTTTAATCGACCTTCCGCATTATTTGCCCGTTGTTGGCTACTGGTTGAGGGAGAAACGGAAATTTGGCTAATGAGTGAATTTGCGAGGCAGTGTAATTATTTCTTCGAAACAGAAGGAATTAAGGTAATTGCCTTTGCACAAAGTGGCTTAAAACCGTTATTAAAATTTGCCAATAAAATGGGCATTGAATGGCATGTATTAACTGATGGGGATGAAGCAGGGCGAAAATATGCCGCAACGGCGACGCATTATGCCAATAAAATTAATTCGCCAGATAGAGACCGGTTAACCATGTTACCAGCACCGGATATGGAACATTTTCTGTATCGTGAAGGGTTTCAAGGTTTGTACCATGAAATTGCAGAAATTCCTGAAAATGCCCGAGTATCCACTCGCCGTGTGATTTTAAAAGCGATTGCACGGACGTCAAAACCAGACTTAGCACTGGCGACCGTAAACCGTGCCGCTGAATTAGGCCCTGAAGCAGTACCATTGGCTCTGAGAAATATGTTCTCAAGAGTCGCATGGTTGGCGCGCGGTAAGGCGTATTGATATAAATTGCAGTTAATCTTGAATCTGTTTAGTGAAGAGTGATAATTATTCAGCTATCTTATTTTCAAGAGAGGGGCGGCCCTCTGATTGAAAATAGGAATAGAGTTAATGAAGGCAGTATCAAGAAAAAAATGGATTTATGGCATATTTGTCCTACTCGCGGCGCTGGTGACCGCATGG
The DNA here is from genome assembly GCF_028479565.1 of Providencia sp. PROV202. Classification (NCBI taxonomy): domain Bacteria; kingdom Pseudomonadati; phylum Pseudomonadota; class Gammaproteobacteria; order Enterobacterales; family Morganellaceae; genus Providencia; species Providencia sp. PROV202. Next base: position 142,812 of record NZ_JAMPNV010000005.1, on the reverse strand, counting down.
TTTTTTCTTGGTAACCAGCAGCCAGAGAGCTACCAAACAGTTGATGTGACTCGTGGTGACCTCGATAAGCGGGTTATGGCGACGGGTAAATTAGATGCTGTACGTAAAGTGGATGTGGGGGCGCAGGTTAGCGGGCAACTGCAAACACTGTATGTCAAAGAAGGTGATACCGTTAAAAAAGGCGATCTGCTCGCCGTTATTGATCCGCAAAAAGCGCAAAACGAAGTCACTGAATCTCAAGAAACTATCCATGAATTAGAATCCAACTTGGCATTGGCTCAGGCTGAATTAAAGCTTGCGCAAGTGACTTATCAACGTCATTTAAGCCTATCAAAAGTGCAAGCAGTGGCTCAGCAAGAGCTGGATAAAGCCAGAACCGATGTAGAAGTGAATAAAGCGAAAGTGGCTACGTATCAGTCTCAGATTAAACGTAATCGCGCCTCTTTAGATACCGCAAAAACGAATCTGAAATACACCCAAATTACTGCACCGATGGATGGTATTGTGACGTTTATTAAGACGTTACAAGGGCAAACGGTGATTGCCGCTCAAGAAGCACCAACGATTTTGACGCTGGCTGATTTGGATACGATGTTGGTTAAAGCGGAAGTTTCCGAAGCAGATGTTATCTACCTTGAACCGGGACAAAGTGCGTCTTTTACCGTGTTAGGTGCCCCAGATAAAAAATTCGCGGGAAAACTGAAAGATATCCTCCCGACCCCTGAAAAAATTAACGATGCAATTTTCTATTATGCACGTTTTGAAGTACCAAACCCTCAACATCTTTTAAAACTCCAAATGACCGCGCAAGTGGTGATTGAGCTTGAGTCCCATAAAAATGTGCTGCTCCTTCCATTATTGGCGTTAGGAAACGAAGTCACTCCACAAGTTTATGAAGTGGAAGTCTTGAATGACGGAATCCCGCAAAAGAGAAACGTTGAAATTGGCAGCCGCAATGATGTCTCTGTGGAAGTGATTAGCGGGTTAAAGGAAGGGGATAAGGTCATCATCGGTCGCAGCAGCGAGACGGAATCGTAATGATGACGACTTTACTTGAGCTGCATAACATTACGCGGCGCTATCCTGCGGGTGAACAGGAGATCACGGTACTCAAAGATGTTTCGCTGAAAATAAATGCCGGTGAAATGGTGGCGATTATTGGGGCGTCGGGGTCGGGAAAATCGACGCTGATGAATATTTTGGGATGCTTGGATAAACCCTCATCAGGAGAATATTTCGTTGCAGGGCAAAATATTGCGACCTTAGATAATGACCAGTTGGCACAATTACGACGTGAACATTTTGGTTTTATCTTCCAGCGTTACCATTTACTGAGCCATTTGAGTGCTGAGCAAAATGTCGAAATCCCCGCTATTTATGCGGGAGCAGGCAAGTCTCAGCGCAAAGAACGAGCGGAACAATTACTTCAGCGTTTAGGCTTAGGTGAGCGAGTCAATTATCGTCCAAGCCAATTGTCGGGTGGACAGCAACAAAGAGTCAGTATTGCTCGCGCTCTGATGAATGGTGGACAGGTTATTTTGGCGGATGAGCCGACGGGGGCGCTGGATAGCCATTCGGGGGAAGAGGTCATGAAGATTTTAAAAGATCTTTGTGTCCAAGGGCATACGGTTATCATCGTTACCCATGACCCGAAAGTCGCGCAACAAGCAGAGCGGATCGTTGAAATCAAAGATGGCGAAATCATCAATGATTCTGGTGTGTTAGCAACGAAGAAAGTGGAGTTTCCGGCAAAAGTTGCGATGAAGAAAAATCCATTAGGGCAATGGATTAGTCGATTCAGTGAAGCCTTATTAATGGCGTGGCGCGCGATGGTGGTGAATAAAATGCGCACCTTGCTGACCATGCTGGGAATTGTGATTGGGATTGCCTCAGTGGTATCCATCATGGTGATTGGTGATGCGGCCAAAGGGATGGTATTGAATGATATTAAATCGATTGGTACCAATACAATTTCTGTGTATCCCGGAAAAGATTTTGGCAGTGATGACCCAGAAAATCGACAAGCGTTGAAAGCCTCTGATATTTCTGCCATTGCTCAGCAGCCTTATGTTCAGTCTGTGACGGGGTCCATTGATACCTCTGCTCGATTACGTAAAGGTAATTTAGATGCGGTGGCTCGAGTCGCAGGAGTGGGGGTAGGTTATTTCCAAGTTTATGGTAATAAATTCGCTGAAGGGATGGGATTTACTCAGGATATGCTTGATCGGCGTGCGCCTGTGGTGGTGATTGACGGTAATACGAAACGACGCTTTTTTCCGAACAAACAGAATGTCGTGGGTGAGATATTGCTTATCGGAAATATGCCCGCGACAGTAATTGGTGTCTTAGGGGAGCAAAAGTTCATTTTTGGTTCCAGCAAAAGCCTAGAAGTGTTTTTACCCGATACAACCATTAACAGTAAGCTGATTAACCGTTCTTACTATGACAGTATTGTGGTGAGAGTGAAGGATGGTATTGATGCGAAAGTCGCTGAGCAGCAACTGACCCGCTTGCTGACATTGCGTCACGGTAAGAAGGATATTTTTACCTATAACATTGATACGTTGGTCAAAACAGCGGAAAAAACCACCCAAACTATGCAGCTCTTTTTGACTTTAGTTGCTGTCATTTCGCTTGTGGTTGGGGGGATTGGTGTGATGAATATTATGTTGGTGTCTGTCACGGAAAGAACGCGTGAAATTGGTATTCGTATGGCGGTTGGCGCCCGAACGATGGATGTGATGCAGCAATTTCTTATTGAAGCGGTGTTAGTGTGCCTTATTGGTGGCTTAATGGGAATTGGCTTATCTTATGGCGTCAGTTTGATTGCTCAAATGGCGCTGCCGGGTTGGACATTTGCCTTTGATCCTATTGCACTCGTCAGCGCATTTGCGTGTTCAACGGCGATTGGGATTATTTTTGGTTTCCTACCAGCAAGAAATGCGGCGAGATTAAACCCAATTGATGCATTAGCAAGAGAGTAATTTATCAATTCGTGATTATTTGAAAAGTTGTAGAGGGGATCTCTACAACTTTTTTCTCACCAAATACGCAATTTATTAAATAAAATAATCGGTGAATGGCTGTTTAGGTCGAATATTTTGTGCGATTAACTGCAATGAAAAGATAATTTACTCCATATTGGCGTGTCGAAATCAGAATTATCTATAGCTGATAACTCATTTTATGAAGTTTCTCTAATCAAATGCGGAATTTTTAACCTATTAATTTACAGCTTATTTTGTTTTTACTCCCTCCTATTTCTCCTCCTATTTAAATAACCGATAATAAAAAAGCTATCAAAAAGGTAAATTCTACTTGCGATTTGGTACCGATCGTGGATATTATTCGTCTCGTAGAATAAATGAAACCTGGTTCCATTAAATGGAACTTTAGCGAAAAGCCAAAAATCACAAGTAAAGACTCATACACAGCAGGCATAAAAAATGGCAAATAAAGCAGGTGAAGATTATTCTCTGGCGCGGGTACCGCAAAGTGCTCGTCGACCGTTTTATGAAGTGTTGATCCTCCGTATCGGTTCACTCGCTTGCGTTTCGCAAGTGATGCTAGGTGCAGCGCTTGGTTATGGATTAACGTTTTGGCAGGCGTTTTGGGCCACAATGCTCGGTTCTGTAATTTTACAGGTCGTCAGTTGGGGTCTCGGAGCGGCAGCTTGCCGTGAAGGAATGTCAATCAGTCTACTGTCTCGGTGGTCTGGTTTTGGAAAACTAGGATCCGCATTAATTGGAGGAGCCATTGCTATCTCCTTAATGGGTTGGTTCGGTGTCCAAAATGGTTTCTTCGCGGATGGTATGTATAAAGCGACTAACGTGCTAACACCAGGGACCTGGTCGCTTATTACAGGTATTGCGGTGACAATTATTACGGTATATGGATATCGCTTTTTATCTATTACCGCGAATATTTCAACACCGCTATTTTTATTCGCACTAGGTTGGGCAACTTATAATTTATTATCGGGACAGGACATTAGTTTATTAATTAATGCCACTGAACCTGCCGGGCCTTTAATGACAATGCCAGCTGCAATTACGATGGTTGCGGGTGGTTTTATCATCTCTGCTGTAACAACTCCAGACATCAGTCGCTTTATGCATAAACCGAAAGATGTATTCTGGATGACATTGATTGGTACATTCTGTGGCGAACTTTTCGTCAATATGATTGCGGTATTAATGGCTTTAGCATTACGCACAAGCCAAGTTTTTGATTTGATGATGGCGTTAACTGGGTTGCTAGGTGCATCGATTGTTATCTTCTCAACAATTAAAATGAATGATATCAATCTCTACTCTTCATCACTCGGCTTCTCCACACTGTTGAACGCTATTTTTAATAAGCGTTTTGACCGCCGCTATTTAACCTGGATTATTGGTATTTTTGGTACCGTGGCTTCCATGTTAGGCATCTTAGATAACTTTATTAGTTTCTTAATTTATCTTGGTATTTCGATTCCGCCTGTCGCGGGTATTATGGTTGTCGATTATTACTTGTTAAAACGTGACAGAAAAGAGCTGGATATCAGCCGAGAACAAGGCATTTTACCAACTCGCTGTGAAGCGTATAACCCTGTGACTTTAGTTGCATGGTGTTGTGCGGTTGTCGTCGGTTGGGGCACCTCTGCTCTGGGGCCTTTTGGTGCAGATATTGGCGTTCCAGCGTTGAACTCTTTACTGGTTGGTGCAGTGGCTTATTGGGTAGGTATGCGCTTATTAGCGGCATTCCGAGGCGAGAAAGGCACTCACTTCCGCCAAGTTTCTCATTTAGATTGAGGACAGATAGATGACCGATAACCAAGTGAAAGTCGCTCTGGCTCAGTTTGATTCTGAACTAGGGAATAAAATAGGTAACTTGCAGCGTATGGCGCAACTGTGCGAGCAGGCGGCATCTCAAGGCGCTAAGTTAATCTGTTTCCCAGAGCTGTCGACAACGGGTTATCGGGGTGATCTACTCTCCACTCAGTTATGGGATCTTAGTGATTTTGATGGCAGTGAAACATACTGCCTATTTAGCCAATTAGCTTCCCGTCTAGATATCACAATTGTGGCGGGATTTGCTGAGCGCGGTGAACGTCTTGGTGAAGTATATAACTCTGTAGGCGTTTGGAATCCGGGTTGTGAGAATATCAGCGGCGTATTTCGTAAAGTACATGCGTTTGGTATTGAAAAGCAGTGGTTCAAAAGCGGGGATACTTTCCCCGTGTTTGATACGCCAATCGGCAAAATTGGTGTGATGATTTGCTACGACATGGGCTTCCCTGAAGTGGCGCGGATCCTCACTCTACAAGGTGCAGAATTGCTAATTGCACCTTCTGCTTGGTGTATTCAAGACCGAGATATGTGGAATATCAATACAGCGTGTCGTGCTTTAGAGAATGGCACGCATCTTCTAGCGGTGAATCGCTGGGGGCATGAAGAAGATTTACACCTATTTGGTGGCAGTAAAATTATGGGCCCGCGTGGGCAAGTTTTGAGTGAGGCATCTTGCGAACAAGAACAGTTGTTAGTTGGTGAGATTGATTTTCGTCTTCAGGCGCATACGCGTTTAAATGTGCCTTATTTAAGGGATAGAAAGCCTCTGGATTATGGCTTGCTGGTGCAGGAAACTCAGGTATGAGTATTTTAACAAGTGTTGTCGACGTGTATCGCTTATTTTTACGCTCAGGTAATGAGTTAACGGTAACCACGTTGGTCAATGAATTATCGATGCCGAAAAGCTCTGCTTCACGTCTATTAAAGCAGATGGCAGAACTTGGGTTGCTCGAAAAGAAAAATAACGCGCCGATTTATCGTCCAGGTTTGTTGATTATGGAGATTGCCCACCGAGCTCGTGGCATGAACCATTTAATTGATATGGCGTTAGAAGCGTTAGACAGTTTGACGAAAGATACTGGGTTTACCAGTTATGTCTCTGCGTTAGATGAAGACAAAGTTCGTGTTGTTCATGCCCGAATTGGTAACAGTATGCTGCAAGTGATTACGCAGCCTGGAACGCGTTTACCTATTGGCGGTACATCAACGGGGCGCGCATTATTAGCACGATTACCAATAAGTGAGCGCATAAACTTAATTAATTTAGAGCCTGAAGAGTCTCGAGCCAGTTTAAATGAGCGTATTAGTGTGATCAATGAACGAGGTTGGGAGTTTTCAGTCAACGAGTCAGTTGCCGGTGTCGCTTCTGTATCCAGTACAGTATATGACCCTTCACAAAATACATTATATGCGTTGTGTTTGAGTCTCCCAGAGTCGCAAATGACCGATGAGATTATCGTGCAGCTGTCCCAAGATCTTTACCGTAAGGCTTCTTACCTAGGATGTATGGTTGGGGATCCTTACTGGTTAGAGCGTAGTACCAAGTAGTCAAAAAACCTTGTGATATAAAGCAGTATCAGCAGTAAAAGTTCAGTAATGAGTAGTTGTAGTAAATAATAATTAAATACCATTCAAAGTGCGTGAATACGCCTTCATCAGGAAATATACCCTTTGTCTTTAGTTAAGGGGTATTCAGAGTAAGCGGGTGCTCCTTTGGTGCCCGTTTACTCTAAAACTCTAAAAAAAATAATTAGAATTAAAGGAAGTACAATGACTCTAAAGCAAACTTTGTGCGTTTATGAGCTGCTCGATTGTGCGAATGTTAGTGGGCATGATGTTGTTCAGTTGTTCCAGGATTTCCCCGCAGTCCAAGCCATTTCAACAACTGTAGTCGATCAAAAAGGCCAAAGTGATTTCGTCAGAATCACCATTCCAGGCTTACAAGGCAAGTCCCAAGGTAAGAATGCACCAACGCTAGGGATCATCGGGCGTTTAGGTGGTTTGGGTGCAAGACCTTCGCGCATTGGGGTTGTTTCTGATGCGGATGGCGCAATTGCAGCCATCACAACGGGATTAAAGTTGGCTCAAATGCAGCAAAGAGGGGACGCATTACAAGGGGATGTGATCATTACAACGCATATCTGCCCAAATGCGCCAACTCGTCCGCATACGCCAGTCGATTTTATGGATTCACCCCTTGAAGACGCTACGATGAATCTTCATGAAGGGATCCCAGAAGCGGATGCCATTTTATCGGTAGATACCACCAAAGGAAATCGCTTAATTAACCATAAAGGTTATGCGCTATCACCAACGGTAAAATCGGGATATATCCTACCTGTTTCTGAGGATCTATTGCGTTTAATGGAGTGGAGTAGCGGACAAAATGCGGTGACGTTCCCGCTATCTATCCAAGATATCACGCCTTATGGCAATGGGCTTCATCACCTCAATAGCATTATGCAGCCAGCGGTTTCAACAACGGTTCCAGTTGTTGGTGTCGCAATTTGCACTGAAACTGTTGTGCCAGGTTGCTCAACGGGAGCTAGTCATGAAGTGGACATTGCTGCGACTGTGAAATTCATGATTGAAGTCGCAAAAGCTTTCGGTGAAGGCCAATGCGCGTTCTATGATGAAGAGCAATATCAGCTATTAACTGAATTGTATGGTGATATGCATCATTTGCAGGCAACGGATGAGTAATAATATTTGTTGCAGACTGTCTTAATTTAGAGCGTTATTAACCTAAAATATCGCTAATTTGAAATAGCCACAGTTAATTATTTACCCCTTAAAAATAATTAACTGTGCTCTATTACCCTAACTTATTCTGCTTTTGCTTCACTACTTTCGATAATTGGAATAATGGCGGTAGCATGAGCGCCTTTAGGTCCATCAATCATAAGCGTGTAGTTGACCTTTTGACCCGCTTTGAGAGTCCGGTAACCATCCATTTGGATTGTGGAATAATGTGCAAATACATCATCTCCGCCATCTTCTGGGCAAATAAAACCAAAACCTTTGGCATTATTGAACCACTTAACCGTACCTGTATTCATATTTCCGTCCTTCAAGTTTGCTACTGACTGTTTATATACATGCATAAAATACACATGCAAACTAGGTATAAATACGAAGTTAATCGCGCGCATTTTATACTGTATTGAAGAGGGATATTTGGTCAAGAGTCGGATTTTGGCTTTTTGAATAAACTGAAAATAATCCGATGAGCGTTTTTCGTGAATTTTTAAATTATTTGATGTGCGTCACAAAATTTAGGTGCTATAAGTTAGTCATCAGCCCATGGTACACTGGGATAAATTGAGAATTCAGTACCAAAATGAAGACAAAATATTTTTAATGGCTTAGCTTTATTGAATTGCTATTTAGTGAATAGATATCATTGATAATAAAGGCTATGCTTAAATTGAATTTCCACACTGAGTAATACGACTGAGCACGAAAGTAATGAGTGATTTTCTGGGCACATTTAAAACTGACACAATTTTTAAAGATGAAGTTGAAAAGACGCTGCAACCACCATCGATGTATAAAGTACTGTTAAATAATGATGATTATACGCCGATGGATTTTGTTGTTGAGGTGTTACAAAAATACTTTTCTTTTGATGAAGAACGCGCTACACAGATAATGTTAGATGTGCATTTTCAAGGTAAAGGTATTTGCGGTGTTTATACTGCTGAAGTTGCAGAAACGAAAGCCGCCCAAGTCAATGCTTTTGCAAGGGAACATGAATATCCTTTATTGTGTACTATAGAGAAAGTCTGAAGAGTCTTAATATCAATTTTGGGAGGTGCTTATGCTCAATCAAGAATTGGAGCTTAGTCTAAATGTTGCTTTTACCAGAGCGAAAGACAATCGCCATGAATTTATGACTGTGGAGCACCTATTGCTGGCATTATTGAGCAATATCTCTGCGCGTGAAGCTTTAGAGGCTTGTAAGGTCGACTTAGTTGCCTTGAGACAAGAACTCGAACATTTTATTGCCCAAACCACGCCTCTATTGCCTGAGAATGATACGCGAGACACTCAACCGACTTTGAGTTTCCAGCGCGTACTGCAACGTGCTGTTTTTCATGTTCAATCATCAGGACGCAGCGAAGTGACTGGCGCGAATGTGCTAGTGGCGATTTTTAGCGAACAAGAATCCCAAGCGGCTTATTTATTACGTAAGCATGATGTTAGCCGCCTCGATGTGGTTAATTATATTTCCCACGGTACCATTAAAGGTGAAGATTCTTCTTCATCGGAGGATGATGCCGCAAACAATACACCACCAAGTGAAGAGCAGCCGGTCTCAGAAGACCATATGGACAACTTCACTACCAATCTGAACCAACAGGCTAAGAAAGGGAATATCGACCCGCTGGTGGGACGTCAGGCTGAATTAGAGCGTACCATTCAAGTGTTGTGCCGTCGCCGCAAGAATAATCCATTATTGGTTGGGGAATCCGGCGTAGGTAAAACGGCGATCGCTGAGGGCTTAGCGTGGCGTATTGAGCAAAATGATGTGCCTGAAGTGATGAAAGATTGCACAATCTACTCACTGGATATCGGCTCATTGTTGGCAGGCACTAAATATCGCGGTGATTTTGAAAAACGTTTTAAAGCGCTGCTGAAAATGTTGGAAAAAGATCCGAAAAGCATTCTGTTTATCGATGAGATTCACACAATTATTGGTGCTGGTGCGGCATCGGGTGGACAGGTAGACGCTGCAAACTTGATTAAGCCGCTGTTATCAAGTGGGCGTATCCGTGTGATTGGCTCTACGACCTATCAAGAATTTAGCAATATCTTTGAGAAGGATAGAGCGCTGGCTCGACGTTTCCAAAAAATTGATATTGTGGAACCTACTCCTGAAGAAACTGTGCGTATCATTAATGGGTTGAAACCGAAATATGAGTCTCACCATGATGTTCGCTACACCGCGAAAGCCATTCAGGCTGCGGTGGATTTATCGGTGAAATACATTACCGATCGCCATCTGCCAGATAAAGCCATTGATGTTATCGATGAAGCGGGAGCAAGAACGCGTTTAGTGGCGCCAAGCAAACGTAAGAAAACCATCGGTGTACCTGAAATCGAAACCGTGGTGGCGCGTATTGCGCGCATTCCAGAAAAAACCGTTTCCTCGAGCGATAAAGATCGTTTGAGAACCTTAGACTCACGCCTGAAGATGTTAGTCTTTGGACAAGATAAAGCGATTGAGGCGCTGTCTGAGGCGATTAAAATGAATCGCGCAGGCTTAGGGTTAGATCACAAGCCTGTCGGCTCCTTCTTGTTTGCAGGGCCAACTGGCGTGGGTAAAACGGAAGTCACCGTGCAGCTGGCAAAAGCGTTGGATGTGAAACTGCTGCGCTTTGATATGTCTGAATATATGGAACGCCATACGGTTAGCCGACTGATTGGTGCGCCTCCGGGGTATGTGGGTTTTGACCAAGGTGGATTGCTGACCGATGCCGTCATTAAGCATCCGCATTCCGTCGTGTTATTGGACGAAATCGAAAAAGCGCACCCGGATGTGTTTAACATTCTTCTGCAAGTGATGGATCACGGTACGCTGACGGACAATAACGGTCGTAAAGCGGATTTCCGTAATGTGATTGTGGTAATGACCACCAACGCAGGGGTGCAAGAAACTCAGCGCCGCTCGATTGGTTTTGCAGAGCAAGATAATAGTACGGATGCGATGTCTGAAATTAAAAAGACATTTTCACCGGAATTCCGTAACCGTCTTGATGGCATTATTTGGTTTAATGCGCTGTCGATGGATATCATCACGCAAGTGGTGGATAAATTCATTGTTGAGTTGCAAGCACAGTTGGATGAGAAGGGTGTTTCGATTGAGGTAAGCCAAGCGGCTCGTCGTTGGTTGTGTGAGAAAGGGTATGACAAAGCAATGGGGGCCCGACCTATGGCGCGTGTCATTCAGGATAACCTGAAGAAACCATTGGCAAATGAACTGTTATTTGGTTCGTTAACGAATGGCGGCTCGGTGAGTATCGGGCTTGATGAAAAGAGTCACACACTGACATACAGCTTCAGTAGCGTACACAAGGCCTCTCCAGAGGATGCTGTAATCTGACAATAGCTAGTACCACAGGTGTCTTAGGCACCTGTGGTCTTGTCAGGCCTTGCCTGAAAATCGAAAATCAGCGGCTACGGAAAATGATGCGGCCTTTGCTCAGGTCGTAAGGAGTTAACTCTACAGTTACCTTGTCGCCTGTCAGAATGCGGATGTAGTTTTTACGCATTTTACCAGAGATGTGCGCAGTCACAACGTGACCGTTTTCCAGTTCAACGCGGAACATTGTATTTGGCAGGGTATCCAAAACCGTTCCCTGCATTTCAATATTATCTTCTTTGGCCATCTAATCCTCTAAGTCTAATAACCGTGATTTTTTACGGGCAAGATAATGCCCAAAAACCCACACTAAGTAAAGAAGTGTCGCATTTTAAAGCGATCTTTCTTTAAAATAGTTGGGGATAAAATTACTGTATTGCCACTTTCTATCGCTTAAAAAGTGGTGATTTTTCAAATGATTGAGGTAAATCAATTGACTGTGGTAACCAGCATGCTGGGTCAATCCGCAGGTCACGCCACCGATAAAGAATATGTAGAAAATCCCTGCGGGAGATCTCCGTCGCGCCAAGTGAAGCGGTGTGGTGGTTAAGTACCTGACAATCAAAAAGTTGCCCATTATAGCGCAAAAAATGAAAATAGAATGTAATAAAAGCACATTTGGACGCATCATTCATTCTACTGAACATAGACTCCCCACAAAACAGGTGTCCCATGTTCACGCCATACAAACCGCCCACCAGCTGATCACCATGCCACGCCTCAATCGAGTGGGCGAGCCCTTCTTGATGAAGCGCTAGGTAACCAGCCTGTACGGAAGGAAGGATCCACGTTCCTTCTGCACGAACTGCACAAGCCGCTATCACCTCTTTGAACGCATGATTTATGGTAATGCGATAAGGAGATTTTTTTAATGTTTTGATCATGGAACGGCTGATATGCAAGTCGCCCACTCTCAAGACGGCTCGCGGATCGGGTGACCACCATAAAGGCACTTCACCAGGGTTAAACCAAGGAAAAATGCCATCATAGTATGCGGCTTGTAAGCGGCGAGATGATAAATCACCGCCGATCGCCAGTAACCCATTAGGTTCCCGCATCGCTTCAGACACGGGCGGGAACAGGTATGAATCATCGTCTAATTGGTACATGGTGCACCTCAGCGAGTTTGCTGAACCAAATGACGTTGACGGAACTGATAATAACGACCTTGCTCAGCTAATAATTGCGAGTGTGAGCCTTGTTCGATAATTTCGCCATTATCCATCACACAAATGGTATCCATTTGCTCTAAACCTTGCATACGATGGGTGATTACCAGCAGGGTCTTATCGGCACATTTTTGCTTGAGCAGGCTGAGAATTTGCTGTTCAGTGTGGGCATCTAACCCTTCTGTTGGCTCATCCATTAATACCAGCGGCGTATTGTGCAGAAGGGCGCGAGCGATACCTAAGCGGCGCTGCTCTCCTCCTGATAATTGACGACCGCCTTCACCCATCCATGCGTTTAATTTTAGCTGATTATCCAACAAATTATCTAAGCCAACTTGAGTCAGTACATCGCACAGTTGCTCGTCAGTGGCTTGCTCGTTGGCTAATAATAAGTTATTGCGTAGGGTATCACTGAAGACATGAACACGCTGAGGAACCACGGACATCACGCCACGTAGCGCTTCTTCGCTGTAAGCTTGAATTGGCTGGCCATTAATCGATATCACGCCACTGTCCACATCCCAAGCGCGGGTGAGCAATTGCAGCAGCGTTGATTTACCGCAGCCTGTTTTTCCTAATAACGCGATGTGCTCGCCTCGTTTGATCGACAAAGTGACATTTTTTAGTACGGCGAAAGGCTGTTCTGGATAAGTGAACGTCACGTTATCAATGATTAAATTTTCTAGCGATTTTAGTTCATTACCTTGATTGACAAAGTTCACTTCCGGTTTCGCATGCATTAACTGAGAGACGCGGGTAGCCGATGCAATCACTTGCCCCATGTGTTGGAATGCGACGGCAACAGGCCCTAACGCTTCAAATGAGGCTAATGCACAGAAAACAAATAAGGCAATCAGCGCACCGGGTTGTGTATTTCCGCCAACATGTTCAGCGGCCATCCATAAAAGCAAGGTTGCGGTAAGCCCTGATGCACACAAAATAATGGCTTGAGATAAACCTGTCAGTGCAGCTTGCTGCTGCTGGCGACCTTGCCATGAATTTTCGATGCTTGATAAGTGTTGACGAAAACGTTGAGTCGCACCAAATAAGGCTAATTCGGCTTGGCCTTGTAATGCTGAAGTTAATACGATGCGGTAATTTCCGCGCAGTTCAGTCAGTTCGCGTCCAATCGGTTTACCAGCACGATAAAATACAAATGGCATCGTAAACAGTAGGAACAGCATAACGCCGCCTAATGTCCATGCTAGGCGAGGGTCAAGGAAGCTTAAACCAATAATCAGGACAAACGTGACAAAGAAAGCACTGACAATCGGGGAGAGAACGCGCAAGTAAAGGTGGTCTAGGGTTTCGACATCCGCCACCAATCGGTTTAATAGATCCCCTTGGCGGAAACGGCTGATCCCACCGGGAGATAGCGGTAAAACCTTACTGAAGGCGAAAACTCGCAGATGGGCTAAGACTTTAAATGTTGCATCATGGCTGACTAAACGCTCGGCATAACGTCCCGCAGTACGGAAAATAGCCGCACCACGAACTCCAGCCGCTGGGAGCATATAGTTAAAGAAAAAGATCCCCGGCGCACCAACGATAGCAGCACCGGCTAAGAACCATCCCGATAACGTGAGAAGGCCAATACTGGAAAGCAGCGTGACAATCGCCAGAATGATCCCTAAGGAAATCAAAAACCAATGACGGCGATAGAGGGCTAAGAAGGGGAGTAACACTTTCATTTTCAAAGCTCCTCTTGGCGATGAGCGAGTAATTGGGCAAAGGCACCTTCAGACTGGCTCAGTTGTTGGTAGTCACCACGCTGGATAATTTTCCCGTTAGACATCACCCAAATTTGGTCGTAATCCATGGTTTCTTCAAGTAAATGGGTGACTAACAACGTGGTTTGTTGCTCAGATAGTTGATTCAGTGTTTCCATTACCCGCTGTTCGCTGTGTGCATCTAAGCTGGCAGCTGGCTCATCTAATAGCAATAAGCGAGAAGGTTTTAAGAGTACGCGAGCGACAGCGACACGTTGGGCTTGCCCAACAGAAAGACGTGCAGCGAAATCGCCTAAGCGAGTATTTAACCCATCCGGTAAGTTTGGCAGAAATTCCGCCACATAGGCTTTTTCAATTGCTGATTGAATTTCTGCTTCGGTAGCATCAGGTTTACCTAGGCAAATATTTTCTTGCAATGTTTGCTCAGGCAAATGTGGGTTTTGCCCAACCCAGCCCACTAAAGCACGCCATTGTTCTGGGCATAATTGATTGAGCTCATTGCCATTAATCGTGATGGAACCTTGGTAAGGCAGGAAGCCAAGTAATAAGTTTAATAGGGAGCTTTTACCCGCCCCACTTTGGCCAACTAAGGCAATGCGTTGCTGCGGCTCAATGGTGAAATCGAGAGGACCCGCGAGGATAGTGCCATCATGGGAGAGAACTTCCAGCTGTTTGGCTTCAATGCGAATAGGTTGCTCATCAATCACCTTGTCGCCTTGTGGTAATTGTTCATCACCTTGGCTTTCGAGTAAGGTTACCAGCGATTCAGCAGCGCCCACAGCTTGGGCTTTTGCGTGATAGTAAGTGCCTAGGTCGCGCAGAGGTTGGAAAAATTCAGGGGATAAAATCAGTGCAAGGAAACCTGCAAATAGTGTGACAGGCAGACCATAGCTACCGAAACTTAACTCTCCAAGATAAGAGAATCCGAAATAAACAGCGACCACTGCAATGGAAATTGACGCGAAAAATTCTAAGACACCGGAAGATAGAAATGCCATACGCAGCACTTCCATGGTGCGCGAACGGAAGTCTTCAGTGGATTCACGAATTTGGGTGACTTCTGCTTTGCCACGGAAGAACAGGCGTAGGGTGTCTAATCCACGTAAACGGTCGAGGAAACTGCCACTCAAACGGCTTAAAGCAAGGAAGTTACGGCGGTTAGCATCGGCAGCACCCAGCCCAACCAGTGCCATGAAAATCGGAATTAACGGTGCGGTTGCAAATAAGATCAGCGCAGCTGCCCAGTTAAAAGGGAAGATGGCAATCAAGATCATGATTGGGATG
Source organism: Providencia sp. PROV202 (assembly GCF_028479565.1). NCBI lineage: Bacteria > Pseudomonadati > Pseudomonadota > Gammaproteobacteria > Enterobacterales > Morganellaceae > Providencia > Providencia sp. PROV202. The sequence continues at coordinate 127,652 of NZ_JAMPNV010000005.1, read as the reverse complement.
ATGGTGGCTAAATACATTTGCGGAAGATAGCGAGAATAGTAATCTTGCATATCTTCAATCTGCTCAAGAATAATCGTCGCCCAGCTTCCTGCTGGCTTACCTTTGACCCAAACAGGGCCTAATTCTTGCAGTTTATCTAACACCATGCCGCGGACTTGCTGTCTGACAACTTGTCCACAACGGTAGCCAGCGCGTTCACGAAGATAATGAACAACACCGCGTAAAATAAAGACACTAATTAATAATGCAAAGTCGGTGAGGAGTTGCTCGCGTGGAATACTCTCCATCATGAGCGCTTGTAGGATCACGGCGAGGAACCAAGCCTGCGCAATAATTAATAAACCGCTGACTATGCCTAATAGCATAGAAATTCGGAGCCAACGCTTAGCAGGAGCGCTGTGTTGCTTTAACCAACGCACCAATTCAGTCTGTCTTGATTTATCCATAATGATTTAGTTAGCAGGTGTAGTTTTCATGTTATTGAGTGCGGTTAAGATTGTTGACTTTGTCATCAAATCTAACCGAATTTTTGCCTATCATAACAGCTTCCATTCGATATGTTACATAATAAAAGCCAGTTATTTGAATAGAACAATTTTTGTTATCAATATGTTTTGCAAAGGTAAATTATATTAAGCGTAATATAATTAAATTTGAGCGAAGAGAGGATGTTACCGTTATTACAAAGAAAAAATAAGGTGGCTTAATTTATAATTGTTAAGCCACCTGCATTTTAGGTTTAAATAATTTTTGGGGAATTTCGTGTGTTATTCAGGAACAATTTGCAACCAGGTTTTTGGTTTCAATATAAACTGGTTGTTAAGTAGCTTATCCCATGCTGTTTTTTTGGATGGCATATCGTCGAATACCTCTCTTTGCGTATCGACTAATTTCCATGTGTTATCCACGGACTGCCAAATAGTACATTCATAATCAAGGGACTCGGGTATGGAGTAGCACATCACCACGTCGTCAGTTCCATCGTTATTTGCATCAGTCATAAATCCAAGGCATTCATAATTGCTGTAATAATTGGTGCAATTCCATGCGTCGCGGATACCGTCTTCCAGATCAAACCAGTTTTGTGGCAATGGTTGACTGCCTTTGACGATGATAAGAACCTCTTTAAGCGGTTTAGGGACATCAGAGTAAGCGCCAACTTTGAGCTGTGCTTTCGTATCAGGATCTTGCTCCAATTTTGCTAACGCCTCTTTTCCCCGCACACCTAACTTCTCTAAGTCATAAGACAAATCGTAGTTAATTTTAATTTTGCCTTTCTCAACGGCCGCCATAATGCTGTTGACCGCGATACGCTGGAAGTCACCAATAGGACTATTAATGATTAAGATAGTGGCGATTAAGCCAAGAATGGCGATCTTATTTATCCCACCGAGGGCGAATGCCCAGCGGTGTCGTTTTATAATGATTGCGATACTGTAAGCTAAAATAATCAGGGCTAAGAATAGTGCAATAGTAAATGCATATAGCCTACTTACACTCCAGCTATATTGGCTAACACGAACGAAAATACCGTACAGAGAAAGTGCAGAAAATGCATTTAATAAGACGATGCTGATCAGTACAAAGCCATTGATAATCGATTTAAATTGGAATTGGGTTGTGCCATCACCATAAAGGGCATTAATAAAGATAATATTTAAAATCACAAAGCAGAGCATGGTGCCAGAACCTAGCTCTGAAGCTGTGTAATGCACACCAGTTAATATGGAAACCGTCAATCCGGCTAAGAAAATTACGGCGATTAAACTGAGTAAAGGTAGGAAAAATTGCGAGAAATATTTGGCGATGTTGTTCAGTTGCATCACCAATTTAGAACGCAAAAAGAGCAAGCTGGTATTAAAACCAACTAAAAAGGTCACCCAAAGGACAATGTAGTGACCAAGAAATTGGCTGAGTGTTGAAAGATTGACAATACCGAATAAAAAGCTGGCTTGTTTGACTATCAGGGCTAATAAGCCCCCAATGGCACAGGCGAAAAGACCAAATAAGGTGTTGCGGAAATAGTGCCCAACTAAGCAGCTGTAATTCGCTTTCCAAGTTCCTGTAGCCTGACGGTTTTGCATCCAAGGTAATATAAAAAAAATCAGGACAGTAAGCGTTGTAATCGAGAGGAATGCGTCATTGTTATCAGAAGTACCAATATCAAGGCTTTGCCAAGTATTGATCCAAAAAACAAGCACAATCGTTAGGATAATATTGAGATAAAACACGGCTTGCTTGGCATTGGTAATAAGAAAGCTGATAACCGAGGGAACAAAAATAGCCAACATCATGGGTAAATAAGCCCATGTAGGGCTTAATGGAATTTCTATGGAATAATCAAGAGTGGCGGTGATGACAATTCCTTGAATTACCGATAGCAAGATAACAATAAAATATGCCAGCTTATTAATGGGCTCTTTTTGCGTTTGAGGCTCCATGTCACTTCCTTATTTGAATGAACAAGATAATTAAATTGAGTATAGGCATGGGATAAAAAGAGCAAAATAAACTTGCTCCTAATTCAGGAGGGAATAGCGCTTTATTTTTGAAACAGGAATAAATAAAAAGCCCCCTTCTATTTCGCTGCGAACTTAATGAACGACAACGTAAAAATGAGGCTTCAAGGAATTTCAGATTAGCGATTGTTAGATTAAAAAACTATTTCTTGTCTGCTAACCCGTCAAGGTAACGCTCGGCATCTAATGCCGCCATGCAGCCAGTGCCGGCTGAGGTAATTGCTTGGCGGTAGATGTGATCCATTACATCGCCAGCCGCAAAGATCCCTTCAACAGATGTTTGAGTGGCGTTACCGTTGGTGCCGGATTGCACTTTAATATAGCCATTATTTAAAGCTAACTGACCGTCAAAAATTGCGGTGTTAGGGCTATGACCGATAGCGATAAAGGCGCCCATGACAGCAACATCTTCCGTTTTATCGGTTTTGGTGCAACGTAAACGAACGCCTGTAACGCCCATATCATCGCCCAGAACTTCGTCTAATGTGTTGTCGGTATGCAGAACAATGTTCCCATTTTCAACTTTATCCATCAGGCGATTAACCAGAATTTTTTCCGCTCTGAAGCTATCGCGACGGTGAATTAAATGTACTTCAGACGCGATATTAGAAAGATACAGCGCTTCTTCAACGGCAGTATTACCGCCACCGACAACCGCAACTTTTTGGTTACGATAGAAGAAACCATCACACGTTGCACAAGCAGAAACTCCGCGACCTTTAAAGGCTTCTTCTGATGGTAGACCGATGTAACGAGCAGACGCGCCTGTCGCAATGATCAATGCGTCACAAGTGTATTCTGTATCATCACCAAAGAGACGGAAAGGGCGCTGTTGGAAATCCACTTTTGTAATGTGGTCGTTGATGATTTCGGTTTCGAATTTTTCTGCATGGGCATGCATGCGCTCCATGAGTCCCGGGCCTGTTAAGCCTTCAGGATCACCCGGCCAGTTTTCAACTTCCGTGGTTGTGGTTAATTGACCGCCTTTTTCCACCCCAGTAATCAGTGCAGGGTGTAAATTTGCGCGAGCTGCGTAAACGGCTGCGGTATAACCTGCAGGGCCTGAACCTAAAATGATTAACTTGCGATGTGTGGTTGTGCTCATGAATTCCTCTTTTTAGTCTCAAAAAAGCATAAGAACGATTGTAGGAGAAATAGGGGGGTAACAAAAGTGATTTAACCATTCATTGATGTGGAGGGGACAAATTTTTCTGATAGGCAATACCAATTAAGAGTTAAAAAATGAGAGGGAAAGTGCTTTAATCACGAAACGGTAATTTTAGGAATTATCTTGAATTGCGTCTGCGAAACGTTTTACTGAAAAAAAAACCGAAATCTTGTACTGATTTTTATTCATTTACTTTGACAATCGGCTGCGCATTTGCGAAAACATCTATCTAAGAGTTAATTATCTAGCAGGTCAATGGAAATGGCGCATTTTTGTTCTTACTGGAAAATTAACTTTACGTCACACATTCTGGCAATGTCGCGACGATTGTAAGCCGCTCCAAAGGTAAATATGTTTCGGTTTACGAGAACTTCAGTTATTACGAATAGAATAGGTTCCACGCCCGCTAGTCCGCTTAGGAAGACTGACGAATAGATGGTACCGTTTTATAAGATGTAGAAAATAACAATTAAAGAAAGAGAGATAAGAGATGATTGACAATAAAAAGCGTCCTGGCAAAGACCTTGACCGTATTGACAGGAATATACTGAACGAATTGCAAAAAGACGGGCGTATCTCTAACGTTGAGCTATCTAAGCGTGTTGGTTTATCTCCAACGCCATGTTTAGAGCGTGTTCGTCGTCTTGAAAGACAGGGTTTCATTTCTGGCTATACCGCACTGTTAAATCCACACTATTTAGATGCATCGCTACTGGTTTTCGTTGAGATTACCTTAAACCGTGGAGCACCAGATGTATTCGAACAATTCAACACGGCAGTTCAAAAACTTGAAGAAATTCAAGAATGTCATCTCGTTTCCGGTGACTTTGACTATCTGTTGAAAACGCGTGTGCCAGATATGTCCGCATATCGTAAACTGCTAGGTGAAACGTTATTACGCCTTCCTGGTGTAAACGACACTCGTACCTACGTAGTTATGGAAGAAGTGAAACAAAGCAACCGTTTAGTGATTAAAACTCGCTAATTGCACTTTGTGTTCATCATTCCTGCACAGCAATCTGCATTGTTGTCGCACTGCTGTTTCAACGCTGGGTTTACTCAGCGTTGTTCCGTTTTTAAGCGCTATAATTTTTCTCTTCAGTTTTCCCAATGGTTCTTTTTCGAACATTCTCTCGTCGCTGTCTGCGATAGACTCAAAATTAGTCAGAAATTTTCATTTCAATTTATTGATTTTAAAGCTATAAACAATTAAGAATTTTGACCTTAAATAGAGTTTGAAACCCTATTCGTAAGATGAAATACTGAGTCTTATGGTCTCTATGGTGTGATAATTTGTCTTAATCCCCTTAAAGCAGGCGCGTTTAGAGGATTAGTGTTAGAATAATCATAGGATAATCACGTATTAAGCAAGAACATCAGTCAGTAAAGAAACAATAATGAGCCAAGAATATACCGAAGATAAGTACATCAAATTTAAAAAGCTCAGTAGCGGCAGACGGCTATTAGAGGTGATTTTGTTGGCAATCTGCCTCTGTGCGATTTTTCTTATGGTCGCGCTATGGAGCTTTAATCCTTCCGATCCAAGTTGGTCACAAACTAACTGGGACGCTCCCGTTAAAAACTTAGGGGGAAGTATTGGCTCATGGAGTGCGGATATCCTGTTTTCTGCATTTGGTATTCTCGCGTTTGCGATCCCGCCATTGTTGTTACTCGGGTGTTGGGCAATTTATCACTATGAAAGCCAGCGCCGCTATATTGACTTTTTCTCACTCTCTTTACGCCTCATTGGCGGGTTAGCACTGATCCTTTCATCTTGTGGTTTGGCCGCACTCAACTTTGATGATTTACCTAACTTCGCTTCTGGCGGGGTCATTGGCAGTGTATTCAGTACTGCAATTATGCCGTGGTTTAATTCATTGGGTGCAACCTTGGCGCTGTTATTCCTCTGGGCAATCAGTTTTACCCTCTTCACGGGTTGGTCTTGGCTGACTATTGCAGAAAAAATAGGGGCAGGGATATTGCTTCCTATCACCTTGCTAACAAACCGCGCCCGTGGTGATGAACTTGATGACTACGATTATGATGTTGAAGAGACCGAAGAGGCGCTACAGCGTGCTCAAATTGCTGAGCATCAAGCAAATGATGAAAACCAACAATTTGATGCGGATGATGTACTGTTTTCCGCGCCAACAGTCTCTGAGCTCATTTCTGAGGATGTACAGCCTGCGGTTGAACCACAGGTTATGGCTGATCCTCTGTTAGCTTCTGAAGCGCAACCTGTTATTGAGCCAGTCCAGCCAAGCGCTTCTTTGGCAGAGCAGCCTACTTTTACTGCTCAACCAACGGAAAATACAGTTTTACCGACATTTTCCGCGACAGAAGAGCCTTCAGCGACTAAAGAGCAGCAAACTTACCATTTTGAAGTGCCTGATGATTATCAGCCTCAAGTGGCACCAACGCAGGCATTTTCTCCTGCACCTGTTATACCTCAAGAACCGACATTTACACCTGAGCCCGCTTTTGTTCCAGAACCTGTTTTTGAGTCCAAACCGGCAGCTCCAACATTTACATCATCACATTTTGCGCCTGTAGAGCCCACCATTGATATGGGAAGCCCTGACGTGAGTGAATCATCGGTAACTAGCCGTGTCGCCAACCCTGCCGCGCTAGCCGCTGCGGGTATTTCGATTGCAGCGATGGAACGCCACGCGCAAGTGAAAAAGAATCTGGAGCCAGAATTACCTCGTCCAAATCCGGTTCGCTTGCCGACTCGCCGTGAACTGTATGGCATTCGTATTCCGTCTCAGCGCGATGCGGAGCTTCAACGTCGTCAAGAGGAAGCCTCTCAGCGTGAGCAGGTTTATCAGCAATGGTCTGCGGCCGAAGAGCCTGAAAATGAAGTAAAAACTGACGATGAACTAGAGCAAGAAAGATTACTGCGCGTTCAATTCTTAGAGCAGCAACGTCAACGCTACGGTGAGCCTGAAGTCGATATGCAGGAGTTTGATACTGCATTTCAGGTTAACCAGCCTGCGGTTGATTCTGTTCCTGCACCAGAGCCAGAAACTCCGCAGGATTATATGCCTGCGAGTACGTTTACTCAGCCAGAAATTGAACATCGTTGGGCTTCTGCTCCGGCATTTACGCCAGCTTTTGAACCTACAAAACAAATAGTGCCAACAGAGTCAACTTCACCTTCTGATATCCATCGCTTTACTGCCCATGCCGATGATGAGCATGAGCTGGATAATGATGCGGATGATTTTGAACCTAAAATTGATTTAAGTACGCCATTATCGGCATTTGAGCGTTTCTCGCCGGTGGATGATTTAGTTGATGATGAGCCAGCAGCGCCGCTGTTTATGCCGTCATTTACCGAACCACCAGTGCAAGCTCATTCGATAACCCAAGAACAGCCGATAGCGCCTGTGCATAATGGAAATGAATTTGTTGCTCATCCGGCGGGGCAGCCTCAAACTGCAGCACAGCAGCCACAGCAGCCACAGCAGCCACAGCAGCCACAGCAGCCACAGCAGCCACAGCAGGATAGCTTATTCCACCCATTCTTAGTGCGTAACGACCAACCGTTACCGAAACCAACGACGCCAATGCCATCTCTTGACCTGCTGGCGAGCCCACCGGAACAAGAAGAGCCAGTGGATATGTTCAAATTAGAGCAAACCGCAAGGCTAATTGAAGCGCGTTTGAATGATTATCGTGTTAAAGCTGAAGTCGTTGGCTTCTCTCCTGGTCCTGTTATAACGCGTTTTGAGTTGGATCTTGCGCCGGGAGTGAAAGCGGCTCGAATTTCTACGTTGTCCCGAGATCTTGCGCGTTCATTGTCGACTACGGCGGTTCGTGTTGTTGAGGTGATCCCAGGTAAACCGTATGTTGGTCTAGAATTACCTAACGAAAAACGTCAAACCGTTTACTTGAGTGAAGTTTTAGATTGTGATGATTTTAGAAAAAATCCATCGCCATTGACGATAGTGTTAGGGAAAGATATTGAAGGTGACCCGGTTGTTGCCGACTTGGCAAAAATGCCGCACTTACTAGTGGCGGGTACAACGGGATCCGGTAAATCGGTTGGGGTTAACGCGATGATCCTCAGTATCTTATATAAAGCGAAACCTGAAGATGTTCGCTTTATTATGATTGACCCGAAAATGCTGGAACTTTCTATCTATGAAGGGATCCCGCATCTGTTAACTGAAGTTGTTACCGACATGAAAGACGCGGCGAATGCGCTGCGTTGGTGTGTCAATGAAATGGAACGCCGTTATAAACTGATGTCAGCTTTAGGTGTACGTAATCTCGCGGGTTACAACGACAAAATTAAAGCGGCAGCGGATATGAATCGCCCAATCCCAGACCCATTCTGGAAGCCGGGTGACAGTATGGATATGGAACATCCAATGCTGAAAAAAGAACCTTATATCGTGGTGATGGTGGACGAATTTGCGGACTTAATGATGACCGCAGGGAAGAAAGTGGAAGAGTTGATTGCTCGTTTAGCACAAAAAGCGCGTGCAGCGGGTATTCACCTCGTTTTAGCGACCCAGCGTCCATCTGTTGATATCATTACCGGGTTAATTAAAGCCAATATTCCAACGCGTATCGCCTTTACGGTATCGAGTAAAATTGACTCACGTACTATTCTTGACCAAGGTGGTGCGGAATCACTATTGGGTATGGGGGATATGCTGTATCTGCCACCAAACTCATCTATTCCTGTTCGTGTTCATGGTGCATTTGTCCGTGACCAAGAAGTTCACGCAGTTGTGAATGATTGGAAAGCGCGTGGAAAACCGCAATATATTGATAGCATCACAACGTGTAGTGATGATAGTGAAGGTGGCGGAAGTTCAGATAATGGTGATGAAGATCTTGACCCGTTATTTGACCAAGCTGTCGAATTTGTTGTTGAAAAACAAAGGGTATCTATCTCCGGTGTACAACGTCAATTCCGTATCGGTTACAACCGTGCAGCTCGGATTGTTGAGCAAATGGAAGACCAAGGAATTGTCAGTGAACCTGGGCATAACGGTAACCGAGAAGTATTAGCGCCACCATCAATGGGATATTAATATTTCATGTGCTAATTGCTGGTTTAATTCAAGGGGTGTATAAAGACATACGCCCCTTGTGGTATTAATTTTAAGGTCTTTTCTCGATGAAAAAAATGATGTTGTTAGGTGCATTAGCCCTGAGTTTAAACGTAGGTCAAGTATTGGCAGATGCGAGTCAAGACCTTCAAGATCGTCTGAGTAAAGTGAATAGCTTCCAAGCGAGCTTCTCTCAGAAAGTGACTAGCCCAGAAGGTGATCTCATCCAAGAGGGTGTTGGTGACTTGTGGATTGAACGCCCTAACTTATTTAACTGGAATATGACTTCGCCGGATGAAAGTGTTCTGGTATCAGACGGTAAAAATCTGTGGTTTTATAACCCTTTTGTTGAGCAAGTGACGGTGACAAATTTAGCCGATGCTACCCAAGATACGCCATTCCTGTTATTAACGCGCAATAATCCGAAGGATTGGAAGCAGTATTCTATTGTCCAACAAGGCAATACGTTTGATCTGAAACCAAAACAATCTAACGGTACATTAAAAAGTTTCTCTATTACGGTTAACCCACAAGGGACGATTGAGAAATTTGCTGCGGTTGAACAAGACGGACAAACCAGTGCGTATCAATTAAAGCAGCAAAAAAATGGCCCAGTTGACCCAAGTAAATTCAAATTTACGGTACCAAAAGGGGTCACATTGGATGACCAGCGTTCTCGCGCTCACTAATATCTAGGGGGTAAAGAGGGTCTCGTGGGTAACTTATCTCTCGATTTTTCACAAAATGAATTCCAACCTCTGGCTGCGCGTATGCGGCCGGAAACCCTTGAACAATATATCGGTCAAACGCATTTACTTGCCGAAGGTAAACCATTACCACGTGCGATTAAGGCGGGTCATTTACATTCAATGATCTTGTGGGGACCTCCGGGAACGGGGAAAACGACCTTGGCTGAAATTATTGGTCACTACGCACAAGCGGATATCGAGCGTATTTCGGCGGTAACTTCGGGGATCAAAGAGATCCGCGAATCCATCGAAAAAGCGCGCCAAAATCGCAGTGCGGGGCGAAGAACCATTTTGTTTGTGGATGAAGTTCACCGCTTTAATAAAAGCCAGCAAGACGCTTTTTTACCTCATATTGAAGACGGTACCATCACTTTTATTGGTGCGACTACTGAAAATCCTTCATTCGAACTCAACTCGGCACTGCTTTCTCGTGCAAGAGTCTATCTATTAAAATCTTTAGAAAGTAGTGAAATTGAAGAGGTGCTATTACAGGCATTGGGCGATAACACTCGGGGTTTAGGTGGACAAAATATTGTTCTTCCAGATAGTACCCGAAAAATGATTGCCGACTTGGTTAATGGGGATGCAAGGCGCTCACTGAATCTGCTGGAAATGATGTCGGATATGGCTGAGGCGAATAGCCAAGGTCAGCGAGTGCTAACCGCAGAGTTACTCAAAGAAGTGAGTGGCGAGCGTGCGGCGCGTTTCGACAATAAAGGCGACCGTTACTATGATTTGATTTCTGCGCTGCATAAATCAGTTCGTGGTTCAGCCCCTGATGCTGCGCTTTATTGGTATGCGCGAATTATTACTGCGGGTGGAGATCCTTTGTATGTAGCTCGTCGTTTACTAGCGATTGCCTCTGAAGATGTCGGAAATGCCGATCCTCGAGCCATGCAAGTGGCGATTTCAGCGTGGGATTGCTTTACTCGTGTAGGGCCAGCTGAAGGGGAGCGAGCGATTGCTCAAGCCATTGTTTACCTTGCGTGTGCACCGAAAAGTAATGCCGTGTATACCGCCTATAAAGCGGCTATCAAAGATGCTCAAATGCAGCCAGATTATGATGTGCCTGAACACTTAAGAAATGCCCCTACCAAATTAATGAAAGAGTTAGGCGTCGGTAAAGAGTATCGTTATGCTCACGACGAACCTAATGCTTACGCGGCAGGTGAAAACTATTTCCCTGAGCCGATGAAAGCGACACAATATTATTATCCCACCGCGCGCGGGTTAGAAGGCAAAATTGCTGAAAAACTCGACTGGTTAGCCCAACAAGATCAAATTAGCACAACAAAACGCTATCGCTAATCGGGTCAATGCGGTAAGGTTATAATGCAATAAAATAATCTAAATATAACGCCGGAGCGCGTTATATTCGCTTTCACAATTGACTAACAAAATCACAGGACTAGCATGCTCGATCCAAATTTACTGCGTACGGAGCTAGACGCGGTTGCTACAAAACTGGCTCGCAGGGGTTTTACCCTTGATGTGGAAAAGCTGCGTGAATTAGAAGAACGCCGCAAAGTTTTACAAGTTGAAACTGAAACCCTGCAAGCAGACCGTAACTCGCGATCGAAAACAATTGGTGCAGCAAAAGCGCGTGGTGAAGACATTGAGCCATTACGTCTGGAAGTGAACCAATTAGGCGAAAAATTGGATGCTGCTAAAGCAGAGTTAGACAAACTGCAACAAGAAATCCGTGATATTGCATTAAGTATCCCGAATATACCTGATGATGAAGTGCCTGACGGTAAAGATGACTCTGAAAACTTAGAAGTCTCTCGTTGGGGAACACCTCGCCAATATGATTTTGAAGTTAAAGATCATGTGAGCTTAGGTGAACTGGCTGGTGGTTTAGATTTTCCAGCGGCAGTGAAATTGACAGGTGCTCGTTTTGTTGTGATGAAAGGTCAAATTGCGCGTATGCACCGTGCATTAGCGCAATTTATGCTGGATTTACACACTGAACAGCATGGCTATCAAGAGCTGTATGTTCCTTATTTAGTTAACCATGACACGCTGTATGGTACTGGTCAGCTGCCAAAATTTGGTGAAGATTTATTTCACACTAAACCGTTGGAAGAAGAAGCAGATAGTAGCACGTATGCATTGATCCCAACTGCAGAAGTGCCAGTAACTAACTTAGTGCGTGATGAAATTTTAGATGAAGATTCACTTCCTCTGAAAATGACGGCTCATACACCATGTTTCCGTTCAGAAGCGGGTTCTTATGGTCGTGATACTCGTGGTCTTATCCGTATGCACCAATTTGATAAAGTTGAATTAGTGCAAATCGTGCATCCAGAAAAATCAATGGCGGCACTGGAAGAGTTAACGGGTCACGCGGAAAAAGTTCTGCAATTACTGGAACTGCCATACCGTAAAGTTCTGCTGTGCACTGGGGATATCGGCTTCGGTTCACGTAAGACTTACGATTTAGAAGTTTGGCTGCCGGCGCAAAATACATACCGTGAGATTTCTTCTTGCTCAAACATGTGGGACTTCCAAGCTCGCCGTATGCAAGCGCGTTTCCGTGGTAAGAGCGACAAGAAAACCCAACTGGTTCATACATTGAATGGTTCTGGTTTAGCTGTTGGCCGTACTCTGGTTGCTGTGTTAGAAAACTACCAGCAAGCGGATGGCCGTATTGAAGTGCCAGCAGTATTACGTCCGTATATGAATGGCTTAGAATATATCGGTTAATTGATATATTTGACGTTGAAGGCTGAGCTTGGTTTTAGACTGAGCTCAGCCTTTTTTATGAATTCAACAGTATTGGCTATAATACAAATAGTTGGAGCCAAATTTTCAAAGAAAAAATGGCGCCATATCTGTCTTACTTACATAATCAATGAACTGGTCTGTGACTGTTTAGTATCGGTAAAAAAGATACTGCGGTACGTGCTGTAGTAAGTTGCGTACATAATTGGCATTGAGATAAATAATCCTAAGCCGAATGGAATAATAGAAACAAACATTAGCACCATGGCAATCAGGAAGAATAAGAAACCGGGTAATAGGTTTTTCTTCACTGCCTGTAAGCTGGCGGAGATAGAGGTGCCAATTTTGAAATCATGATTCATGATAAGCGCAGGGGCAAACCACGTTAGTGCTGTGCCAAATAAGCTGGCTAATGCCATGATAATGCCTGCAAATACAAATGTTCCCGTTGATGCAAACAAGGCTGCGTCTGAAATACCATCGTATTGGTCAGCTTGCATCACTAAGCTAAAAATGGCTGAGCCAGCAATCAGAAATGCAATTAACATTCCGACCATATTGGCAGCAAAGTTTATGGCACCGATGGCAAATAGTTCACCAAATTTCTTTTGAAACCCTGAGAAAAGTAAGCCGATATCCGCTTCGCCAGTTTTGCGTTGGTTTTCACAAATCGCAATGATCCCCCCGACGAAAACAGGAGTAACAAAACTGACAAACATGCTAACAATGGGCAGAAAAGCCATGGCAAAGATAATCAGGAAAAAGACAACGTTAATCAGGATCCACATGCCTAATTTTTCTTTGACCAGCGCCCACGCTTGGCTGATCCATTCAACGCCTTCTCCTGCTTGAACGGCGCGAGGTTCAGGCGTAAATACAAAACTATCAACGGGCTCTTGAGGTGATGGTGTTTCAGGTGCTGGCGTTACAGGTGATATGTCGTTATCGACATGATCGTGTTCATTATTCATGGTAAATGACCTATTCGTAGTGATGAATCAGCAATGTTTATTATAGTGTTATGCTGCTATTGATTTATAAATTAAATTTAACTTGTGGATTATGCCTAAAAACTCAACATTATCAAAGCAGAGTAATCTGGTTGCGTGAAAGTCGGTAGGATTATGAAAGCCGGTAGGATGGTGTAGAAGAAGGGATAATAAAGAGGCTCCCCGAAGGAAGCCCCATTTTAAATTAGTACATGACTTTTTTGCCGTAGCTTTCGAGGATGCTTTTTACTCTTTCCATTACCTCTTTTGACGGTGGTCTCACGCCATCAAGTTTGTATTCTTCACCCATGGTTTCCCATTTGTGTTTGCCGAGTTCATGGTAAGGGAGCAATTCAATTTTTTCGATGTTATCCATATCTTTGACAAATTCACCGAGCATATGGACTGAGTGGTCATCGTCACTCCAGCCTGGGACGACGACATAGCGGATCCAGGTCTTTTGATTGCGCTTAGCGAGGTAGCGAGCAAACTCTAAGGTGCGATGATTGGAAACGCCAACGAGTTTTTGGTGGATCTCATCATCAAGCTGTTTTAAGTCAAGCATGACAAGATCAGTGACTTCCATCAGCTCATCAATGACGGGATCATAACGACGAACAAACCCGTTAGTGTCTAAACAGGTATGGATGTTTTCTTTCTTACAAGCGCGGAACCAATCACGGACAAAATCAGCCTGTAAAATAGCTTCACCGCCAGATGCGGTTACGCCACCGCCCGTTGCATTCATAAAGTGGCGATAAGTGACGGCTTCTTTCATTAGCTCATCAACGGTGACCATGTTACCGGTATGGGTATCCCACGTATCACGGTTATGGCAATACAGGCAGCGCATTAGGCAGCCTTGGAAGAAGACAATAAAGCGGATCCCTGGTCCATCGACGGTACCACAGGATTCGAAGGAGTGAATTCGTCCAAACGTCGCAGGTGGCGAGGTGGTCGAAATTTCAGTCGTTGGAATAGTCTTTTGCGTTGTTGACATAGCAGGAACTCACAGAATGTAGAATTATAATTTGTTATCTTTGACTAAGATAGAAAGGCCCCAATGGGAGGGGCCTTTTATTTATTTTACGTTATAGAATCTTAGCAAAGTCTTACAGAGTACTGGTGAAAGTACGAGTAATAACGTCTTGCTGCTGTTCTTTAGTCAGAGAGTTAAAGCGCACTGCGTATCCTGATACACGGATAGTCAATTGCGGATATTTCTCTGGGTTTTCCATCGCGTCTAGCAGCATTTCGCGGTTCATGACGTTCACGTTTAAGTGCTGGCCACCTTCGATAGAGGATTCATGGTGGAAGTAACCATCCATCAGACCCGCTAAGTTAGTTTTACGCACTTCGTCGTCTTTACCTAATGCATTTGGAACGATAGAGAAGGTATAAGAAATACCGTCTTTCGCGTAAGCAAATGGCAGTTTAGCGACTGAAGTCAGTGATGCAACCGCACCTTTTTGGTCACGACCGTGCATTGGGTTAGCACCCGGTCCGAATGGTGCGCCAGCACGACGACCATCTGGGGTGTTACCTGTTTTCTTACCATACACAACGTTAGAAGTGATGGTCAGAACTGACTGAGTTGGTACCGCGTTACGGTAAGTAGGCAGTTTCTGGATTTTCTTCATGAAACGTTCTACTAAGTCACAAGCGATGTCATCAACACGTGGGTCGTTGTTACCGAATTGTGGGTATTCACCTTCGATTTCGAAGTCGATAGCAATACCATCTTCGTCACGAATTGGTTTAACTTTGGCGTATTTGATTGCAGACAGTGAGTCTGCTGCAACAGACAGACCCGCGATACCACATGCCATTGTACGGTAAACATCACGGTCATGAAGTGCCATCAGTGCTGCTTCATAGCTGTATTTATCGTGCATGAAGTGGATGCAGTTCAGCGCAGTGACATACTGAGTTGCTAACCAATCCATGAAGTGGTCCATTTTGTCCATCACGGTATCGAAATCAAGAACTTCGTCCATGATTGGAGAATGTTTAGGACCGACTTGCATTTTCAGTTTTTCGTCTACACCACCGTTGATGGTGTACAGCATAGTTTTCGCTAAGTTTGCACGAGCACCGAAGAACTGCATTTGTTTACCAACAATCATTGGGCTCACGCAACATGCGATTGCGTAGTCATCATTGTTGAAGTCAGGGCGCATTAAGTCATCGTTTTCATACTGTACAGATGAAGTATCGATAGACACTTTTGCTGCGAACTTTTTGAAGTTCATTGGCAGTTTTTCTGACCACAGGATAGTCATGTTAGGCTCTGGAGATGGGCCCATGGTATACAGTGTGTTCAGGAAACGGAAGGTGTTTTTAGTCACCATAGTACGGCCATCAAGGCCCATACCAGCCAGTGATTCTGTTGCCCAGATTGGGTCACCAGAGAACAGCTCATCGTATTCAGGAGTACGTAAGAAACGAACCATACGCAGTTTCATGACTAAGTGGTCAATCAGTTCTTGCGCTTGTTCTTCTGTGATTTTACCTGCTTCTAAGTCACGTTGGATGTACACGTCTAAGAACGTAGATACACGACCAAATGACATTGCTGCACCGTTTTGAGATTTAACAGCGGCTAAGTAACCGAAGTAAGTCCATTGAACTGCTTCTTGTGCGTTAGTTGCAGGACCCGAGATGTCGTAGCCATATTTAGCAGCCATCTCTTTGATTTGACCCAGTGCACGGTGCTGTTCAGCAATTTCTTCGCGCAGTTGGATAGTCATTTGCAGGTCTTCACCTTTCTCTAATCTTTCTTGCAGAGAAGTGAATTGGTTGAACTTGTCTTTCATCAGGAAATCAATACCGTACAGCGCAACGCGACGGTAGTCACCGATGATACGACCACGACCATAAGCATCTGGTAAACCGGTTAAGATACCTGATTTACGGCATTTTAAGATGTCTGGAGTATAAACATCGAAAACACCTTGGTTATGGGTTTTACGGTACTCAGTGAAGATTTTTTTCAGGCTAGGATCTAAAGTACGATCGTAAGCTTTACATGAACCTTCAACCATTTTGATACCACCGAACGGGATAAGACCACGTTTCAGAGGTGCGTCAGTTTGTAAACCAACGATAGTTTCTAAGTCTTTGCTAATGTAACCCGCATCATGGGAAGTGATTGTTGAAGCAACGTCTGTATCAAAATCAACTGGCGCGTGAGTGCGGTTTTCGATTTTGATCCCTTCCATGACTTTTTCCCACAGCTTATCAGTCGCTGGAGTAGAGCCTGCTAAGAAAGATTCATCACCTTCATACGGAGTATAGTTTTTCTGAATAAAGTCACGGACGTTGACGTTATTCTGCCAGTCACCTTGGCTAAAACCTTGCCATGCTAAAGCGAATTTTTCATTTAATTCGGACATGATACTTTTACCTTTTAACAATGGATCTTTGAGGGATCTTAATAAATCTTTGTGTACTTGTAATAACGATTGTATTAGCCAATTTCGATTAATGTTTTTCGCTATTACGTAGATGCATTAACCAGTAAATCAGGCCGACTAACACCGCGCCGCCAATAATATTTCCGATAGTTACTGGTATTAAATTTTCGGTAATAAAGTTTCCAACGGTTAAGTTAGAAAATTGTTCTGGTGCCATGTTGATATTTGACCAAAATTCAACAGGGGCGAATTCTTTAATCATGATAGCAAGAGGGATCATAAACATATTTGCAATACTATGCTCAAAGCCACTTGCGACAAACATTGCGATTGGTAGAACTAATACTACCAGTTTGTCAGTTAGGCTACGACCGGCATAGCTCATCCAAACGGCTAAACAAACCATTAAGTTAGCTAAAATACCTAAAAAGACGGCTTCAACAAAAGTATGGTGCAATTTGTAGTTAGCTGTTTGGAGAACGTTTAATCCCCATTGTCCATTCGCCGCAGCATATTGGCCTGCAAACCAAATAATAGCGACAAAAAACAGTGCGCCAATTAAGTTGCCAATATAAACGTTGAACCAATTGAGGAACATTTTTCCCCAAGTAATTTTGCCTGTTGCTTTAGATACGATGGTCAGAACAGTGGATGTAAATAAATCAGCACCGCATACAACAACTAACATGAGCCCAAGGGAGAAGCAGATACCGCCAATCAGTTTAGTAAAACCGTAAGGAGCACTTGCTGCGCCTGTTGTTGCAGTAATATAGAAAACGAAAGCGATAGAGATAAAGATACCAGCAGTGAATGCTGACAAGTAGGTAATAGCTGGGTGTTTGTTCGTTTTATAAACACCTACATCATCAGCAACTTGCGCCATGACAGCAGGGGATAATAAATTAAAAGGGTTGTCAGCTTTCATACTAACACTCTCTTACAAAGTTGATTAATTATAGCACGCAATTATAGTAACAAACGGGTGTGACGATAAATTTGATGTGGATCATGAAGTGTTGAGAGAACGGGGTGAAAACAGCGCAAAAAATGTCAAAATTCAATATAACCATTTGATTTGAATGTAAAAAATATTTTTTAAATTTTATAAAAAAATTTTATAAAACGACTCAAAACGGTCTCGATAAGTAAAATGTTACAGATGATTGTTAATGAATTTCGATAATTATTATGTGATTGAAATTAAATATTGCTTAAGTAAAGATAAAAGCCCAGAGGCTTTTATCTTTATCAACTTAATTAAGCATTAGCGCGCTTAGCTTTTTGCAGCTTTTCGTAAGCCGCTAAAAGCCCTTGATGAGCAGGTAAAGCTTTGAGCTCTTCATCAATTGACCATAATCCGTAGAAGCTTGATTCACCCGCAATTGCTGCCGACGCTGCATCTACTGCCTCTTGCCCATACATACGAACAAATGCTTGATAATACTGAGCAGGCTCTCTCTCTTCTTCTTGGGAAAGCAGCAGCAGAGTGTGCAAGCAGCGGTAGTAGTTAGCGCGTTCTGGCGTGAAGACGGAACTGTTGAAGTCTTGTGTCCATTCAACCCAAGCCAGCGCTTGTTCAAGATCACCTCCCGCTAAGGCTAGCATTGATTTCAATTCACCAATACGCAGGTTGCTCCAGCCATTATCTTTACCGACAGCTAAACCTAACAGTTCGCGAACACGAGTAAAGTCATCTAATCCGTCGTCATCTAGCTGTTCAATGAGAGCAAGATAATCTTCTTTTTCCCACTGACTATCTGGAAGGGACATGATGGTGTCACGCAGGTAAGCGCCCATCGCATTATTGGCAATATGCAAATCTTCCACTGGATAGATATCTGACATACCTGGCACCAAAATACGGCAGGCATATACACCTAAATGGCTGTAATCTGCGATATATACTTCTGCGTCAAGTTTGTTGAAGATAGCCATCAACGTTGCAAATTCTTCTGTCGTGGTGCCTTTAAAGCTCCAATCTGCAAATGGATAATCCGCATCGTCTTTAAACATATCCCAGCTAATTAAACCGCTGGAATCGATAAAGTGGGTTTCTAAGTTTGTGTGCTCACCGACTTCTTCATCGTCAAAGGTTGGGGCGTTAAACACATCCAAATCTTTCAGTCCACGACCTTGTAGTAATTCAGTGACTGTACGCTCTAAGGCAACACCAAAATCAGGGTGCGCGCCGAAAGAAGCAAAACAAGTTCCGTTCTGTGGGTTAAACAGCACAACACAGATAACAGGGAATTGACCACCCAAAGAGGCGTCGTAACAGAAGATAGGGAAGCCTTCGTTTTCCAGTGTTTCAATCGCGGCGACTACACCAGGATAGCGGGCCATCACATTGGCAGGGATCGTTGGTAAACTAATGCTTTCGGCAATAATTTTGTTTTTTACAAAGCGTTCGAATACTTCAGATAATCCTTGCACACGGGCTTCATTTGCCGTGTTTCCTGCGGACATCCCATTAGACACATATAAGTTACCGACGATATTCATTGGAATATAGACGGTGCTGTTATCAGATTGACGTGTAAATGGCAGGGCACAAATACCGCGTTCTTCATTTCCTGATTGCAGGTCAATCAGTTGGCTGCCTGCGAGTGCATTGTCGGGATCATAAAAAGCAATCAAACGCTCATCCAGCAAACCGGCTGGTAGGCTATCATCTTCAGTTAACGGGAACCATTTCTCATTAGGGTAATGAACGAAATCCCCTTCAGCGATGGATTTACCTAAATAGAAATCCGCGAAGAAATAGTTGGTGGATAAACGCTCGAAATATTCACCGAGAGCTGAGGCTAAAGCCGCTTTTTTACTTGCGCCTTTACCATTGGTAAAGCACAGCGGGCACTCTTTGTCACGAATATGAACGGACCAAACATTTGGAACCGGATTCAGCCAAGAGGCTTCTTCGATATCGAATCCTAAATTTTTCAGTTTGGTTTGGAATGCATCAATGGAGTCTTCGAGTGCGGCATCTTTGCCGGGAATAAATGTTTGGCTCATTGTCAGTCACTTGTAAATGGCTTGTTTCAGATAGCGGCTATGATACGGACTTTTTGCCTAGGGCTCACGCTTTTTATTCAAGACAGAAAAATAGCGAAAAATTAAAATTTACTAAAATGACAAAGTCGATCACAAAACTCTCAGATTAAATCCACATAATAACGTGAGTTTATTTTTAATATCATGCTCGTTAATTTTAGTTAAAGGAAAATAGGATGAAAAACCGAAATAAAGCGCTGTTAGCCACACTGGTTTCACTGTTTGCTGCATCCGCATTCGCACAGCCGAATATTACGGTGTTGGCAACGGGTGGAACCATTGCGGGTGGTGGAGAATCTGCAACAGGTTCAAGCTACCAAGCAGGGAAAGTAGGAATTGACTCTTTACTTAATGCAGTACCAGAGACTAAAAAAATTGCTAACCTGAGTGGTGAGCAGCTGGTGAATATCGGTTCTCAAGATATGAATGACCAAGTTTGGTTAACTCTCGCCAAAAAAATTAATCAAGATTGTAATAAAACTGATGGTTTTGTTATCACTCATGGTACTGACACCATGGAGGAAACGGCCTTTTTCCTTGATTTAACCACTGCCTGCAAAAAACCAATTGTGATGGTGGGGGCAATGCGTCCTTCCACAGCTTTGGGCGCTGATGGACCATTGAACTTATATAATGCCGTTGTATTAGCATCTGACAAATCAGCTGGAGAGCGTGGCGTGTTGATGGCGATGAATGACAAAGTGATCCAAGGTCGCAATGTCATGAAAATGAGCACAACAGAAGTTCAAGCCTTTGATGCCGTGAATGCGGGGGCAGAAGGTTATATTCATGATGGTAAAGTGACTTACTATAAAACACCGGAGCCTCGTGGTGATAAACCTGTTTTTGATGTCAGTAAGTTAGATAAATTACCGGAAGTGGGTATTGTCTATAACTATGCGAATGCATCTTCAGCACCAGTGAAAGCACTGCGCGAAGAAGGCGTTAAAGGTATTGTGAGTGCCGGTGTTGGTAACGGGAATATGTATAAAACTATTTTTGATGCATTAGCCAATGCAGCGAAAGAGGATGTTGTCGTGGTGCGTTCCAGCCGCGTACCGACAGGCTATACAACGCGAAATGCGGAAGTGAATGATAATGAATATGGGTTTGTAGCATCTGAAAGATTGAACCCACAAAAATCTCGTGTATTACTGCAATTAGCATTAACACAAACGAAAGACCCGAAAAAAATCCAAGAGATGTTTGAACAATATTAATATTTAATAATAGGCGGCAGAAATGCCGCCTTTATTCTATTTTTATTACGTATAAAATGTGTTCTTTTTGTGATAAGCGAATTTATATAATCAAAATAACTCGACAATAAATACCTATAAATAAGGTAATAAAATTATTATCGAGCAATTCAATATCATTTATTTAACAAATTTAATTACAGAGCACCCGCTTCAGGTGTGTGTGGTTCTGAATTTTCTTGTTTGGTTTTTTCTTTAAATACCGCTACGTTTCCCGTCGATTTCGTTGCAGATTTAACCTCAGCATGACCAGAAAATATCCCGCCTTTTTTAATGGATAAACTGGAATAGCGGATGATGCCATAAATTTCACCATTGGTATCAATGCTAATAGTTTCGGTGATGCATTCACCTTCCACTTTGCCGTTTACCCATAGCTCATTACTGGTTATATTGCCGGTAACATGTCCATTTTGCATGATTTTGACGGTGTTGTTTTTACCGGTGATATTGCCAACCACAGTACCATAAATATGAACTTGTTCATTGGACGTAATATTGCCCTCAAACACGACATCTTTGGCGATAATGGTATTGGTTTTTTCTTCGCTAACGACTGCTGTAGATGTTTGCATTTTTTCCTCAGCAATTTGTTGAGTGATTTCTTCTTTATTGATAGTGGGAGTGGGCTCTGGTTTGTTTTGTTTTTTATTGAACATGTGACTAACCTTTTTGTAATTGAAGTATAGAACCAAACAAATGATTGAAGATATAAAGGCAACGGATGCCACAAAGGTATATCTAAAAAACCACGCTATCAAAGTAAGAAACCAGAAGAAAAAACTTATGTTCAAAAACAGATATGTTTTTTTCATCCTTTAATCTCTTACGCATAAATTTGATCATGAGTATAAATTAAAATAACGCAAGGCAAATTAAAGAATAGAGGATAATTTTAGTTTTATCTGAAGAAATAAAGCTATGTATTTTTAAAAAATAGTCGCTAATTTTCAGCTAAAGAGCAAAAATAGGGAAATGTTAAGAATATATAAATAAAAATACCCACTAATAAACATTAAGTGGGTATCATCAATACGAAATCACTGATTAATTAAATCGCCTCATTTTTAATGAGACAATTTATGAATGTGATTATTTAGCTTCGTGGACGCTTTCATTTTCACGACAGTCACCTTCAGCACAGTGACCATATAGATATAAACTGTGGTTAGACAGTTTAATGCCGTGGCGCTTGGCGATGTCATGCTGACGTTCTTCGATTGATTCGTCAGTAAATTCGATAACTTTGCCACAATCTAAACAGATTAAGTGGTCATGGTGATGCTGCTGAGTCAATTCAAATACGGATTTTCCACCTTCGAAATTGTGACGAGTCACAATACCTGCATCATCAAATTGGTTTAATACGCGGTAGACAGTGGCTAACCCGATTTCTTCACCAATATCAATCAGCTTTTTGTAGAGATCTTCCGCACTGACGTGATGGCACTCAGGCTCCTGAAGTACTTCCAAAATCTTCAATCTTGGAAGAGTGACTTTGAGTCCTGCATTTTTCAATGCTTTATTATTGTCTGTCATGCGGGCTTGTCCTGTATTTTAAATCATAAATTTAACAATAATGAGACGTTTTTAACAAAAATCCAGTTGTCTTCTAAACTGATTTACAATTATAGGCATGGAAAATAAAAATAGAAACCATGCATTGTCTCATTATTTTGATTCGTTCTTAAAAGCGAGTCCATTAGATGGAAGGAATGATCCATCATATCGAATGGCCCCCGCTTTTAATTGACAATCTATGTCATTATTAGCCAAGGATTTCAGCCAGAGACATCTCTTCAGAGATCTGTTTAACCCAAGCGTCAACACGTTCTTCGGTCAGTTCTGGTTGACGATCTTCATCGATAGCAAGGCCGATAAAGTGATTATCGTCTGCCATACCTTTAGAGACTTCAAAGTGGTAGCCTTCAGTTGGCCAATGACCCACGATCACTGCACCACGTGGCTCAATGATGTCACGGATAGTTCCCATCGCATCACAGAAATACTCTGCGTAGTCTTCTTGGTCTCCACAACCAAACAGTGCGACAAGCTTGCCGTCAAAATCAATTTCTTCTAATGTTGGGAAAAAGTCATCCCAATCACACTGAGCTTCACCGTAGTACCACGTAGGGATGCCAAGAAGTAGGATATCAAACGCTTCGATATCTTCTTTGCTGCATTTAGCAATATCATGAACTTCTGCAACATCTTTGCCTAATCTTTCTTGGATCATTTTGGCAATATTTTCTGTGTTACCTGTGTCACTTCCGAAGAAAATGCCTATAACTGCCATAAAGTGATTAACCTCTTGTTTTTCTAGTAGAGAGTATAATTACCGATTCTGCTAGAACTAAAATATAGAACGAAAATAGGTAAAATTTTGCGCCTTATTTTGGCGAAAAAAACAGTGTTAGTCTGTCAAATTTGTGTGATTTACCCAGATACGGCTAGCGATCAATTGTCTCACTAACCTGCTCAAGTTGAGCCATCAAAATTTCTTCAATTAGCTCACTTCGGCTTATGTTTTTCTCTTCAGCTAATTGGTTTAAGACCGCGACAGCGTCTTCATTTAGTTTCAGCTCAACTCGACGTAGCCCTTTGACTTTGTCTCGTTTTAGCTGATTTCGCTTATTGATTCGTAATTGTTCATCCCGCGACAACGGGCTAGTTTTTGGTCGCCCAGGCCTGCGTTCTTCTGCGAACAAATCCAGTGTGGTGCGGTCAGTTTGTTCTTTTGCCATATCTACTATTGCTAACGGAAGGGGTGTGCCAGTAATTCAGCGGGTAATGATACCCTAGCTGAACCCCTAGTACCATAGGTGCATACCTCGCTAATTCATCTAATAGATTAAAAAAAAAGCACTTTTAAGAAAAAAGCATCACCCAAAGAGTAGGTGATGCTTTTTTATTCAGATTAATGAGTCTGTTGTTGCCATAGATTGGCATAAAGACCTTTCAGTTTCAGAAGGTTTTGATGAGTTTCGGCTTCGGCGACTTCTCCATTTCGTATCACGTAAATTTTATCGGCGTTCATAATGGTATTGAGGCGATGGGCAATGCTAATCACCGTTCTGCCTTGTGTGATCAACGGCATATTTTTCATGATGGCGGATTCCGATTCGTAATCCAGCGCAGAGGTGGCCTCATCGAGAATTAAAATATCAGGTTCAGTAATTAAGGCTCGAGCAAGTGCAATACGCTGGCGTTGACCGCCAGAGAGATTTAATCCTTTTTCAGATAAATGATAATTAAAGTTTTCAGGCAGGGACATAATAAACTCATAGGCTCCCGCCAGTTTTGCCGCATGGATTAATTGCTGTTCGCTCGCTTGTGGGTAACTTAATCGGATATTTTCTGCAATTGTTCCTACAAAAAGAGTGCTTTCTTGAAGAACGACACTCATTCGACGCCGTAACGCGACGGTATCTGTTACCGCTAAATCCATTCCATCTACAATAACTTGCCCATGTTGAGGGATATATAGCCGTTGTAACAATTTGGTGAGAGTGCTTTTTCCTGATCCTGATGGCCCAGTGATACCAATAAATTCTCCGGCTTTGATGGATAAAGTCAGGTTACTTAGCACCTCAGGGGTTTCAGGTTGATAACGAAAACGAATATTTTGAAACTCAATTTCTCCTTGAATGGTGCTTGAACTGGCAATGCCTTGGCGTTCATTTTCAATAGGTTTATCAAGGATGTCACCGACACGGCGCAGAGAAATAATCGTATGTTGGAAATCCTGCCAGATTTGAGCAAATCGTAGAACGGGCTGAGTAACGTGGGCGCTTAACATATTGAAAGCGACAAGTTCTCCTGGCGTGATATTTCCTGCCAAAACCTCATTAACGCCAAGCCAGAGTAGAATAGCGGTAGTCACTTTACTGACTAACGTCATTAACTGTGTTGCCACCACACTGCGCATGGAAACTTTGAAACCTTGACTCAATTGCTGACTGAGTAATTTTTGCCAACGTTGGAAAAAGTATCTTTCAGTGGCGGTGGTTTTTACGGTTTCGATACCAGTTATTGATTCAGTTAAAAATGTAAGCCCGTTTTCATCGGCTTGGTAGGATTTTTCCGTCTGCTGACGAATGATTGGACCTAATATCATCCACAAAACAAAAAAGACGCCCATAGAGCCTACCAGCGTCCATGTCATTAGGCTGCTATACGAAAATAAGACAGCGATAAAAAGGAGCACAAAGATAAAGTCAATAAACAGCATCAGTGTTGAGCCAGTCAAAAACTGGCGGATATGAGCTAATTCACGGACACGGGCAATAATTTTCCCTGTGGGTCTTAATTTAAAGTAATTAAGCGGCAGCGCCATTAAATGACGATAAATTTTTCCCGAAAGTTCAGCGCTAATTTGTGTGCTGGTATGGCTAAAAACTTTATTACGAATAAAACTGTAAACAGGCTCTGCAATAGCAATAGCTAATATTCCTAAGGCAAGAACATGTAAATTAGGCAGGCTGCGCCCGACAAGTACTTTATCAATTAAGTTTTGAAATAGTAGAGGGCTTACCAGTGCAAAAAGTTGCACAATTGCTGCAAGAATAAAGACATTTTTGAGTTTAAAACGTTGGCGAATAATGGATGGAATAAACCAACTGATGCCAAATGCTCTTTTTTGTTCTTTCTCCAATTGCTCTTTAATTAAAATGACGGAGTAATTGTAATCGGAGGATTCATTCCATGGTTCCTCACCGCCCTCTTTTGGTGAGAGTACGGTGAGCGGTGAATTTTGGGTGATAATATGCCAGCGTTGATTAATTAACACCAAAGCAGGTAATGGGATATCCTGCATCTGTTGTCGAGTGAGAGAGATGAGCTCTGTTTCATAACCAATAATCTGTGCACATTGTCTGATTTCAAAATCTGTGGGGGAATCATTCTGCATACCAATGGCATGCATTAATTGCCCTTGAGTGACATTTTTTTGAAAGTGATTAGCAATCCATACTAAGGCTTCCAAGCCATTATTACTTTGCTGTTCCATCGATTACTTCTCTCTCATAGCTGTGGCGGTATATTCGTTAATTGGGCTTAATAGGTAATCAATTAATCGCCGTTTATCTGTTTTTATTTCAGCAACAATGGACAAACCTGGCGTCAATTCAATTTGTTCGCCTTCCACTAATAGCTGTTTGCTGCTTAAACCAATTTGCGCTAAATAGACGAGGCCTAGATTGTCATCTTGTGTGCTATCACGGGAAATGGACAATACCTCACCTTCGATAGTCCCGTAGCGGGTATAAGGGAAGGCATCAATTTTGACATCCGCTTTTAAACCTTCTTGGATAAAACCGATATCTTTATTGAGTATTTTGACTTCAGCTAATTGCACGTGATTATTGGGTACAATAACCATCAATTGTTGTGCTGGTTGTAATACAGCCCCAAGGGTATACACCGCAATTTGTTGTACGGTTCCATCCACTGGCGCGCGAATAATTTCAAGCTGATTTCTTTCTTGGTTTTTAATTAATTCCTGTTCAAGAGAAACAAATTTGAATTTAGCTTGCTGATATTTCTCATGCCATTCTTGGTGTTTTTGCGCATTAATCCTATCTTGCTTTTCGAGCAAAGCGTGATGCTGGCTATTTAATATAGAGAGTTCGGATTGTTTGGTGGTTTTTTCTTTTCTTGCGAGTAGCAATTCACGTTCTTGTTCTAAAAACTCTTTTTGACTGATTAACTGTTTTTGACTCAGCGCG
The DNA here is from genome assembly GCF_028479565.1 of Providencia sp. PROV202. NCBI lineage: Bacteria > Pseudomonadati > Pseudomonadota > Gammaproteobacteria > Enterobacterales > Morganellaceae > Providencia > Providencia sp. PROV202. The sequence continues at coordinate 100,985 of NZ_JAMPNV010000005.1, read as the reverse complement.
GTATGTGCATCGAGTCGTTTTTTAATGTTATTCATTAAGACATTGATGTCTTTTAATTCTCGTTCTCTCGCTTGAAAGTTAACGCGATTAAGCTGAATTTCATTGGTTATTTCGTTGAGTAAGGTTTCATACTCTTTTTTAATGGTTTGATAGCTGAGTTGTGCTTGAGCTTGCTCGGTAGCTGATAGTTGGCTGTAATAAGCAGAAATTTCAATGGATTGCTGGTTGAGTAGGGCATGGTGGATCATTTCTTCACTGGCGTGAAAGTTTTTTTGGTAGTGTTGGCTAAGGATATCTTGGTCTACACCTAATACTTTAACACTCAGTAATGGATCGCCTTGCTTGACCTGTTGCCCATCTTCAACGTGAATTTGCTGTAAGCGGCTTAGCTCAAAAGCTTGAATGGTTTGGGTGCGCCCCGAAACAATAAGTTTTCCTTGAGTAGTCGCTTGAACATCTAGCTTGCCAAAATAAGACCAAGCGATAGCGATAAAAATACCCAGACTAATACTGATGGCCATGGTAAATGCCAAATAAGAAGGCGGCGTTTTTAAAATAGCCAAATGGGCAGGTAAAAAGCTGTTATAGCGAGAGAGCGCTGATTTTTTTTTCATGGGTAACATCCGTGTCATTATTTAAGAGACTGCTGAAGCGTCCATAAATGTGTATAAAATTGATTGTTCTCGATTAATTGTTGATGGCTACCTTGCTCAACAATTTGCCCTTGTTGCATTACGATAATTTTCTGGTGGTTACGGATTGTCGAAAGACGGTGGGCAATCGTAATTACGGTGCGACCTTTGGCTATTTCTTGCATATTTTCTTGAATGATAGCTTGGGATTCATCATCTAAGGCGCTGGTGGCCTCATCGAAAATAATGATCTTCGGATCCGATAGAAGTGTTCTGGCAATGGCGATGCGTTGGCGCTGTCCTCCAGAAAGAGAGGAGCCGCCTTCGGCTAAAATCGTGTCATAGCCCATCGGCAATTTAAGGATGAAATCGTGGGCACCTGCCATTTTTGCGGCATTGACAACCTCATCCATCGAGGCATTAGGGCGAGTTTGAGCAATATTGTCGAAAACAGATTGGTGAAATAAGAAATTCTCTTGCAAAACAATGCCAATCTGCTGCCTTAGAGCAGAAAGGCTAAGCGTTGTAATCGGTATTCCATCAAGATAGATTCCTCCTTGTTCTGGGGTGTATAAACGCAAAATTAGCCGAGCTAGAGTGCTTTTTCCTGAGCCCGATGTGCCTACAATACCAATAGTTTCTCCGGCTTTTATTGAAAGGTTAAAGTTATTGAGGACGGTCGGCATATTGGGTTGATAACGGAAGCTAATGTTATGTAATTGAATATTACCACTCAGCCGAGATTCGTTTCCTTTCTTGCTCTGTTCTTGCGGAAGATTAATGATTTGTGACAGCTTTTCTACTGCCACTTTGGTTCGAATATAATCTCCCCATAATTTGACCAGTTTTACGAGAGGCTGGTTTGCATGATTGACCATCATATGAAAGGCAATAAATTGCCCAATAGTCAATTGCAGAGCCAGAACTTCAGATGCGCCAACCCATAGAATGATGGCGCTCGTCATCTTTTCAATGACCATCACAATATGTTCAGAGCGTGAACTGATTTGCCCAGATACAAAATTGGTTTGGCTCATATCTGCCGTTTGTTTATCCCAACGACGGGTAAAGCTCGGTTCAATGGATAAGCTCTTGGCTGTTTCAATCCCATTAACGCTTTCTGTTAAGAATGAGGTATTCACCGCAATATTGGCAAACTGTTGTTGAGCGGCTGCTTCAATTTTCGGCGTGAGCCACCAAGCGACTAATAAATAACAAGGAATAGAACAGAGGAAAAGTAAGGTGAGGGTGCTGGAAAGCAAGTTCATTACATAGATGAAGACGAACAAAAACAGAACATCGACACATAACGTGAAAAAGCTACTGGTCAAGAATTCTCGGATAGTTTCCAATTCTTTAACTCGAGTAACAATGGCACCAATTTGTCGATTTTTAAAAAATGAAATAGGTAGGTGCAATAAGTGATTAACTAACTTTAATCCTAACGTCATATCGATACGATTAACGGTATGATTATAAATATATTCCCGTAGCCCTTTTAATATAACCTCAATAATCGCAGCGACGATTAAACCGAAAATTAAAACATCCAAGGTGGATAAACTATTATGAATAAGCACTTTATCCATAATAACTTGCATCACAATGGGGGAGGCTAGCGCTAATATTTGTAAAATAAAAGAGAAAACCAATACCCAAGCGATGATTTTACGGTATTTCATAAATTCCGCTTGGAACCATGAAATATCGAATTTCCCTTGTTTCACTTTGACGTGAAGCCAATCCCCATTCCAATTTTTTTGTAGCTCTTCATGGCTCCATATTTCAGGTGTAGGATGACCAAAACGCTGAATGAGCACTTGTTCTTGATTATGATTAGCCAGCAGAAAAGCGTGACCATCATTATCATAAAGAATGGCGGGTGACGGTAGTTTTGCGATGCCTTTATCGCGCTGATGCTTATTCTTGCATTTAATCTGATAATTATCTTTTATTGTTTTAATATAATCTTGAAATTGATTTATATTCTCTGTTTTCTGTTTGAAATCATCGTAATCAATTTCGCCAGAAAGTTTTACAATAACGCCAATAAAATATAATGTTGATTGTGTTTTGACACTTTCCATTGTGTATATTCATCATCCTGTATATTTAATAATTTCTGTGTATATATCGATTTGAAAAATATAGTTATTTAATCGAGGTAGATAATACAGTCATCATAATTACAAGTGTATTGAAGTTCGTCTTATTATTTGGATGTGAATATATTTAATGGATATGTTTCATCCTGATATTGAAGAGTTGAATATTCAATATCAGGATTGCGGGAGTCAATGCGGTTAGATCAGTCAGGAATAGCTAAAAAGCGGTGAATCGCTCGTAATACATGCTCTGGTTTTTCGGCATGAACCCAATGTCCGGCATCGGCAACCACCCAAGCTTTGGCTTGAGGAAACTGTGCAGCAATGTCGTCGCGGTATTCGGCTTGCACATAGGGCGAATTTCCGCCGGGGATCAGTAACACGGGTTTATTCCATGCAGGCACCGTTTTCCATCCGATGATCTTTTCATAGTTAGCTTTGATTGCCGAAAGATTGAATTTCCACTCACCTTGTTTAAAGGATTTTAGTAAGAATTGAATGACACCTTCTTCGGGAATGAATTCGCGCATGATGCCACTAGCCTCTTGGCGGGTTTTAGCGTGCGCTTGAGTTGTTGCTTCTAGCGCTGCAATAATTTCGTCATGGCGGCGAACGTTGTAAGCGACAGGTGCGATATCGATGGCCACAATTTTTTCGATGAAATCAGGTGCTATCTCACTGGCAGCCATGGCAATTTTGCCCCCCATGGAGTGCCCAATAAGAATAGCATTGTGGTAACCAAGGGATTTTACGAGCGCAATCACATCTTCGGCCATCTGTTGGTATTCCATTTCGTCAGAACGAAATGAGTCACCATGATTGCGCACATCGACTTGAATAGTATCGAAATAATTTTGTAAATCACGACCTAAAACGCCTAAATTATTCAGGTCACCAAACAGTCCATGGATCAAAACGACAGGGGTGACGGTGATCGGATTTTCAGGTTTATGGATTGTATAATTGAGTAATTCGGTCATATTTGGACTACGATTGATGTTGTTTGTCAGATTGAAGGCTTATCATGGCATGGTGATACCAAAAAACCAAATCTGTATAATCAGAACAAGGTAACCTACTGAAATTCCATGAAACTTAACTCATTGTTTGTTTTAAGTTATTGAAATTTTAATTGTTTTGTTTTTTTTAATTCTGGCTTATAATCTGGCGCGAATTTTAGTTTAAGAAAGTACTGGGAAAAAATGAAAACGATAGAAGTTGATGAAGAGCTTTACCGCTATATTGCAAGTCACACACAGCATATCGGTGAAAGTGCATCGGATATTTTACGCCGCATGCTAAATTTCAAATCCGCGCAGCAGCCAGTACCCGCAAAAGAAGTGAGTGTAGCACCGTTAGCGTCACAAGATGTGCCGGTGATGAATACCAAATTGGTTGCTCAAAACCCTGTGAGAGTGATCAGAGAATTATTATTATCTGATGCTTATGCAGAAAAAAATAAGGCGATTGATCGCTTTATGCTAATTCTTTCAACGCTATATAGCTTAGATGCGAAAAGTTTTGAGAGCGCAACAGAGTCCATGCATGGCCGTACCCGTGTTTATTTTGCTGGTGATGAGCAAACACTACTGGCTGCGGGCAAGCAATCAAAACCTCGCCATATACCGGGCACGCCGTATTGGGTGATCACGAACACCAATACTAATCGCAAGCGCAGTATGATTGATGCGATTATGCAAGAGATGAACTTCCCAGCGAATGTCATCGAAAAAGTCGGCAATACGATTTAGCTTTGGTAAATACTATCTAATCTTAGTAATGCTATCTAACTTTGATAGTCATCTAAACATTGTGAAGTCACTGGTGTTTCACGCTAAGCATCAGTGCTTTGGGAGATAACAAGTGGCAATTCATGAACGAGCAGGGCAGCTTCCATTTCAAAGTGATTTGATTAACGTTGCTCAGTTAACGGCTCAATATTATACCCAACAGCCAGATCCCGATGTGTCTTCTCAGGCCGTCAAGTTTGGGACTTCTGGGCATCGTGGTAGTTCGCTGCGTAAAAACTTTAATGAAAACCACATTCTGGCAATCGCTCAAGCGATAGCTGATCTGCGTAAGCAGCAAGGGGTAACAGGACCTTGTTATGTGGGTAAAGATACCCATGCGCTGTCAGAAGCCGCTTTTATATCGGTGATCGAAGTATTAGCAGCTAACCAAGTTCATGTTATTGTTCAAGAAGATAACGGTTTCACCCCAACTCCGGCTGTCTCCCACGCAATTTTAAGTTACAACAAAGCGCATCAAGATGTTGCTGACGGCATCGTAATCACTCCATCCCATAATCCACCGGAAGATGGTGGAATTAAATATAATCCTGCTAACGGTGGTCCTGCGGATACAGATTTAACATCGGTTATTGAACAGAATGCTAATCAATTACTTGCAGCAGATCTTGATGGTGTGAAGTGCTTAGATTTTGCCGATGCAATGGCGAGTGGTTTTGTGACAGAGCAAGATCTGGTGATGCCATACGTTCGCGCACTCGGCGAAGTTGTGGATATGCAAGCTATCCAAAAATCAGGATTAAAAATCGGCGTCGACCCTCTGGGTGGTTCCGGTATTGAATACTGGAAAAAAATTGCAGAGTATTATCAATTAGATATTGAAATTGTTAATGACCAGCTTGACCAAACATTCCGTTTTATGCCATTAGACCACGATGGTGTGATCCGCATGGACTGTTCATCCCGTTGGGCGATGGCTGGCTTGCTGGGAATGAAAGAAAAGTTTGATTTAGCATTTGCGAACGATCCGGATTATGATCGCCACGGCATTGTTACCCCAAGTGGGTTAATGAACCCTAACCACTACCTTGCTGTTGCGATTGACTATCTATTTCAACATCGCCCTCAGTGGGGCAAAGAAGTTGCTGTAGGTAAAACGTTAGTTTCCAGCGCCATGATTGACCGTGTTGTTAATGATATTGGCCGTGAACTCATTGAAGTGCCTGTTGGCTTTAAATGGTTTGTGGATGGCTTATTTAATGGCAGCCTTGGTTTTGGTGGCGAAGAGAGTGCTGGCGCTTCATTTTTGAAATTTGATGGCACGCCATGGTCGACAGATAAAGACGGCATTATTTTATGTCTGCTTGCTGCAGAAATTACAGCAGTAACAGGGGAAAACCCTCAGCAGCGTTATAATAAACTCGCTGAAAAATTTGGCGCACCAATCTACAGTCGTATCCAAGCGAAAGCAACCCACGAGCAGAAAGCTAAGTTAAGCAAGTTGTCGCCAGAAATGGTATCAGCAGATACATTAGCGGGTGATAAAATTACTCAGCGTTTAACGGCGGCTCCGGGCAATGGCGCATCAATTGGGGGGTTAAAAATCATGACTGACTATGGTTGGTTTGCTGCTCGCCCATCAGGCACTGAAGAAGCGTACAAAATTTACTGTGAAAGTTTCCGTGGTGAAGAACATCTTCACTTGATTGAGAAAGAAGCGATTGAAATCGTCAGTAAAGTGATTAGTTAGTTTTTGTCTTTAAAGCGGGTGGTTATTGCCCGCTTTTCATCATTAAATCCCCGACTGCAAAATAAAGCAGATTCGAGATTTTATCTCCTTTTTAGTACACATTACTTCATAAAATTGTGGTAGCTGATTCTGTGACGCTATTAACAAAATTGTTTTCTTTTTTTACTCTTCGAATTTGACCTTTTGTTTTTGCTATCGATACGTAATAACCGTTGCAGCTAGTGGCTCGGAATGATACAACTTTAGGTATCTGAGTGATGTTAACTAACAATATTGAAGGTAGGTAAGGTCAATGAGTCAGGTTTATAATTTCAGCGCAGGGCCGGCAATGTTACCCGTTGAAGTCATGCGCCGTGCAGAGCAAGAATTTTGTAACTGGAAAGGTTTAGGGGTTTCTGTGATGGAAGTGAGCCATCGCGGGAAAGATTTTATTGACGTTGCGAAAGAAGCAGAACAAGATTTACGCGACTTATTAAATATCCCTGATAACTATAAAGTTTTATTCTGTCATGGTGGTGCTCGTGCTCATTTTGCCACACTGCCAATGAACCTGTTAGGTGATAAAACGACCGCAGACTACATTGTCAGTGGCTATTGGTCTGAATCAGCTGCTAAAGAAGCTCAAAAATATTGCACCCCAAACGTGATTGATGTCGTTCAAGAAAATAACGGCGTTGTTAGCATCAAACCAATGAGTGAATGGCCATTAAGTAAAGATGCTGCCTATGTTCATTATTGCCCGAATGAAACCATTGGTGGCTTAGCTATCCATGAAGAGCCTGATTTCCCAGCAGACAAAATTATTGTTGCTGATTATTCATCTGCGATTTTATCTAAACCTATCGATGTAAGCCGCTATGGCGTGATTTATGCTGGCGCACAGAAAAATATTGGTCCAGCAGGCTTAACGCTGGTTATCATTCGTGAAGATCTGCTCGGCAAAGCTTCACCTCAAACGCCATCTGTTTTTGATTACACTGTACTTGCGCAATATGAGTCCATGTTCAATACTCCGCCAACTTTTGCTTGGTATTTAGCGGGTATGGTTTTCAAATGGTTAAAAGAGCAAGGTGGATTGCAGGAAATCGCAAAACGTAACTATGAAAAATCACAATTGCTGTATAGCGCAATCGATGACAGTGAATTTTATATTAACCGCGTCGCGGTGGAAAATCGCTCTTGGATGAACGTACCATTCCAAATGCAAAACCCTGCATTGGATGCAACATTTATCGAAGATGCTAAAAATCAAGGATTATTATCACTAAAAGGCCATAAGGTTTCAGGTGGAATGCGCGCATCTATTTACAATGCGATGCCGCTGGCGGGCGTTCAGGCGTTAGTCGACTTTATGGCTGATTTTGAACGTCATCATGCCTAATTTATGATGTACTAGTTGTTAGGCCGATTTGCTCAGGAAGAGCGAGTCGGCTCATTCATTTAAATAACGATAAAAAAGTAGCAAATCACATCGGAGAAATCACTTTTCATGCAATCCCTGACATTACAACCAATTTCTTCAATTAATGGCACCATTAATCTGCCGGGGTCAAAAAGTGTCTCCAACCGCGCACTTCTCTTAGCCGCTATGGCAAAAGGCACTACGGTACTCACTAACTTATTAGACAGCGATGATATTCGCCATATGCTGAATGCATTAAGCCAGCTAGGTGTTAAATATCAATTATCTGAAGATAAAACTCGTTGCCAAGTTGAAGGGATAAATGGCTGTTTATCTTATCAAGGCGAACTTGAGATCTTTTTAGGTAATGCGGGCACCGCAATGCGCCCACTAACGGCCGCACTGTCATTATGCGCAAATAATATTGTATTAACGGGCGAACCGCGCATGAAAGAGCGCCCGATTGGTCATTTAGTGGATGCCTTAAGGGAAGGCGGCGCTAAGATTGACTATCTTGAACAAGAAAATTACCCACCGATGCGCTTAAATGGCGGCTTTGTTGGTGGCAATATTTCGGTGGATGGTTCGGTTTCTAGCCAATTCTTAACGGCATTATTAATGGCTGCGCCTTTGGCTTCTCAGGACACAGTGATTACGATTGCAGGCGAGCTGGTTTCCAAACCTTATATCGACATTACGCTGGCACTAATGAAAACCTTCGGTGTGGATGTTGAAAATCATCAATACCAAAAATTTGTGATCAAAGGTCAGCAACAGTACGTATCTCCGGGTGAATACCTTGTCGAAGGGGATGCGTCTTCCGCTTCCTATTTCCTAGCCGCCGCAGCGATTAAAGGTGGCGTCGTTCGAGTCACCGGGATTGGCCGCAATAGCTTACAGGGTGATACGAAATTCGCTAACGTTTTGGAGAAAATGGGGGCAATTATCCGTTGGGGAGATGATTACGTTGAATGTGAGCGTGGAACTCTGAACGGCATTGACATGGATATGAATGCTATTCCCGACGCAGCGATGACTATCGGAACGGTCGCTCTGTTTGCAAAGGGTGAAACAGTCATTCGTAATATCTATAACTGGCGAGTGAAAGAAACTGATCGCTTATTTGCGATGGCAACTGAGCTACGTAAAGTGGGTGCAGAAGTTGAAGAAGGGCATGATTTTATCCGAGTCGTGCCACCAGCCCAGCTAAAACATGCTGAAATCGAAACCTACAATGACCATCGCATCGCGATGTGCTTCTCATTGGTGGCTCTCTCCGATACCCCTGTGACGATTTTAGATCCAGGCTGTACAGCAAAAACTTTCCCAGATTATTTCCAACAACTCGCACGATTAAGCCACTAACCGAATTAGATTGGTTGATTAACATTAATGTGTTATCAACCAATCTTTCCCTTTCATTTTCCTTATTTTCACCTATTTTTATTTCTGACAAACCCACCTGCGTGTTTCACAAAATTGTTGAGTAGGTATAATATCCCCACAGATTTTAATTGCGGGTAGCTGAGGCTATTTGCAGGAAAGGAGATTTTTTATGGTGGCTATCGCCCCTGTAATCACCGTTGATGGACCAAGCGGAGCGGGTAAAGGTACTCTTTGCCAAGCATTAGCAAATGAATTTGGATGGCAATTATTAGACTCTGGTGCAATTTACCGCGTATTAGCGCTAGCGGCTCTGCATCACCACGTCGATATTCAATCTGAAGATGCTTTAGTGCCTTTAGCTGCAAATTTAGATGTGCGTTTTGTACCTGAAGAAAATCGTTTGAAAGTTATTCTCGAAGGTGAAGATGTGTCTAATGAAATTAGGCAAGAAACCGTCGGGAACACCGCATCCCAAACAGCCACGTTCCCGCGAGTGCGTGAAGCCCTATTAAGACGTCAGCGAGCATTTAGAATGATGCCCGGCTTAATCGCAGATGGTCGCGATATGGGAACAGTCGTTTTTCCTGATGCGCCAGTGAAAATTTTTCTGGATGCCTCCGCCGAGGAGCGAGCTCATCGTCGGATGAAGCAGTTGCAGGAGAAAGGGTTTGATGTTAACTTTGAACGACTTTTGACCGAAATTCAAGAGCGCGATTATCGGGATCGTAACCGTCCGGTTGCTCCTCTTATTGCCGCTAAAGATGCGTTAGTGCTGGATTCCACAAGTATGTCTATTGAGGAAGTTATTGAAAAAGCACGCACCTACGCGAAAAAAATTCTACAATTATCGTGATAATAGGCTTTATTTTAGCTTATAATTAGATAATATACGCAATTACCTCCATGCTGGTTATTTTCTAGCATGGTTAAAACCTTGCGACAAGGAATGTTGTGGGGTATGTGAAACAACCCCATTTGGCGGGATGCTAGATGGACGTTAATATAAGACACTTGAAGATCATTAATATGACTGAATCTTTTGCTCAACTCTTTGAAGAATCCCTGCAGAATATTGAAACTCGTCCTGGTTCTATTGTACGCGGTACAGTAGTTGCTATCGATAAAGACGTAGTCCTGGTAGACGCAGGTCTTAAATCAGAATCTGCTATCCCAGTAGAACAGTTCAAAAATGCTCAGGGTGAGCTGGAAATCCAAGTTGGCGACGAAATCGATGTAGCTCTGGATGCAGTAGAAGATGGTTTCGGTGAAACTATTCTGTCTCGTGAGAAAGCTAAACGTCATGAAGCATGGCTGATGCTGGAAAAAGCTTACGAAGAAGCTGAAACTGTAACTGGTGTTATCAACGGTAAAGTTAAAGGTGGTTTCACTGTAGAACTGAACGGCATTCGTGCGTTCTTACCAGGTTCACTGGTAGATGTACGCCCAGTTCGTGATACTACTCACTTGGAAGGCAAAGAGCTTGAGTTCAAAGTAATCAAGCTGGATCAGAAACGCAACAACGTTGTTGTTTCTCGTCGTGCTGTAATTGAATCTGAAAGCAGCGCTGAGCGCGATCAACTGCTGGAAAATCTGCAAGAAGGCATGGAAGTTAAAGGTATCGTTAAGAACCTTACTGACTACGGTGCATTCGTTGATCTGGGCGGTGTTGACGGCCTGCTGCACATCACTGACATGGCTTGGAAACGTGTTAAACACCCAAGCGAAATCGTCAACGTTGGTGATGAAATCAATGTTAAAGTTCTGAAATTCGACCGTGAACGCACTCGTGTTTCTCTGGGTCTGAAACAACTGGGCGAAGATCCTTGGGTCGCAATCGCTAAACGTTACCCAGAAGGTACTAAACTGACTGGTCGCGTTACTAACCTGACTGACTACGGTTGCTTCGTAGAAATCGAAGAAGGCGTTGAAGGTCTGGTTCACGTTTCAGAAATGGATTGGACTAACAAAAACATCCACCCATCTAAAGTTGTTAACGTTGGTGATGTTGTTGAAGTTATGGTTCTGGATATCGATGAAGAACGTCGTCGTATCTCCTTAGGCCTGAAACAATGCAAATCTAACCCATGGCAGCAATTTGCTGAGACTCACAACAAAGGCGACCGTGTTGAAGGTAAGATCAAGTCAATCACTGACTTCGGTATCTTCATTGGTCTGGACGGCGGCATCGATGGCCTGGTTCACCTGTCTGACATCTCCTGGAACGTTGCAGGCGAAGAAGCAGTTCGTGACTACAAAAAAGGCGATGAAATCGCAGCTGTTGTTCTGCAAGTCGACGCAGAGCGTGAGCGTATCTCTCTGGGCGTTAAACAGTTAGCTGAAGATCCATTCAACAACTACCTGGCAGCAACCAAGAAAGGCGCAATTGTTACTGGTAAAGTAATCGCAGTTGATGCTAAAGGTGCAACTGTAGAGCTGACTCTGGGCGTTGAAGGTTACCTGCGTGCATCAGAAGCTTCACGTGACCGTGTTGAAGATGCAACTCTGGTTCTGAACGTTGGTGATGATGTTGAAGCTAAATACACTGGTGTTGACCGTAAAAACCGTGTAATCAACCTGTCTGTTCGCGCTAAAGACGAAGCTGATGAGAAAGATGCTGTCGCAGCTGTGAACAAGCAAGAAGATACTGCATTCGGTAACAATGCAATGGCTGAAGCTTTCAAAGCAGCTAAAGGCGAATAATTAAGTGGGGGTAACTTCGGTTACCCCTTTGTATCGGTAGTTTAGGGAGGTACTATGACCAAGTCTGAATTAATTGAAAGACTGGCTAGCCAGCAGTCTCATCTTTCAGCGAAAACCGTTGAGGAAGCTGTAAAGGAAATACTTGAGCATATGGCTGATACGTTAGCTGAAGGCGAGCGTATTGAAGTCCGTGGATTCGGCAGTTTTTCTCTTCACTACCGTGCTCCACGCGTTGGCCGTAACCCAAAAACAGGTGATAAAGTGGAACTGGAAGGTAAATACGTTCCCCACTTCAAACCAGGTAAAGAGTTACGCGATCGTGTAAATATTTACGGTCAATAATCGACTGTAAATCTTAATTATTACTCTAAAACAGCGCCTATATTGATATAGCGCTGTTTTTTTATGTCTATAATTCCCCATTCTGCTTTTCTTAAATTACCTTCTAATATCTTATTAAATGCATCACTTAAGGCTATTTTTGCGAAGCGCTTCGCAGCTCAATTTTTTAACTCTTTTGCATTGCATATAGTTTTGGAATAACGCTTTAAATTTTCTAATTACAAGGTTATTGAATCACTCTGAATACCTTTAACTTATCTGCACAGAAATAATCGTAGGTAGGTTTAAGGTCGATGGGAAAATTTAGCCGCCACTATCAAGATAAACTCTCTTATACAGAAGTCGCTATTGCATTGATTATCGGTACGCTTCCGTTGCTTTTCTTGCCGAATCTTCCTAGTTCTAGTCACTACTTAGTGGCTGGTATTATTCTGTTAGTCATTCTGATGGTTATTTGGCGCAATAAGCGCATTCGATTTTTGGCATTAATGGGAATGAGCTGGCTTTGGGCTTGTTGGCATGGTGTTGAGGTACAGAAAAAAATTGATTTTCTAAGTGGTACTCATCGGCAATGGGATATTACGATTGTTAGCATCCCACTCAATCAGGATGATGTTAAAAAGAGAGTAAGGATAGACAAAGTCGATGGGGTACGAATTTTTCCTCCGCTCTATGCATCATGGAATTTAAAACAAAATAAGCATGAAAAAGTGTGTGCAGGGCAGCAATGGCGGGTCGTTGGTAAATTAAATCCAGTTCATGCTTCTTTGAATGAAGGCGGATTTGATCTGCAAAGGCATTTCATTGCTCAACGAGTTGTCGGCACACTAAAAATCAAACAAGCAGTACAAGTAGGCCAGCAATGTTCTATACGACAAAAAATTATTGAGCAGTTCGGCGAAACACTTTCGACACGACAAAATCATGGAATTATTTATGCGTTAATGTTTGGGGAGAGAGGACGGCTTTCTACGGAACATACACAGTTATTGCAATCAACAGGATTGACACACTTGATCGCAATTTCTGGATTACACATTGGCATTGCCTATTTAATTGGTTACTTATGCGCTCGCTTATTGCAATTTTTCCTACCCGTTAAATGGATAGGTGAGAATTTACCATTATTTTCAGGCGTTATATTTGCCATTCTCTATGCTTGGTTGTCGAATTTTGCGATCCCTGCAACTCGAGCTGTATTTGCATTGCTACTTTGGATTTATGTCCGTAAGCAGCCATTTTTCTGTTTTCCGTGGCAATGGGCGTTATGGAGTATTGCTGGGATTTTATTGTTTGATCCGCTTGCTATCCTTTCCGATAGCTTTTGGTTATCTAGCTTTGCTGTATTAGCTATTCTGTATTGGTTTCGTGTTTTTCCCATTTCGTCTACGTTGAGTTGTCATCCAATTATGGGAAAAATAACGCCGCTAATTCATCTGCAAATTGGTTTATTGATTCTACTAATACCTATTCAAGTATTGTTGTTTAACGGTATTAATATTATGAGTTTATTTGCAAATTTATGGTTTGTACCGCTTATTACTTGGGGAGTGGTACCCGTTATTTTTAGCACGCTATTGTTACCTATAAGCGCTTGGCATAATGTAGCTTTCGGGTTAATTGATAGTATCCTCGAGTTTGGGCTAGGACCACTGACATATTTAAGCGGCTTTTGGACTGAAATTAACACAATGCCTATTTATAGCGTGTTTTTTTGTTGGGCATTTGCTTTTATTATCTTATTTGGTTGGTATAAAAATTATTTTGGATTATTAAGTTGTATTGCTATTTTATTATTTTTCACTAAGAGTCAAAGCCAGCACGAAGAGCATGACTGGTGCTTAACCATGTTGGATATTGGACATGGGCTTGCTGTGGTTATGGTGCAAAATAAACAAGGAGTTTTATATGACACGGGAAACCGCTGGGGTGATGGAAGCAACGCTAAACGGCAAATTATTCCTTTCTTAAAGCATCATCAAGTCACTCCTATCAACGCAATCTTAAGTCATAATCACCTTGACCATACTGGTGGTATCTCTGATTTAATTGAAGCATATCCATGGCTAAGCCTACGTAGTAGCTTTGGGCAACCCAATCATCTTCCTTGTTATCAAGGACAACGCTGGCAATGGGGGATGTTAAGATTCGAAGTATTGTGGCCAGAGAAACTAGCTGAAATATCACATAATAATGATTTTTGCGTGATTCAGGTTAGTGATGGGCATCGGCGACTATTGTTTACTGGAGATTTGGAAAAACAAGGCGAAAAAAGGCTAGCATTACAAAATGATGGGCAGCTCAAAGCGGATATTTTATTTGTTCCTCACCATGGGAGTAATACATCTTCAACACCGTTATTTATACGAAAAGTACAGCCAACGTTGGCGCTAGTTTCCTCTGCGAGATATAGCCCATGGAAAATTCCATCAGATAAAGTCTATTTGCGCTATGCTAAAAAGAATATTCAGTGGTTAAATACGGCGGAGGAAGGTCAGGTAACAATATGTTTTAATAAAGAAAAAATGGAAATCTTACGTTACAGGAAAGAAATTAATCCACGTTGGTATCATCTGTGGTTTGGTGTTAGCCAATTTCCCTTGTAGAATAGTGCGCTTACATTAAGTCTGGTAATAAAAGCATGAATGATCAAGACCTATCGACAAAGCAAACATTTAAGCGTCTATGGCCAACCATTGCGCCTTTTAAAATTGGGTTAGTTGTTGCAGCAATTGCTCTTATCATCAACGCCGCAGGTGATGCGTTTATGATTTCTTTACTTAAACCATTATTAGATGACGGGTTTGGTAAAGCGGATAATGACACACTGAAGTGGTTACCGCTGGCAATTTTGGGCTTGATGGTCGTGCGTGGATCTTCAAGTTTTGTCTCTACATACTGCGTTTCTTGGGTGTCAGGAAAAGTAGTGATGAGTATGCGCCGCAAATTATTTGGTCATATGATGGGCATGCCGGTGAGCTATTTTGACCAGCAATCCACAGGGACTTTATTATCACGTATTACCTATGATTCAGAGCAGGTCGCATCTTCGGCTTCCGGTGCTCTCATTACCATTATTCGCGAAGGCACTTATATCATCGCGTTATTTGGTATTATGTTTTATAACAGCTGGCAATTATCATTAATTTTGATCGCTATTGCGCCAGTCGTGTCTATCACTATTCGGGTTGTTTCTAAGCGTTTTCGTAAAATCAGCAAAAACATGCAAACGGGTATGGGGCATGTGACGACGAGCGCTGAGCAGATGCTTAAAGGGCATAAAGAAGTCCTTATTTTTGGTGGTCAGAAAGTCGAAACAGAACGTTTTGATAAAGTCAGTAATAATATGCGCCGTCAAAATATGAAGATGGTTAGCGCCTCAGCGATTTCTGATCCTATTGTTCAGATGATTGCCTCTTTTGCATTAGCATTTGTTTTGTACGCAGCAAGTTTCCCTGAGATCAAAGAACAATTATCACCAGGTACAATCGGTGTCGTTTTCTCATCCATGTTTGCGTTAATGCGCCCACTTAAATCAC
Organism: Providencia sp. PROV202; assembly: GCF_028479565.1. Classification (NCBI taxonomy): domain Bacteria; kingdom Pseudomonadati; phylum Pseudomonadota; class Gammaproteobacteria; order Enterobacterales; family Morganellaceae; genus Providencia; species Providencia sp. PROV202. The sequence goes on along the minus strand of NZ_JAMPNV010000005.1, from coordinate 85,381 downwards.
TGACTAACGTGAATGCGCAATTCCAGCGCGGAATGGCAGCATGCCAAACGTTATTTGCGATTTTAGATACTGAAAAAGAGAAAGATGAAGGAACGAAAGTTCTGACTCAAGTGAAAGGTGATATTGAGTTCGATTCCGTCACGTTCACTTATCAAACCAAAGAGCACCCTGCACTAGAGAATGTTTCTTTTACGCTACCAGCCGGTAAATCAGTGGCTTTAGTGGGGCGTTCAGGTTCAGGTAAATCCACTATCGCTAACTTAATTACCCGCTTCTATGACATTGATAAGGGTAGTATTCGTATTGATGGGCATGATATTCGTGATTACACCCTGGAATCTTTACGTAGCCAAGTCGCTCTCGTATCTCAGCATGTTTATTTATTCAATGATACTGTTGCAAATAATATTGCCTATGCGACAGATGGGCGCTATAGCAGAGCAGAAATTGAAAAAGCCGCTGAAATGGCCTATGCCATGGACTTTATTCAAAAGCTGGATAATGGGTTAGATACGATGATTGGCGAAAATGGTGTGATGCTTTCTGGTGGTCAGCGCCAACGTATTGCGATTGCTCGAGCTTTATTGCGTGATGCGCCAATCTTGATTTTAGATGAAGCGACATCAGCATTAGATACGGAATCAGAGCGTGCAATTCAAGCCGCGTTAGACGAATTGCAGAAGAATAGAACTTCGCTTGTGATTGCTCACCGTTTATCCACTATTGAAAATGCGGATCAAATCTTGGTTGTACAAGATGGGCATATCATTGAACGTGGTGACCACGCAACGCTACTAGCCCAAAATGGGGCATACGCGCAATTACATAGGATCCAATTTAAGAATGATTGAGCGAATTTGGTCCGGTAAATCATGGCTCTATATTTTGTTGCTTCCGTTATCCTTTTTGTATGGATTGATAACGTTAGTACGTCATATCGGCTATAAAACTGGACTTCTTCGCTCATGGAAAGCCCCTGTGCCTGTTGTGGTTGTAGGGAATTTAACGGCAGGGGGAAATGGAAAAACCCCTGTGGTTATTTGGCTAGTTGAATCGCTTATGAAACAAGGTGTTCGTGTGGGTGTTGTATCTCGTGGATATGGCGGGCAGTCTGACCATTATCCGTTAGTGTTAGACCAGACGACAACCACGGCAGTTGCAGGCGATGAGCCAGTTTTGATTTATCATCGTACTCATGCACCTGTTGCTGTGGCACCAAAACGTAGTGATGCAATTAAAGCATTACTCGATAATTTTCAATTAGATATTATTGTTACAGACGATGGTTTACAGCATTACGCATTGCAACGTGACTATGAAATTGTCGTCATTGATGGGCAGCGTCGTTTTGGCAATGGCTGGTGGTTACCTGCGGGGCCAATGCGTGAACGTGCAGGGCGATTAAAAACAGTCAATGCCTTGATTGTAAATGGTGGTGTTCCTAACTCAAATGAAACACTGATGTCCCTAGAGGGGGATATGGCCGTGAACCTAGCTACAGGCGAAAAAAACTCGGTTACCGAGCTTAACAATGTAGTTGCGATGGCGGGAATTGGTCATCCACCTCGTTTTTTCTCTTCTTTAGAAAGCAAAGGATTAACACTTGTTAATACCCATGCGTTTTCCGATCATCAAGCTTATAGCCAGCAGCAACTCGTTTCTTTAGCAGAAAAAAATCAAAATTTACTGATGACTGAAAAGGATGCTGTTAAATGTCATTCCTTCGCACAGACCAATTGGTGGTATCTTCCTGTGGAAGCGCAGTTTGATAAAATAGGCGAAAAACGAATCTTAAGTGAAATAAAATCACTTATCTAAAATAAAATTGCTTGCTTTTAGGATTAATTTCAGATAATAATACCTGCAATGTGATGCAGATCTACTTATTATGTACCAAGTTGCAATACATTAATAAGTGGATTATTTGCTAGCTTTAATTTTACGACCCGTTCTTGAGTTAGTCACTTATCCTCGCAATACACTACTTACTCTACTATTTCGTGTTGTCATCATAGTGTCAAAATAGACTGTTAAGTTCACGGTAAATGTGTGGTGCCTGAAACCTACACTTGGGTCGTTATAAGATATGCATAAACATTTGATGCATAAATTGGTTAAGTTAATTACTCTTAATGATGTTAATAGATTGGCTTGAATAGATAGGTCAGAATGAACTGATCGAAATAAATAGTTCAGCAAAATAAATGGAATAACGTGTAGAGAGTAATGATACAAATATAAAAAATTGTTCTCGGAACAAGAAGGAGTTTCAATATGAATTTTCAATTACATATGGGCCAAGTTAAATGGTTTGACGCAAAAGAAGGTTACGGTTTTATTTCACCTCGTAATGGCGGTGATGATATCTTCGTAACAACTAAATCAATTGCGAATAAAAAAATCAAATCTTTATCTGAAGGTCAAAACGTCGAGTTCTCTGTTACTCGTAATTCAGATGGCATAACGGCAAGAGACGTTATCGCTTACTAATTGAATTCTTAACAGAAATATTTCTCCTGCACTATCCTCTCATTCTTCGCAGGAGATCTTAATAAGCAAGAATAGAGTTAACGGTGATACCTGCATGTGATATCCTGACGCCAAGTGAGTTTAAATCCATTTGGGAGAAAACATGGATCACCGTTTACTTGAAATTGTTGCTTGCCCATCCTGTCACGGCAAACTAAGTTACAACAAAGAAAACCTCGAATTAATCTGCAAGTTTGATCATCTCGCCTTTCCTGTTCGCGATGGCATCCCCGTTTTACTTGAGAACGAAGCGCGTAAAGTTGCTTTAGACGAAGGACTGTAATCCTATGTTTACCGTCATTATTCCTGCGCGTTACGCTTCAACACGATTACCGGGTAAGCCTTTAGCAGATATTCACGGTAAACCGATGGTTGTTCGAGTCATGGAGCAAGCGATTAAATCAGGTGCTAGCCGAGTCATTATTGCAACTGACCATCCAGATGTCGCTGCCGCGGTCATCGCAGCGGGTGGGGAAGCTTGTATGACTAACCCCGATCATCAATCTGGTACGGAACGTTTGGCTGAAGTGATTGACACTTATGGCTTTTCCGATGATGAAATTATTGTCAATGTACAAGGTGATGAACCGCTGATCCCACCTGAAATCATTCGCCAAGTCGCTCATAATTTGCAAGGTAGTCAGGCAAATATGGGAACACTCGCCGTCCCCATTCATAGTGCACAAGAAGCCTTTAATCCGAATGCAGTGAAGGTCGTGATGGACAAAGACGGTTATGCGCTCTATTTTTCTCGAGCGACAATTCCGTGGGATAGAGACCAGTTTGCTAAGAGTAAAGAGACCATTGGCGATACGTTCTTGCGTCACATTGGTATCTACGCTTATCGCGCGGGTTTTATTCGTCGTTATATCGCTTGGGATGCCAGCCCATTAGAGAAAATCGAGATGCTAGAGCAGCTTCGCGTGCTTTGGTATGGTGAAAAAATTCATGTGGCGGTTGCTGAAAAAGCACCAGGCGCAGGAGTGGATACACCGGAAGATCTCGAGTTGGTTAGACAAGCGTTTCAGCCATAATTTCCAGAGTGAATATGGCCAGATAAGTGAAGGGGAAACTGAATAAGTTTCCCCTTTGTATTTCACTCGGTCTGATTATCTTCAATTGGTTGGGTATTTTCCGGCTTTAAGTGCCACCAAATTGAGCCAATGAGCTCATACCATGCTCGTTCGCTGTGGCTAAAATAGAATGCTGAAGGAATGTAACGCTCCCAAGGATTCAGGTCGCTGGTGATCACCAACTGATTAGCCGGGGCTGGATAAGGCTGCATCCCACGACTCGTAAACATTTTCACCGCGCGGGGTAAATGGTTCGCTGAGGTCACTAACAAGAACGGCTGCTTACCAATAATTTTTTCCACTTCATACGCCTCTTCTTGCGTATCTTTCGGTTCGGTTAGCGGGATTGTATCTGTCGCTGGAACTCCTAAAGATTGAGCGACCATAGATGCGACTTCAGCGCTACTTATTGGGCTACTGGCTTTACCGCCAGTAAAAATCAATTTGCTACCTGGATGTTGCAGATAAAGACGTACCCCTTCAGTGACTCTAGGCAAGCTATTACTGAGCAAATTCGAGCTAGGACTCCAATCTGGGTTATAGGTAAATCCACCTCCCAAAACCACAATATACTTTATCTCTTCAGGCGGATTGGTGGTGATAAGCTCATAACGCTTATCATAAGGGCCTTCAACGGGCGCGAGTAACCGATCTGAAATAGGTTGTAGCCCCAATAATGCGATGATAATAAGGCTTAATGTCACCAAGGATTTTCCACTTTTTTGCCAGCGGGTAAACCATAATAAAATCAGCCCAATTCCCCCAATGATCAATAATAAGGGCAGCGGCATTAACAGTGAGCCAAGGTATTTTTTTAGCAGAAATAACATAGAAAGCCTGTCATGAAGATAATGTAAGCGAATAGGGTCAAATGTAGCTGCATCAGCAATAAAATGCTATGCAAAATAAATCGGATACAAAATAAAGTACTATGCAAAAACAGCTAGATTATCTGTTATAATTCTTGGTTTTGATATGCTGTAAATAACTCATGATAGGTAACTGGAACGCAGATGGCAGACCGCAACTTTGATGATATTGTCGATAAATTTGCAAAAAATATTTATGGAACGACAAAAGGAAAAATTCGCGAAGCGGTAGTTTGGCAAGATCTTACCCAGTTACTGGAAACGCATTTCCCAGGCCAAACATTACGTATATTAGATGCGGGCGGCGGAGAAGGGCATTTTTCTCGTCAATTAGCCGCAATGGGTCATCAGGTTATTCTTTGCGATTTATCCGAAGAAATGTTAGAACGGGCATCGGTGCTTGCTGATGAACAAGGAATTAGCGAGAATATCAGCTTTGTTCACTGCGCAGTTCAAGATATCGCTCAACACCTTGATGAACCAGTTGATTTTGTCTTGTTTCATGCAGTACTTGAATGGATTAGCGACCAAAAATATGCATTAGAGCAACTGGCAGAGATTATCAGACCGGAAGGCATATTTTCTGTCATGTTCTATAATGCAAATGGCTTGGTGATGCGTAATGCAATTTTAGGTAATTTTCATCTCGCAACTCCTCATATCCAGCGTCGTCGCAAACGTTCATTATCGCCACAGAACCCGCTTTTCCCTCAACAGGTTGATGAGTGGCTTATTGGTTGTGGTATGGATATTTTAGGCAAAAGTGGCGTCAGAGTGTTCCATGATTATTTGCAAAGTAGACAATTACAACAAAAAGACTTTCCAGCGTTATTGGCGCTTGAACAACAATATTGTCGTGAAGAACCCTATATCAGTATGGGGCGATATATTCATGTTATGGCACGCAAACAAACCCAAAAGGACGATTTATGAGTGATTTTTCCCAGACCGTCCCTGAACTCGTGTCTTGGGCACGAAAAAATGATTTTGCGATTTCCCTACCCGCAGAACGCTTAGCGTTTTTGCTGGCCGTCGCAGTGCTGAACAGTGAGCGGGTTAACGGTGAAATGAGTGAAGGGGAGCTGGTGGATGCGTTTCGAGAAGTGTGCAAAGGCTTCGAACAAACCACCGAATCACTGGCAGTCAGAGCGAACAACGCCATTAATGACATGGTTCGCCAAAAAATATTTAACCGCTTTGCCAGCGACATTGTCGAAGGAAATGCGATTTATCGTCTAACGCCACTCGGTATTGGCATTAGTGATTACTATATTCGTCAACGCGAATTTTCGACATTAAGATTATCGATGCAGTTATCGATTGTGGCGGGAGAGCTACAACGTGCAGCGGAATCAGCCGAAGAAGGTGGTGATGAATTTTATTGGCACCGTCATGTTTTTGCGCCATTAAAATATTCAGTCGCTGAAATTTTTGACAGTATTGACCTGTCACAGCGAATTATGGATGAGCAACAAAACAGCGTTAAAGATGATATTGCTGCACTGTTAAACCAAGACTGGCAGGCGGCAATTGCTAACTGTGAGCAGCTACTTTCTGAAACGTCCGGCACATTAAGAGAATTGCAAGATACTTTAGAAGCGGCTGGCGATAAGCTACAGGCAAACTTACTACGTATTCAAGAAGCTAACATGAATGCGCCGCAGTTCTCGGAAATGGTCGACCGACTAATCTTTGATTTGCAAAACAAGCTAGACCGTATTGTGAGCTGGGGGCAGCAATCCATTGATTTATGGATTGGTTACGACCGACATGTTCATAAATTTATCCGTACAGCGATTGATATGGATAAAAACCGTATATTTTCCCAACGTTTACGTCAATCTGTACAGCAGTACCTCGATAGCCCTTGGGCACTCACCTATGCCAATGCGGATAGGCTTTTTGATATGCGTGATGAGGAGCTGGCACTTCATGATCAAGAGGTGATGGGGGAACTTCCACCTGATCTAGAATTTGAAGAATTCAGTGAACTTAATGACCAATTAGCGGCGTTAATCGAAGCGCAACTTGCGTTCTATAAAACGGATAACAAACCGCTGGATGTCGGTCACGTATTACAGAGTTATCTGACGCAATACCCGCAGAAACGCCATTTTGACGTTGCGCGTATTATTATCGATCAGGCTGTAAAACTAGGTATCGCAGAGGCTGATCTGGCGGGATTACCGGCAGAATGGCGCGCTATTAATGATCACGGAGCCAAGGTACAGGCACATGTCATCGACAAATATTGAACAATTTATGCCAGTTAAACTGGCTCAAGCACTAGCTAACCCGATTTTTCCTGAGCTCGATAGCCAACTGCGTGCAGGTCGCCATATCAGTATTGATGACCTTGATAATCATGCATTTTTAATGGATTTTCAGGAACCGTTAGAGCAATTTTATGCTCGCTATAATGTTGAGCTGATCCGGGCACCAGAAGGCTTCTTCTATTTGCGTCCCCGTTCTAGCACCTTAATTCCTCGTTCTGTTTTGTCTGAATTGGACATGATGGTGGGTAAAATTCTGTGCTACCTCTATTTGAGTCCTGAGCGTCTAACCAACCAAGGGGTCTTTACCTCTCAAGAGCTGTTTGAAGAGTTATTGTCGCTGGCCGACGAAAGCAAATTACTGAAATTTGTTAATCAACGCTCCACAGGTTCAGACCTTGATAAACAAAAATTACAGGAAAAACTGAGAACCTCCTTAAACCGCTTACGTCGTTTAGGTATGGTCTATTTCCTGCAAAATGACTCCAGCAAATTTATTATTAATGAGTCTGTGTTCCGCTTTGGTGCGGATGTGCGTAGTGGCGATAACCCACAAGAAGCACAATTACGCATGATCCGTGATGGTGAAGCGGTCTCTCTTGAAGGGGAATTATCGCTAAAAGACAGCGATGAAGACGAAACGGATGAGAGTCAAGATCTGGCTGACAGTGAAGAGGATGAACAAGAATGATTGAACGCGGAAAATTTCGCTCACTGACGCTGGTGAACTGGAACGGCTTTTTTGCTCGTACTTTTGACCTTGATGAATTAGTCACCACCCTGTCTGGGGGAAATGGTGCGGGTAAATCCACCACCATGGCGGCCTTTATTACCGCTATGATCCCTGACTTAACGTTACTGCATTTCCGTAATACCACAGAAGCCGGGGCGACTTCGGGGTCCCGTGATAAAGGTCTACACGGAAAGCTACGTCCCGGTGTCTGTTATGCCGTGCTGGATGTTTTAAACTCTAAACATCAACGTGTTATGGTCGGTGTTCGCTTACAGCAAGTAGCGGGACGCGATAAAAAAGTCGATATCAAACCGTTTATGATCCAAGGCGTGCCATTAGCAACAGTGCCAACGGAAGTATTAACGGAAGTGTTTGAAGGGCGCCAAGCTAAGGTTATTCCGTTGAATGACCTGAAAGAGCGCGTAGAAAAACAAGAAGGCATCCAATTTAAGCAGTTTAACTCGATCACGGACTACCATTCAGTATTATTCGAATTGGGTGTGCTGCCAAAACGTCTACGTTCAGCAGGAGATCGTAGTAAATATTACCGTTTGATTGAAGCCTCCTTATATGGTGGTATTTCCAGTGCGATCACCCGCTCACTGCGTGACTATTTATTACCAGAAAACAGTGGCGTACGTAAAGCATTCCAAGATATGGAAGCGGCATTACGTGAAAACCGTTTAACACTGGAAGCCATCCGCGTTACACAATCTGACCGTGATTTATTTAAACATTTGATCAGTGAAGCCACAGATTATGTATCTGCGGACTATATGCGCCACTCAAATGAACGCCGAATTCACTTAGATGCAGCATTAGCCGCCCGTAACGAACTGTATAGTAATCGCAAACAACTGCGCGTTGAACAAGTTCGTAGTGTGGAAATGGCGCGTGAATTAAATGAACAAAACGAAGCATCGACAGAAATCGAAGCGGACTACCAAGCGGCAAGTGACCACTTAAATCTGGTGCAAGCTGCATTACGTCATCAAGAAAAAATTGACCGCTATCAAGCCGATATTGAAGAGCTCACTTATCGCCTTGAAGAACAGAGCGAAGTCGTCGCGGAAGCCACAGAAAAACACGAAGAGCTTGATGCTCGTGCGCAAGCCGCTGAAATTGAAGTGGATGAGCTGAAAAACCAGCTGGCAGATTACCAGCAAGCGCTTGATGTACAGCAAACTCGTGCGATTCAATATCAGCAAGCACTTCATGCCTTAAACCGTGCTCGCGAACTCTGCCAACTGCCTGATCTTACCATTGAAAACATCGATGAATGGCTGGAAACCTTTGAGGCCAAAGAGCAGCAAGCCACTGAAGCCTTACTCGCGTTAGAGCAAAAAATGAGCGTGGCGGATGCAGCTCATAGCCAGTTTGAGCAAGCGTATCAGCTAGTTAAAACTATGTTAGGCGACGTAAGCCGTGGGGATGCGTATACACAAGCGCGTTCGTTACTGCGTGACTGGTCATCGCAACAACATTTAGCTGAGCGTGTTCAGCCACTGCGTATGCAATTATCTGAATTGCAACAGCGTTTAGATAGCCAGCGTAATGCCGAAAAATTACTGAGCGAATTCTGTAAACGTTATGGCCAAAGTGTTGAGCCCGATGAGCTTGACGCCTTGATGGCCGAGTTAGAAATTCTGCAAGAAGAGTTAAGTACTGGCGTTAATGAAAGCGGCGAAAAACGCATGCAAATGCGCCAAGAGTTGGAACAAATTCGCCAGCGTATCAGCCAGCTTTCCGCGAAAGCGCCTGCGTGGATTATGGCACAAGAAGCACTAACTCAGCTTAACGAACAATCGGGTGAAACTTTCGAAAATAGCACTGAAGTGACTGAGTTTATGCAGCAACTTCTGGAGCAAGAAAGGGAAATTACGGTTGAGCGTGATGAAGTTGCAGCGCAGCGCCGTGATCTCGATAAGCAAATCGAACGTTTAAGCCAACCAAGTGGTGCCGAAGATGGGCGCATGCTGGCACTGGCAGAGCGTTTTAATGGTGTGCTGTTATCTGAAATCTACGACGATATTACTATTGAAGATGCGGCGTATTTCTCGGCGCTTTATGGCCCAGCCCGTCACGGTATCGTGGTACAAGACTTGGCCGTGGTTCGCGAGCAGCTAGAAAATTTACAAGATTGCCCTGATGATGTGTATTTTATCGAGGGGGATCCATCCTCATTTGATGACAGCGTTTTTGATGCTCAAGAGTTTGAAAATGCAGTATTAGTCCGTTCATCAGAGCGTCAGTGGCGTTATTCTCGCTATCCAGAATTACCGTTATTTGGTCGAGCTGCCCGTGAGAGCCATTTAGAGTCACTGAGTGCTGAGCGTGATGAATTGGCGGAGCGTTATGCGACCTTGTCATTTGACGTGCAAAAAATTCAGCGTGCTCACCAAGCATTTAGCCGCTTTATTGGTCAGCATATTTCAGTGGCATTTGAAGCGGATCCTGAAGCTGAAATTCGTACATTAAATCAAAAACGTACTGAATTAGAGCGTGGACTGAACCAATTTGAAGAGCAGACCCAGCAACAGCGCCAACAGTTCGCTCAAGGCAAAGAAAACTTACTGGCATTAAACCGTTTATTGCCGCAAGTGAATTTGTTGATGGATGAAACGCTGGTGGATCGCGTTGAAGAGACCCGCGAAGAGCTTTCAGAAGCTGAAGAAGCGGCTCATTTCATCAATAAACACGGTAATAATCTGGCGAAGTTAGAGCCGATTGTGACGGTATTACTCAGTGATCCTGAGCAACATGATCAACTGCGTAAAGATTATGAATTGGCGAAACATACCCAGCAAAGTGCGAAGCAACAAGCATTTGCCTTGGTGGAAGTGGCTCAACGTCGCGCGCACTTTAGCTACAGTGATTCGACGGGGATGGTCAATGAAAATGCGGACTTGAATGAAAAACTGCGTCAGCGTTTAGAACATGCAGAAGCAGATAGAACTCGTGCCCGTGAGCTATTACGTCAGCAACAAGCGCAAAGCACTCAATATCACCAAGTTCTGGCATCGCTGCGCAGTTCATTCGACACCAAGCAAGAGATGTTGAAAGAACTTGAAGCAGAAATGCAAGAAATGGGCGTGAAAGCGGATCCCGATGCGCAAGAGCGTGCCAGCATTCGCCGTGATGAATTACATCAATCCGTTATGGCAAACCGTAGCCGCATCAACCAGTTAGAAAAACAACTGACGTTATGTGAAGCGGAAATGGATAACCTGCAAAAACGCCTGCGTAAGCTGGAAAAAGATTATTACCAAATCCGTGAGCAAGTTGTGATGGCGAAAGCGGGTTGGTGTGCGGTGATGCGCTTGGTGAAAGATAATGGCGTTGAGCGTCGTCTGCATCGTCGCGAATTAGCTTATACCGATGGTGATAGTTTACGTTCGATGTCGGATAAGGCGTTAGGAGCGCTGCGTTTAGCGGTAGCAGATAACGAACATCTTCGTGATGTACTGCGTATGTCCGAAGATCCTAAACATCCTGAACGTAAAATTCAGTTCTTTATCGCAGTTTACCAACATCTGCGTGAGCGTATTCGCCAAGATATTATTCGTACCGATGACCCAATCGATGCGATTGAGCAGATGGAAATTGAGTTAGCGCGTCTGACCGAAGAGTTAACTGCCCGTGAACAAAAACTGGCAATTAGCTCGAAGAGTGTGGCGAACATCATTCGTAAAACTATCCAGCGTGAGCAAAACCGTATTCGTATGCTGAACCAAGGCTTACAAGCGGTGGCATTTGGTCAGGTTAAAGGGGTTAGACTGAATGTGAACATTCGCGAAAGCCACGCTTTATTGTTGAGCGTGTTGTCTGAAGAGAGCGAACTGCATCAAGACCTGTTTACTAGCCAACGTTTAACCTTCTCTGAAGCGATGGCGAAACTGTATCAACGCCTGAATCCGCAGATGGATATGGGGCAGCGTTTGCCGCAAACTATTGGTGAAGAACTGTTAGATTACCGTAACTACTTAGAGTTAGAGGTTGAAGTTAACCGTGGCTCCGATGGTTGGTTAAAAGCGGAAAGCGGTGCGTTATCGACAGGTGAGGCAATCGGTACGGGGATGTCTATCTTAGTGATGGTTGTTCAGAGCTGGGAAGAAGAGGCTCGCAGACTGCGTGCGAAAGATATCATTCCATGCCGCTTACTGTTCTTGGATGAAGCGGCGCGTTTGGATGCGAAGTCTATCGCCACGTTATTTGAGTTATGTGACCGATTGGAAATGCAGCTTATTATCGCTGCGCCGGAAAACATCAGCCCAGAGAAAGGAACCACATATAAACTGGTGCGTAAAGTGACCGGTAATACGGAACACGTTCATGTTGTTGGGCTAAAAGGTTTTGGTCAGGATAATCCTGCTCCGCAAGCATTACCTCAATAATTGATTTTTGTTTTTAGATAAAAAAACCGACATAGGAAATTGTGTCGGTTTTTTTATTATCTTTATGTTTTTAATTTCTTTATTTCTATTATCTTTATTTCCCTTTGAATCATTAATAGATGACCGCAATGAGATTTGAATCTCATTTTTATGTAATGAAAACTTTTATCATTGCAGGGCGTGAGTGGTTAGTCACGAAAATGAATTATTATAAGGATCGAACATGAAGAAAATTACCCTAACGTTAAGTGCAATTGCATTAGCGCTGAGCTTTACGGCAACATCTCAAGCCAAAATTCCAATGCCAGAAACAGTCAGTACTGGAGTCACTGTTGCGGAATTAGCGGCACAACAACCGGTTCATTGGGTCTCTGTTGAACAAATTAAACAGAGTTTAGAAGGCAAAGCGCCAATGGCAGTGGGCTTTGATATCGATGATACCGTTTTATTCTCAAGTCCTGGTTTCTACCGTGGAAAACTTGAATTCTCCCCAAATGATTTTAGCTATCTGAAAAACCCTCAATTCTGGGAAAAAATGAATAATGAGTGGGACAAATTCAGTATGCCAAAACAAGTGGGCATCGATTTAGTTAAAATGCACTTAGAACGTGGTGATAAAGTTTACTTTATTACAGGTCGTACACAGACTAAAACTGAAACTGTGACTCAATATGTGCAAGAAGGTTTAAGAATTCCTGCGGATAAAATGAATCCAGTCATTTTTGCCGGCGATGAGCCAGGTAAAAATAATAAAGTAAGCTGGATGCGTGACCATAAATTAACTATCTATTATGGTGACGCAGATGCGGATATTGCTGCGGCTCATGAGTTGGATATTCGTGGGATTCGTATTCTCCGTGCATCAAATTCCTCTTACCAACCGTTGCCAAAAGCGGGTCGCTTTGGTGAGGAAGTCGTTATCAACTCAGAATATTAATATTCGATAAAAAGTTAGTTAAAGGTATTTATTCGCCTTTAACTAACAAAATAGTGTTTATTTATTGATGACGCATTCCAGCGATTTAATATAACTTATATTAAATTAACTCTATTGAAAGAATAAAAACGTCAATATTTGATATGTTATATCGTTTAGCTTTGGTGGAAAACGCAAACAATTCTATTTCTCATATTGTCTTATAAATAGCACTTATTTCGGATCACCTACCTCAATAACTTTTTTCATCAATAAAGACAAAATTAGTCAATTCCTATAACATTCTTCTCAGAGTTAAATATAATCAAATAGTGTCACTATAATAAAAAAATAATGTTATCCATGTAGTAACTTTAAGGTGGATGTATGGCAAAGAGAAGAGTGAAAGCTCTGCAGATCTCAGTATTATGTGGGCTGATGGCGATGCAGTTCCCTGCATTTTCCGCAGCAGAAAATACGCAGCAAAGCAGTATGGAAATTCAACAACCTCAATCAGTTGTCGCTGAAGAGGTGAGTAAAGTTACGACAAAAGAGAGCTTGGAAAAGCTTAACGCATCTTTACCATCAGAAACTAAACTGGTGTTTGCGGACCAGTTGGCGAAAATTTATGCCGACAGGCAAATGCAATTGTTATGGCAAGATGAAACGGCAATTAGCCAGTTTCAACAGCAATTAGCCGAGCTTGCCTTAGCAGGTTTCCAACCTCAATTTAGCGAATGGTTAGTTTCATTGGAAAATAGCCAGCTGAGCGAAATGGGGCGAGATGCTATTTTATCCGACGCTATGTTGGGTTATTTACAATATCTGTCTTCCGTTGAGTCGACGGGGCAATATTGGCTATACACCAGCCGCCCTTATAAAATTATCGCTCCGACCGCGGCACAAATGAAACCATGGTTAGAGGCTGAATCTGAACATCGTTTGGGTGAGTGGGTGAAGGCTCAAGCACCGAAACACGCGATGTATCAACCGATGCGCAAAGAGATGCTAAAACAGCTCGCGTTGCCAGAAGATACGTTAGAAATTACGGGTACGAAAGCATTAAAACCGGGTCAAGCCAGCGATGATGTCATTACGCTCCGTGAGATTTTAGTGCGTGATGGATTGTTGGAAGCTGCTGCGGTAGGTGAGGCCGTTGATGCATCAGCTCCGCCAGAAGAGATCAATAAAGTCACCGCTAATGCCCGTGTGTATAGCGATGACTTAGTGGACGCAGTGAAAAAATTTCAGCTTCAATATGGTTTAGAAGCCGATGGTGTGATTGGTAAAGGCACGCGCGTTTGGCTCAATATGCAGCCAAAACAAAAAGCGGGGCTGATGGCACTGAATATTCAGCGTTTACGGATTGTTCCTGAAAGTAGCGGTACAGGAATTTTGGTGAATATCCCTGCGTACACATTGGATTTTTATCTGAATAACGACATCATTTTGGATTCGAAAGTGATTGTTGGGCGTGCAGATCGTAAAACACCAATTATGAGCAGTGCATTGAATAATGTGGTGATTAACCCACCTTGGAGTGTGCCAACCAGTTTGGCGCGCAAGGATATTGCACCGAAAGGTAAAATGGATCCAAGCTACTTTAGCCGTAAAGGCTATACGGTTTATTCAGGGTGGGGGCAAGATGCTTATGAGATTGACCCTTATTCAATTGACTGGGAAAATATTACACCTGCGAATTTCCCTTATCGCATTCGCCAAGCGCCAGGCTCAAGTAACTCTTTAGGGCGTTATAAGTTTAATATGCCGAGTTCAGACGCGATTTATCTCCATGACACACCAAACCATAGCCTGTTTAATAAAAATGCTCGGGCCATTAGTTCTGGTTGTGTTCGTGTGAATAAAGCGAGCGAGTTAGCAACGATTTTATTAGGTGATGCAGGTTGGGCGCAGACTCGTATTGATGGGGCATTAAAAGAAGGCTCAACGCGTTATGTGAATATTCCTGACCGTATTCCTGTATATCTATACTATCAAACCGCGTGGGTTGATAAAGATCAGCAACCGCAATATCGGGCGGATATTTATCAATATGATGGCAGTATTGATAACGCTGAAAAATATCTCCCTGCAATCAAAGCGATTTTAAAATAGTGATTATTAATCGAGGGGCTTAGGCTCCTCGATGCTATTTTCTGCATTAATTCCTAAATCTTCCTAACAATTCCGTTTTAATATATTTATATATTGAATGCATTGTGTTTACATATGATTCCTGATGGGGCATTAGAACTGTCCTAATCGGATTAGACTAAGTGATTCCACTCACCTTTTTGCATAAAAGTGATGGATTTTCCTTAATTTACTCAATTCTTTACATAATTATACATTAAAGCGAAATATCCTTTGCTAGACTGATGAAGTTGAAATGTATATTTACTGAATAATTAACGCCTGAGTTATCACCTATGGATATGATTGATCAAAACCGCAGAAAGTGGTTGGGAATTGGTGCTGCCGCAATCGGTCTGGGACTATTACCTAATCATGTACTTGCTGCAATGAGTACACCTCGCCCAAGAATTTTACGTTTTCAAAACTTAAATACAGGTGAGTTTTTAAAGACCGAGTTTTTCGATGGTCGCCGTTATAACAAGTCTGAATTAGCTCGCTTAAATCACCTTTTCCGTGATTATCGCTGCGATAAAGTGAAAACCATTGATCCTAAATTATTTGACCAAATTTATTTGCTGCAAATGATGATGGGAACCAATAAACCTGTTCAGCTGATTTCGGGTTATCGTTCATTACAAACCAATAATGAATTACGTCGTAAAAGCTCTGGTGTAGCGAAACAAAGCTATCATACCCGTGGGCAAGCGATGGATTTCCATATTGAAGGCTTGCAGCTAAGTAACGTCCGTAAAGCGGCATTAAAAATGGGTGCTGGCGGTGTGGGCTATTATCCGAAAAGCAATTTCATTCATATCGATACAGGTCCAGTCAGAACATGGTAATCTGTGCATAGGTGACACAGATTATGGAGTGATTGTTCGATGAAATATACGATTATCCCAGTAACCCCGTTTATGCAAAACTGTCAGGTTATCTGGGATGAAACCTCAATGAATGCAGTGATTGTTGATCCCGGCGGTGAGGCTGAAAAGCTGATTACTGCCATTGAAAGCCGCGGATTAACATTAACGAAAATCCTGCTTACCCACGGTCATTCTGACCATATTGGCGCCTCAGCCCCCCTAGCAAAACATTTCGGTGTACCGATTTATGGTCCACAGAAAGAAGATGCGTTCTGGATTGAAAATCTCGCTGAGCAAAATGCGATGTTTTATATTGGTGATTGCCCTGATTTCACACCAGATCATTGGCTAGAAGAAGGGGATAGCATCACGTGTGGAAACATTAAATTTGATGTGCTGCATTGCCCAGGTCATACACCCGGCCACATTGTTTTTGTGAACCATGCTGACAAACTTATTTCCATGGGAGATGTGTTGTTTAAAGGTGGCGTCGGGCGCAGCGATTTTCCTCGCGGTAACCATCAAGACCTGATCGCATCGATTAAGAACAAACTGCTGCCGCTTGGTGATGATTATCACTTTATTCCGGGCCATGGTCCGATGTCGACATTAGGGCATGAGCGCATTTCTAATCCTTTCTTGCAAGACGAATTACCTGTTTGGTAAAAAGATGAAATAAATAAGAGCGCCCCATTTATGGGGCGTGAGGTTGATGACAAAGAGGGATAAAAACGTGGTTTTTCCCTCTTTGTGTTATCAGGTGAAAATCAATAAATTGATTTTCCTTGTTAATTTTACAACCCAAAAGAGCCATTTCCAAACCTGATGGGTTTGTCAATGGTCTGTCGCCCCATTTATGGGGCGTTTTTATTTCCACCTCTGATAATTAATTCACATTGCTGCTATTAAGAGTAATGATATATTTAATAATTTAATATTAATAACTTTTTATTTATTGAAATAAATCTTAATTTTCATATTAAGTTGGATAAATTAAAAATATATTGATATTTTTAGTCTTCAAATTAATTTTAATTAGTTAGTTATTATTATTAATTTTATATCTATAATCTATTTTTAAAATAAATTCAGTGCGGTTATGTTTTGGTTGAATATAGATTGGATGTTTATAAATTATATGAGGACTTCTAAATGGATTTTGAACAAGTTAACTTACATCTATATGCAAACTCTATTGAAAATGAGGCTTTAAGAAATAAATTATTAAGTGAGTATGGCATTAGTCAGGCTAAGACCCTTAGTTATTGTTACGGCCTAGCTAATGAGTATTTAATATATGCGGGTAATAATCAACATATTGATTATATTAAACAGTTAAATGCCCTATTAGATGTAGCGAATAATCATAAAACAAACCAAGATACCTTAAGTCAAGCACGTTCAGATGCACTAAAAATGCATACGGAAGCGCTCTTGAATGAGTTTGTTTTTAATGCAGTTAAGCATCAAGAAAATTATGAAAGCTCCGTAAGAAATTATAATTATTTTGAACAAACCACATATGAAGATATTAATGGTCGAAGTTTCAAAGACTATATTGATTACGTTATAAACACGACATATGAAGATAGCCAATTTAAAGGTGAGTATTATGAATCTATTGTTGAACTGCAAAAAATAAAAGCAAAAAAATATCATTGTGCACTTCTTGCTGATGATGATTTTTTTAAATCAAAAGAAGGTCTAGAAATTTCAAAAGATCCATTGTTTCTGAAGCTAAAGGCGCATTTTAGTGATGTAAATAATCCAATGGATAAATATTTTACGAAACATGATGCAAGATTTTTTTTGAAGATTGTTTTTAATGATATTCAAAGGGATAATTATAATAAAGTTGAATCTTTAAATATATTGAGAGGAATGAAAAGGAGCCAGTCACATGAAGGAAATAAATATGATGACCATTTAAAAAAAGAGGTTTCATTAAATGAATTCATAAGAAAGTTAAGTAATGAAACTAGCCATGGGCGTAATCCCCTGAGATACAAATTCTGTTCAAGTACTCATGTAATGGCAATAACAGCAGATTTTAATGCAACAACAAAATCTTGGGAGTTCACATTTTTCGATCCAAACTCAGGAATAAAAAAATATGATAACCAAGAAGAATTTTTTAATTTTCTAAAGGGTTTTGTACTAAAACAATCAGATGATTATAGTTTCATTCCCTTGAAAAACAATGATTTTAAAATAGGTTATTATAAGTATAACTATGATGGAAATGTAAATTTTAACTTAAGTAAATTAAATAAAACTGAAATTAATATTACGGAAAGTGCATTACTATCAGAAAGAGAGGTATCTGTAGGTATTAATGATAGAGATAGGATTATTTATAAAGATTTTAATCCTGAAGAGAAAATAATTAAAGTTAAAGCTGAAATTAATGGTAAATCATTTTACATATACACGGATATTATTGATAATTTTGAATTAAAGTATTTAATAGAAAGAAAATCCCAAATTTTATCAGAATTAGGGCGGAATATTTTTATCTCTTCTGATGGAGGCTTGGTATACGAGGTAAGTAAAAATTTTGATATTAAAGATGTTAAAATTAAATCTAAGGCAATATTAGAACTTAACAATACTAAACTTGATTATAAAAGTGTTAATTTACAATTAAGCCCAATTGATCCTGATGATAGAAAGATGATTACTGGTATACCTGAATCTCATCAAAAGGCGATTACGCAAGTTGCAAATGAGGAAAATATTATCATAGGTATTCGCCCTGTTGATGAAAAATCAGCGAGTTTAATTTCATCTGGAGAATACAGTAGTAAAGGATTAAATATTAAGAGTAAAAGTTCAGATTGGGGACCTCACAGTGGCTTTATTCCTGTATTACAGGAATACGCTAAACGATCAGGACGTGAAAATAAAAATAAATATAATTCATATACACAACAGGCGATTGATAATGGACATGCAAAATCGACCATTCTTGAACTAACACCAGAGAGAGTTAATGAATTAACTGTATATAATGAAATTACACCATTAGAGAAAGTTAATGGTAGTGAATATAGTAAAACAACATCTCTTCTCGATGGGCAAGAAAAAGTTTTTTTGTTAAAAAAAATAAATCGAGATGGCAAATATTTTTGGCATGTATGCCATGAAGATGAAGGTAATATTAAACCATTCCATGTTATTGCTGATCCTGTAACAGGAAAAGCACTGACTGCCGATTATGATCTTTTTACGATTATTTTTCCATTCTCTGAATTGGAGCATTATGTAAAAATGACAGAGATGCCAAGTTGGTCTGAATGGAAATCAAACGTTATTTATGATGAATTAACGCCAGAGCAGAAAAAATTATATCATAATGAAGTTGAGTATAATAAAAAAGAAGGCAAAGATAATGGCATTACAAATAAAAGAATCAAAGAAATAAAAAATAAATTAAATAAAAAACTTGGTCTAGCTGAAGGGATGGAGCTGATCCATCATGGGGCTGATGACGCTAACCCTGCAAGTGTCATGAGCGAAAATTTCCCTATTACCTTTTTCTTACCGGAACGGCTAAAAGGGAAAAATAACCTTATAGGTACGACGGAATCCATCGATACTTATTTTCATATGAACTCTCAAGGTGCAATCATTGTTCATAACGTCGAACAGCTTTCTAATTTTCAGCAGTTATTAATAAATCAGGGTTATAGAGCCCCATTAAATAAAAAATGGAGTGAAGGAGATAATGGTCAATACTTCGAGCCTAAACGTAAAATATCAGACAGTTTTATTGAAGGACGAACGGAAATAATACGGAAAAAAAGTATCATCAATAATGATCCGAACACAGAAAAACCTGTTGTTCAGTTAGATACAGACTTTGGTGATATTTATGTAAACATGCAGGAAAGTCATCAAAGTAGCCGATTGTCGGAAACCGATTTACCAAATACGGGCAACCTAGATATTTGGCTAGATCCGATGCTGATATACAGTACGAACAAAGCTAATGATGCGGAAACTAATAGACAGGTAAAACCTACTAAATATACCTATAATGTTATTATACAAAATGGTGGTGATAAAGATTCAGCTAAAGCAACTGCTAATGCATTTTCTAAACATCCTGAAGACTCTATGGTTATACAGTATGATATGGGCTCGAAGCAATATAAAATTTTGCATGGAGACCTAAATAGAATTAATGTAGGAAAAGTGCGTTGGATAACAATTGGTCATGGAGAATATTATGGTGATCATCAGCCAACTCTTTATATGGGAAAAAATGCACAGCAATATGTAGATGCATTAATGTATTTGCGCAGAAAAGTTTTAAAAAATACAACGCCGGATAAACTCGTCATGATAGGTTGCAATTTAGGTCGAGGCGGTGTTAATGAAAACTTTGCACTAAAAGCGACTAGTTTACTTGCTGAAAATAATATACAAGCTCCTGTTATCGCTTATAATCGGCAAGTTGGAAATATGTATTTAGGGTCTAAGCTGATCTATCCAGTTGATTTTGAAATAGACTCAGTAAATACCCAAGGTTATAAATTTGTCTATCAATACCATTCAGAAAGTGAGCAAGTCAGGATTAATAATAACTCTAGCACATTATATTTTATTAATGAGCTTCGTCGTGGTGAACTCTCACTTGCTCAGTTAGATGATTATATTGAGCCTGATCCTATGTCTATGTTTAGGGACCCCGATACTCGTACTATTGATAATAATTTACTAAAGAAAGTTGCTTATAATCAAGATGCCTATAAATTATTTATTCAGGAGCTTAAAAAACATAATAATATTTTACCTGATGATTTCTATTCAACTTTCCCTACACGGCTAAATGAACTTGGTATCATTGATACTCCCATTTGGAAGATGGTTAATAGCCAGAATATTCAAAAAAAGTCATTAGAAAGAACAATTAAGCACTCAGAAGAATTAACGGTTATTATTAGGCTGATGGGGGATAAAAAAGGTTTATTACAAGCAGAGAATTTAGCTGCTAGAAGTCCTCAAAATACATTAATTTTTCAAATGGATGTTGATAGTAAAAAACATATTTTGGAATACGGTAAAGAACATCTAATGTCTTTAGTGGAACAACAAAAAATAACTCATTGGGTGATGATTGGCGATGCAGAAACGTTACGAAAGCCCACAAATGCATTATCTATTGAGTTATCGGCACTCAAAAAACAATATCCACTGATAAGTCCAGAAAATATCCTATTTCATTCTGTGGGACCTGCAATGATAACGGAGGCGGGTGAGCATAAGATATTTCTTAGCAGTTTATCTAAGGAGCTTAAAGTACAAGGTATTAACCGTGAAGTTAAATCTAAATTTACCTATGAAGCTCCGGATAAACCCACAACGGTAAGCAGTAATGTTTCTCCTGCTGTACTCGCAAGTCAGCCTAACCAGCAGCTCATTTCGTTTTTGGAAAAAATAGCATTAAAAGAAATTGCTATTCAAGATATTGATTTTATGCAACATCCTTATTTGTTAAATTACTTTTCGGATAACGAAGGGCTTATTGATGTTAAAAAACTAATTATTGTATTAAGTGATCCTCTCGTAAATTCAAAGTTAAATGAAGCATTAAACCGTAGATATGAACTCAATTCAGCATCAATAAATCAATTGATAGAGGCAACAATAGAGATGAGTTATCGGCAACAAGCAGATAGCATCCATACTTTATTAATGGCAATAAAAAATGATCTCTCAGTATTAAATAATTTAAGTAAAAAGTCCCAAGAATTACTTAAACAGCTATTTCCTGCCGGTGATGGAATAGATAAAGGTAAAATTTTAGCTTTAGTGACTGATAACAATAATTTCATTTTGTTAAGTGAGAATTTAAAAGGATTTAGTGAGCTCAGTGCTAAAAACTTTGAAGGTGATAGTGGAATATTTAAAAGCATCTCTTTTACTGAAGCATTTAAAACTTATGAAAATTATCAAGCCCAACGATTGCAACAATATCACCAACAATTAAACCAAGGAAAAAATATTGGTTTGATTAATCATGGTATTGTATCGCAATATGGTGGCTCTAATGGGATAGACCGAGAATTAGGTCGTATATATGGCATTGAATATTATCTAACCGATAGTAAGTTAGCACGTGATTTTCTTGAGCGAAAGGCTCAAATTGAGTTAATTGAAGACCAAAATACACTGACTTCAGCAGAGGATACTTTGCTGAAAAAAATGCAAAAATATACTCAGGATATTGATTCGCTAATCAAGAATAACAGTATCTCTATTTCTGACCAATCAGTCGTAGATTTATTTTCAGTGGTTGCTGATACGTCAAATAGGATCGTATTTTTACATGGTAAGTCAACAACTTACACTGTAACTCATGTTAGGCGTAATGGGGCGTACGAAATTTGCCTATTTGACCCTCAAGGGGTGCAATTTAGCATTAGAAATAACTCTCTTCAGTTAGCGCAACAGCAATTTCAACAGCAACTGAAACAGTATTTTAATGAGGACATCAAACTTTCCGATGGGCAATCTATAAATAGAGGGAAGTCGGCCGGCTTCCAAAAAATGGAAAATGGTGACTTTAGGGGAAACATTCAATCAATTGATTTGGAGTCGCAGAGCTTAAAAGTCGGATTATCATCTCTACAGAGTCAACGTAAATCTATTATCGAGCAAGCTGAATTTAGTTCACCTAAAAATAGTTGGGTCACTATTCATGGTGAAAAAATCGCTTTCGCTAAATTACAGCAATTAGGGGCAACGATAGAGGGGAAACCCATCACTTTATCGGATATCACCTCAGATAACCTGCATAAAAAAATGCGTTTTTCTCCTGAAAAGCTAGCAATGTATTTTTCCTTAATGGAAGGTGGAAAAGACGACGTTATTTTTACTAAAATATTTCATGAGCAGCTAAATTCAGTAGATATATATCAATTAGTCAATCACCAAGCTAGTTTTAGTGAATCGGCAGTGCTGAAAAAGCAGTTTAAGTATCTAGCAAATAATAGTGATGTACAGCGAGAAACTATTCCATCTTCAACTTTATTAAAAGTTCGCCAGGCTGGAACTAAACTTCCATTATTCCAACGTACTGCAAATAAATTTGGTCAAGGAATGGGGTCTGCTGGTGTTATTCAAAGCATGATTAGCGCATATGCTATTTTGAATAAACTTGATAAACCAGATATTACAGAAGAAGAGATTAATGAACTAGAAAAACAATTTTATTTACTTTGTGCATCCGCTTTTTTTAATTACGGAGATATGATTATACAACCGATGTTGTTAAATATCTCTTCTGCAAGAGGTGTTAGCTCCCTTATTCGTACAAGGCTTGCCGCAGGAACCGTTGTCATTTTTAACTTAGTCGGGATGGGCATTGATATCTATCAAGCCTACGATTGTTTATCCAAACTCAATGAAGTATCCGATCCTAAGCAACGCCAAGATCTTACCGTCAATGCTGCTTTATCAATTGCGAGTGCTGTAGTTAATGGTGTGACAGTGGTTGCTGTATTAGTCGGAGCTTCGACTGTTCCTGTTATTGGATTAGTTGTTGGGGGAGTTTTGCTTGTGGGAGGATGGGTTTACAATGGTATTCGTGCAGTTGAGAATATTAAAGAGGTCATTAATATTGATTGGGATCGGGAATTAGAAGAAGGAATTCGAGGGGCTTTAGGTTTAGAGCCTACTTTGCGCACTCAACAGGAGATGAATACCCAGTTGTATATCAATGCATTTAAAAAACAAGATTGGGAAATGGATCTTACATTATTTGAGAGTAATATTCTAGCGGCAGGCTTTGATCATCATTTGGGTATTATTGAAGCCCCTGTTTATGATGATGAGCAAAAATACTATTTAGTGGATAAATATGGAAATTATTTTCTTGGGAAATTAGAAGAACGACGTATAGATGCAGGGCATTATAAATCCCATTTTTCGAAAAGAGATGCGCCTTCTTTTACTGCTAACGAAATTGATTTTATTTTTAACAACAAGATCATTAGAAGAAGTGCATGGTTTAAAAATTTAAATTATGTGTATCAAAGAATGGGGTTATCGGTTCGTAGTGATTTCGAGCTTAAAAAAGAAGCTAAAGAGATAGTTGATATAAAACAAACAGGTACTAAACCTACTAATGATATTTATTTTTTAAATTCAAAATATAAAAATCCGTTATTTGAAGAATTTAAATCTCGCCATAAAATTTCAGAGAGTCTCTTGACCTTACCAATACATCATCAGTTATTAAATTCGAGCTACTCTCAAATTAATTTTTATTCGAAGAAAACTGAATTTGGAGTGATAGGGCAGCAGGTGTTTAGAGAAAATGAGCGGAGATTTAGTGAAAATTTAGTGGGTAATATCCCTAGGATCGCATTGTATTTGGATAACCCTCGTAGTAGAGGAACGAGTTGGAATACAGCTAACGGTAATGATGTCATTATTGGTGCAAAAGAGCGAAAAAATGCATTTCAGGTTTTATCTGGCGAAAAATATTTCGCTGGTGGAGATAAAGATGATCTCTTTTATTTGCGAGATAATAATTTAAGCGGATTAATGTCACGTAATAACACAATGCCAACTAAGTATCTTGATGGTCAAGGCGGGAAGGATACGCTGATTATTGATCTATTACCTGATGCTCATCATGCTTATGTTAATTTAGAAAAAAATACACTGCATTATAAGAAAGAAGGAAAACATCCATTTATTTCTGTTGCTCATTTACAAAATATAGAAAATATTATCATCAGAGGAAATACCAATGATAGTTTACGTGGCGATGATAAAGATAATGTACTTGATGGTGGATTAGGTAAAGATTTATTAGTCGGATATGGTGGTGATGATAAGCTTATTTTAACTCAAGGTGATGCCGTGGGTGGTGATGGCAATGATAGTTATCATATTCGCCGTTTTGAATGGATGCAGCATGTTAACGATCTCTATCTTTCAGAGCAGTATTGGGAAAGGAAAGAAAAAGCCGTCAAAACTAGACGTTTTCTAAACCCTATCTATAAGAATAATAGTAAAGAATATCAGGCTAAGGTGGCTATCAAGGAATCGAGTCGTTCACAAAGTCATGTGAGCATCGAATATTCTTTAGATGAAATAGAACAGGTTGAACTAAGCGGTAATGATTTAATTCTGACCATTAAATTACCAAGTAGCACGGAGGATGGACATGATTTTACCAATGTAAAAAGTTCAGTTTTAATTCGGTTAGAGAATGTTATTGATCCAAATAGCGACTTAAAAAAAACTCACCATGTGTATCGAGTACAAACTCGAGATGGCTGGTTGATGACGACGCAGATTGGCCAAAAAGAGTCAGGGCAATATTTTAGCCTCAGTTATATTCAAGAAGCCGACCAAGTCGCGACTACCGACAGTAAATCCGTCGAAATAGATGAAACGGCTAATACCGTCATAATAAACAAGAACCGAAAACATGTAGCACCTGAATGGGGATGGTTTGCACCAATAGGTCGTGCGGAAAAATTAACATATCGCGGTAATGATAAAAATAACTTTTTGCCTTTGGTGAAATTAGGGAATTATATTGAAGTCACTCGCGGGGCTGATACCTATCAAATTCTTACAGAAAAAGATGAATATGGCGAAATTACCTTTGATTTTGCGAAGGTAAAAGACAGTTTCACTGAACATGATAAGGTGATTTTATTATTACCTACCGAGAATGGTTTTGCTCTATCGATGGATGAGGGCAAATTAGGTAACTTCGATAAGTTTGGGCAGAAAAAACTCACCGTTCATTTTACAAATGTGGGAGATAATCTTTCTGAGGTGATTTTGATCCAAGATAAATATAGTAATGTATTTAAAGTGGATTTACAGAAAAATCATATTTCCCCACTCAATCCAGTTATAAAGAGTAGCGATCATGACGATCAAATTCTTTTACCTGCGGGTTATATATCAGAAAAGCATGTTATTGATGGTCAAAATGGTGACGATACTATTATCAATAAGAGCTTAAATAGCTATGTGCTATTAGGTGGAGAAGGTGATGATAATATTAAAGCCACGGTGGGGAATAATGTTCTCTATGGCGGGACAGGAAAGAACTTTATTAGTGGTGGTGAGGGGGATGATTTACTGCTATCAGGTGAAGGAATAGATACTTTGATGGGCGAAGGTGGAGATGACCATTATATTATTGATGGCAACCACTCAGGCGCCGTTTATATTGAAGATAATCTTGGTAATAACCATATCCATTTAGTTAACTTTAAACAGCAAGCTATTGAAGAAGTCGAGCCCGACTATCAGGTCTATGTTTCATCATCAGGTAAAATTCTCAAGATTAAGCAGCCAACGGATACTAGCGGGGGCAGCTTTAATATTCATCATTATAACCAACTCGATAACAAATATATTTCATCGACGACGCATAGTATGACTTCGTTGTCTTATTACTTATCAGAAAAACTCGATAAAGCAAAACATTCAGGGCAGTTAGCCATCTGGAAGCCAGTTAATGAGCTTGCTGACATGCTAAATGGTGTTCCTAAACCATTAAAACAAACCTTGAAAAATGATGGAATTGTATTATCCGAGAATTATGCGAGAGAGCATTGGCTTATTGATATGCTCGCCGGTCATGATGAGGTGATGGATATGTCACAACATGGCCGTGTGATTAAAGGTGGGAGTGGGAATGATAAGTTGATAACAACAGGTGGCGAAAATATCCTTTATGGTGGTCAAGGCGATGATATTTTATTGGCACAAGGTATGAGACAGGATGTATTAATTTCTTTAGATGGAAAGGACCATTTAGCTGGTGATAAAGGGGATGATATCTATATTGTGAGTGGTCATGGGCAAGGGGATGTCACTATCCATGATCTCGAAGGGCATAATCAAGTGGTACTGGTTGATTTTTCCTCTACTGAAGTAAGCTACAAAGAACTTTCAGCAACGCTTGCAGAAACGGTATATCAATCAAAGAGCGGAAGGAGAGTGATTTTGCAACACAATAATCATACTGCCTCAATGACTAGTGTGATGCAGGTGAGCTTTTTGAATGATTACAAGCAATTATCAAAACACAATGAGGAATCAACTCTTGATCGCTTGATACAGTTGTTGGCGGAGCAACGTATTGCTTATGAGGGAAGTTCTGATCCTAATATTGGTCATGATAATGTCAGAAATAACTGGGGAGGCGTCCAAATGACAGAGCGTTTCCTGAGCCATTTGAAGTAATTCCTTTGTTATAAACAAAACAGCCAGTTAAGTGACTGGCTGTTTTTGTGAAGTATTTAGTTGTTTGAATAAATACTTATAAAACTTTCACGATGGCATCACACAGTGGCACCATGTTTTCCAGCGTTAAGCCTGCGACGTTAATACGACCAGAACTTACAGCATAGATGCCAAATTCGCTCCGTAGACGCTCTACCTGCTCTTTAGTCAGTCCACTGAAGGAGAACATACCATTTTGGTTGATGATGAAGCTAAAGTCTTGTTTAGCGCCTTTTTCTTCCAATGTTTTTACCAGTAACTGACGCATACGTTTGATACGCTCGCGCATTGAAGTCAGTTCTTGGATCCACTCAGCTTTTAATGTTTCATCAGACAGGATAGTGGTAACCACCGCCGCACCGTGTGCGGGTGGGTTTGAGTAGTTAGCACGAATAACCGCTTTCGCTTGGCTAAATGCGCGCTCAGCGTTATCGCTATCTTTAGCGATGATGGTGCAAGCACCCACACGCTCATTGTACAGACCGAAGTTTTTCGAGAATGAGCTGGCAACAATCATTTCTGGGTTGTTTTTGGTGAAAATGCGTAATCCTTCCGCATCTTCATCTAAACCTTTCGCAAAACCTTGGTAAGCGAAGTCGAATACAGGTAATAACCCTTTTTCAGCACACAGAGCAGCCAGTTGAGTCCATTGCTCTGGCGTTGGGTCAATACCCGTTGGGTTATGGCAGCAGCCATGAAGAACAATCACGTCACCAGCAACCGCAGATGACAGGCTGTTTAGCATGCCAGCAAAGTCCATACCGTGGTTGGCTGCATCGTAGTAATTGTAAGTCAGCACTTCTAAGCCAGCTGCTTCGAAAATATTCTTATGGTTAGGCCACGTTGGGTTGCTGATCCAAACACGCTTTGCGTTAGTTTGTTTAGCAATGAAATCAGCTGCGATACGCAGGGCGCCTGTGCCACCCGGTGCTTGTGCGGTACGAGCGCGTTTTGATGTGATGATTTCATGGTTATCACCAAACAGCAGCGCTTGAGTGACACGACCAAACTCCGGCATTCCGCTAATCGCAAGGTAGTTTTTGGTATTCTCGTTGTCTAGCAGGAATTTCTCTGCTTTTTTGACGGTGTCTAGAACAGGGGTTTTACCTGATTCGTCTTTGTAGACACCGATACCGAGGTTGATTTTGTTATCGCGAGGATCAGCACGGAAACTATCAGCAAGACCGAGGATAGGGTCAGCTGGGGCAGAAATGATTTTCTCAAACATATTGTCGATTCCAAAACTCTGTGGTTTAGCTGAAAAAGAGGTATAACGGAAAATGTCGAGTCACCAGAGTAACTTGGTAACAAGTTTTTGCCAATTGTTTTACCAAAAATTGGTGTGATCTTGTGAGCTAGATAGCCATTACATCAAATTTGACCAAAAATTGAGTATAAACCAGTGACTTTATCTAATTAATTGAATTTTTAGCGTATTCGATAGTTAAGATATTGCCAAAGAGGGCGGCTAACTTGAAAGGAAAACCCGAGAAGGAACTTAGCGATGGGGATAGGAATAGGGAGCGAAATTCTGAGAATAAAAAAGCAGCGCCGGAGCGCTGCTTTCAAAAACATGATTTACTGTTTTCAGATTATCCGTTAACGGATAATTAGAATTGGTAAACTAAACCTAAACCAACTACGTTGTCAGTCATCAGACCATGAGCTTCAGAGAAGTCATTGTCTTTCAGCAGGTTGATTTTGTAATCAACAACTGCAGACATGTTTTTGTTGAAGTAGTAGTAAGAACCTACAGAGATGTATTTAACGATATCACCGTCGCCGCCAGCGATGTTTTTACCTTTAGATTGGTTATAACCTAAAGATGGTTTCAGACCGAAGTCGAACAGGTACTGAGCTACTAATTCAACGTTTTGAGTTTTGTTAGCAATTTCGTGATCTTCACCGAAGTGAGTAGTGTTCAGTGCTTCACCGTACATAGCTGCTAAGTATACGTTGTTAGCGTCAAATTTCGCACCAACGTTCCATGCTTGAGCACGTTTACCTTCAGCTTCTGAAGTTTTTTGAGCTTCAGTACGAGCAGAGTTAGAGTAACCACCACCCAGAGTCACGCCCCAACCTAAGTCATAAGCGGTAGAGAAACCGTAACCGTCACCGTTGTCTTTATAACCAACGCCAGTACCTGATTTGTTAGAATCAGTGTTTTTGCCTTGGTATTGCAGCGCGAAGCTCAGGCCATCAACATAACCGAACATGTTGTTGTTACGGTAAGTAGCCAGGTTACGGTTACGTGAAGTCATGAAAGTATCAGACTGAGCCATGGTGTCGCCGCCCCATAATGGGAAAACGTCGGTCCATGCGTTCGTGTCATAGATAACACCGTAGTTACGGCCGTAGTCTACAGAACCGAAATCTTTAAATTTCAGACCAGCATACGCTAAACGGTTTTTGTTTTCTGGGTTAGCTTCAGTTTTGTTAGTCTTAGTTTCCCACTCGAAACGACCAAAACCAGTCAGTTGGTCAGTGATTTGAGTGTCACCTTTAACACCTAAACGAACACGTGAATCGTCGCCGTCTTCACCGCTTTCTGAGTTAGCGAAGTAGTGACGAACGTCAACTTTACCGTACAGGTCTAATTTGTTGCCGTCTTTGTTGTAGATTTCAGCTGCGTTTGCTGCACCAGCAGCTAACAGAGCTGGGATAACCATTGCAAGAATATTGCGTTTCATCATTATTATTACCCTCATTGGTGTTATTCGGACACCTGCCACTGCCAAAAATAATCCATAAAATTCTTTTGAACTATTTATGAGAGATTAGTGTCGTCTTTAGTCGGCGTCCAGTGTTCCATTGGTAGATAAATTTATCTACCCCCAAAATGCTACAAAAACGAAGATTCTGAAACAAATGGTAACAAGGTGTTTCTAAATGTAAAAAATAGAGCAAAAAACAACCACACATCCTACCAGTTGAAAAAATTTTACAAAAAAGAGGGAACTTTTTTGAAAGACAAATTGAACTTTTTTCGAACGATATCATTCATTGATGAGGGAAAAGTGTACTGACAAATAAGAATGGTAACACGCTTAAAGCAGATTATTCTTAGTCGGAATAGGAATCGTTAATAAAAAAGTAAAAAATAGGGCAATAAAAGAAAAACTGTGACAGTGCTCTCAAAATATTCAGTCAGGGCCAATAGTTAACGATAAATCAATAGTAGCGACCTGCTTGGGTAGAACGTTTTTGATAAAAAACGAGTGATAAACTGTGGCGATAAAAACATCGGGCCACTCAGTGACCCGATATGAATAACCATTTAAGCCGTATGACGGGCAATAGGCATTAGAATGCCGCGTTTCTTGGGGTACGTGGGAATGGGATCACTTCACGTACGTTGCTGACGCCAGTCACATAAGCAATTAAACGCTCAAAACCAAGACCGAAACCGGAATGAGGTACAGTGCCGTAACGGCGCAGATCACGATACCACCAGTAATCTTCTTTATTCATACCCATTTCTTCTAAACGTGCATCCAGTCTATCTAAACGTTCTTCACGCTGAGAACCACCGATGATTTCGCCAATGCCAGGGGCTAAGACGTCCATCGCGGCAACGGTTTTACCGTCTTCATTAAGGCGCATATAGAAAGCTTTAATATCTTTCGGGTAGTTTTTAACCACAACTGGCGCTTTAAAGTGTTGCTCAGCTAAGTAACGCTCATGCTCAGAAGACATATCGACACCCCAGTAAACTGGGTTTTCGAATTTCTGACCGCAGGTTTCGAGGATTTTGATCGCATCGGTATAGTCAACTTGTGCAAAATCAGAATTCACAAAACGTTCCAGACGGTTAATCACGTCTTTATCAACACGCTCAGCAAAGAATTCAAGGTCATCGCGACGCTCGGTTAATGCCGCTTTGAATGCATATTTCAGCATTTTTTCAGCCAGACCGGCGATGTCATCTAAGTTAGCAAATGCGACTTCAGGCTCTAACATCCAGAATTCAGCTAAGTGGCGGCTAGTGTTGGAGTTTTCAGCACGGAAAGTTGGACCAAAGGTGTAGATTTTGCTTAATGCCGTTGCATAAGCTTCACCGTTCAACTGACCAGAAACCGTTAAGAAGGCTTCGCGACCGAAGAAATCTTCGCTGAAATCGACTTCGCCTTTGTCATTACGCGGCAAGTTGTTGTAGTCCAGTGTAGAAACACGGAACATTTCACCCGCACCTTCAGTATCTGATGCAGTGATAAGTGGAGTCGATACCCAGAAGAAACCTTGTTCATCGAAGAAGCGATGCAGGGCTTGGGCTAAAGTATGGCGAACACGTGCAACAGCACCGATTAAGTTAGTGCGTGGACGCAAGTGAGCGGCTTCACGTAAAAACTCGACGCTGTGACGTTTTGCTGCCATTGGGTAAGTGTCAGGATCTTCAACCCAACCAACGACTTTGATTGCCGTTGCTTGTAATTCAAAAGACTGACCTTGACCTTGAGATTCAGCAACAATACCAGTGACTTCCACAGAGCAGCCTGTGGTTAAATGCAGGACTTCGTCATTATAATTAGATAAATTATTATTGATGATAGCCTGTAATGGGTTAAAGCATGAACCGTCATAAACGGCGAGGAAAGAAAAACCAGCTTTTGAATCTCTCCTTGTACGTACCCAGCCTTGAACGGTGACTTCAGAGCCCACCGCCACACGGCCTTGCAGTACATCGACTACAGGCGCAACGATCATAAAAATTACTCTCTTTTAAATAATATTAACGATATGAGATGACGGGTATGCGTTATTGGGGTTGACTGCTTAAGGGTTTACAAAGAAACACTATATAAGAAGAAAACTCACGATAAGAAAAAGCGATAACCCGACATCTTTTCCGAAATCCCATATTTCAGGGGTAATCTGCTATGTTACTTGCCATTTGGCAGGAAACAAGTAAAAAATCGCTATCGGGTTATTAATTTGTTTTTAGCAGGCTTTTTCCATTTTAGGAAGGTCAAAGGCTTTGCGTAGCTGATTCACAAATTCATCATCTTCACAGATGGTTTTTCCAGGGCTATCGGATAATTTAGCAACGGGTTTGCCATTACATTCCACCAGCTTGATCACGATATTCATCGGGACCACATTTGGAATGTTGCAAGTGAGTCTTGTGCCAATACCAAACACTAAATTTATCCGTTTATGGAAATAGTGGTATAGCTCTAAGGCTTTTTGCAGGTCTAAATTATCGGAGAACACCAGTGTTTTACTCAGTGGGTCAATGCCCAATTTCTGGTAATGGGCGATGGCTTTTTCACCCCATTCAATAGGATCCCCAGAATCGTGACGTAATCCTTGGTAACGATTAGCAAATTCGAGGTCAAAATCACGCAAGAATGCATCCATCGTAATACAGTCGGTGAGGGCGATACCCAAATGATTTGGGTACTCATCTAGCCAGCTTTGTAGGGCTTCACGTTGGCTATTGGCGAGTTCAGGGCTTATCTGTTGATGAGCTTGGAACCACTCATGTGCTTGAGTACCGACAGGCATTAACCCCAATTCACGCGCCAATTTGTAGTTACTGGTACCCACTAAATAAGGGAATTCTTGCTTGAGCATGCCCACGATAGCCGCTTGCACTTCATAGGAAAAACGGCGGCGAGTACCGAAATCCATCAATTTAAAACCGGATAGATTTAATTGGCGTTCGCTGGCCTCTTGATAAAACAGTTCCAGTAACTTGTGAAGTTGGTTAACGGCATCATCAGCGGTAATGGTAGGGTGTCTGTCACGTTGAACAATTTCACTCACTAACGCTAACAGTGGCACTTCCCACATAATGACTTCGCGCCATGGACCACTGATGCGCATGGCCAGTTGGCCATTATCAGCGACGCTGACAACAACTTGCTTAGGATTAAAGCGGAATGTTTTCAGCCACGAAAGGTAATCTTCGGTGAAAAAGGGCAGAGTACGTAAGTACTGATATTCATCATCCGAAAGAGAAAGCTGTGCCATCAATTGGATCTGTTGTTCAATCTCATTGGCATAGGCACCTAAAATATCACTGCTACGGCAACGAAATTCAGCGACAACGGGAACTTGGTTGTAGCGGTGAAAAACGGCTTGCTGCATGTGGAGCTTATAAGCATCGGTATCCAGCAGTGATGTAATAATCGGTGTTACGTCTAAATTCATGCGCGCAGAGTTCCTCGCGGAGCTGACTAATTGCTAAATCGTTAAAGTTGAAAAAGTATACCCGCTTTAACAAAAGATAGAAGTTTTATTCTATCTGTATGTTGTTGGAAGATAATTCAACTTTAATCCACCCAATTAACTGTTGAGTTAAACGCGTTCAACGTGGTCATTATTCTAAACGAATCTTCATTTACTGTTCGATAACATACTCAGAACAATAATCACTGAATGATACTAACATGTAAATTTAGATTTAATAGATCTATAGCACCAACAGGCAAACCGTTCGCCCACAAAGTTGGATACTACTCTCATAAATTTAATGGGGAATAATAGAAAAACATCGCAATTTGTGATGAAAATGTTTCTCAAGTCGATTCACATTAGTTCATCTTATAGTATTGTATACAGTAGAAAGAGACTATGACACGGATATAACGAATAAAAAGGTTACCTATGACTCAGTTAAGACAAGCGAAATATCGTCAAGATTATCAAGCACCTGATTATACAATTACAGAAATATCCCTTGATTTTGACCTTGATCCCGCCAAAACCAAAGTGACCGCTATCAGCAAGGTGAAACGCCTTAATCCGCAATCTTCCACCTTAGAATTATTTGGTGAAGATTTAACTCTTATTAGCCTTGAAGTCGATGGTAAAGCGTGGACAAACTATAAAGAAGAATCCGGTAAGCTTATCATTGAATCGCTACCAGACGCGTTTACACTGAGTATTGTTAATGAGATTAGCCCTGAGAAAAACAGTGCATTAGAAGGTTTATATGTTTCTGGTGAAGCTTTGTGTACTCAGTGCGAGGCTGAAGGTTTCCGCCACATTACTTATTACCAAGATCGCCCTGATGTTTTAGCGCGTTACACCACCAAAATTACAGCAGACAAATCCCGCTATCCTTATTTACTTTCTAACGGTAACCGTATCGCGGAAGGTGAACTGGATGATGGTCGCCATTGGGTAAAATGGGAAGACCCATTCCCGAAACCAAGTTACTTATTTGCATTGGTCGCAGGGGATTTTGATGTTTTACGCGATGAGTTTGTGACTCGTACTGGTCGCAAAGTCGCATTAGAGTTATTTGTTGATAAAGGCAACTTAGACCGTGCACCATGGGCAATGAAATCCCTACAAAATGCAATGAAATGGGATGAAGAGCGTTTCGGTTTAGAATATGACCTTGATATCTATATGATTGTTGCCGTTGATTTCTTCAACATGGGCGCAATGGAAAATAAAGGTCTGAACGTATTTAACTCGAAGTACGTTTTAGCAAAAAGCGAAACCGCTACCGATAAAGATTATCTGAATATTGAATCTGTGATTGGTCACGAATATTTCCATAATTGGACAGGTAACCGTATTACTTGCCGCGATTGGTTCCAACTAAGCTTAAAAGAAGGGTTGACCGTATTCCGTGATCAGGAGTTTAGCTCTGATTTAGGCTCACGTTCAGTTAACCGTATCAATAATGTCAAAGTGATGCGTGCGGCGCAGTTTGCGGAAGATGCAAGCCCGATGGCTCACCCGATCCGCCCTGAAAAAGTGATCGAAATGAACAACTTTTATACGCTGACAGTGTATGAAAAAGGATCTGAAGTCATCCGCATGATCCACACTTTGCTTGGAGAAGAGATGTTCCAAGCAGGGATCCAGTTATATGTTCATCGCCATGATGGCAGCGCAGCAACGTGTGATGATTTCGTGCAGGCAATGGAAGACGCATCGAATGTGGATTTATCCCTGTTCCGTCGCTGGTATAGTCAATCAGGAACGCCAGTTCTGACTGTGCGCGATGAATATTCTCAAGAGAAGCAACAATATACGCTACACGTTAGCCAAATGACGCCACCAACGGCCGACCAAGCAGAAAAACAGCCACTGCATATTCCATTGGATATCGAACTGTATGGTGAAGATGGAGCGGTGATCCCGCTTAAGCGTGATGGCAGTTTGGTGAATTCAGTCTTAAATGTCACTCAAGCGTCACAAAGTTTTGTATTTGACCATGTGACTTCTCGTCCAGTGCCTTCTTTATTACGTGAGTTTTCTGCGCCGGTAAAATTGGATTATCCATACACGGATGCACAATTAGCATTTTTGATGCAGCATGCGAGCAATGAATTTTCTCGCTGGGATGCGGCGCAGCAACTGATTAATAACTACGCCAAAATTAATGTAGAAAAACTGCATAAAGGGGAAGCGCTGGTTCTGCCTGAGCATGTTGTGGATGCATTTCGCGCTGTATTGCTCAGTGACAATATTGACCCTGCATTAGCCGCTTTAATTTTGACTCTGCCTTCAGAAAATGAAATTGCGGAGCTGTTTACCGTTATTGATCCTGTGGCAATCCATAACGCGATTGATTTTATCCACTCAACGCTAGCGAATGAAATGCACGATGAGTTCTTAACGGTCTATCGCTCGATTAATATTGATGGATATCGTGTTGATCACGGAGATATTGCGCTGCGTTCACTGCGTAATACTTGCTTGCAATATTTAGCGGCAGCGGACGACCGTGAGTTGGCGAATAAGCTGGTGGAAGCGCAATACCGCAGTGCGGATAATATGACGGATTCACTCGCGGCATTAACTGCTGCAAACGAAGCGGGCTTGCCATGTCATGCAACGCTTATGGCAGATTTTGACGATCGTTGGCACCGTGATGGCTTGGTGATGGACAAATGGTTTACGCTGCAAGGTACCAATCCAGCTAAAAATACACTGGCAAAAGTCCGTGAATTATTAAATCATCGCTCATTTAGCATGACTAACCCGAACCGTGTGCGTGCATTAGTGGGTTCATTTACGGCGGGTAATCCAGTGAACTTCCACGCGGAAGATAGCAGCGGTTATCAATTCCTGTATGAGATCTTAGTGGATCTAAATACTCGCAACCCGCAAGTGGCATCGCGATTAATTGAGCCATTAATCCGCTTTAAACGTTATGATGCGAAGCGCCAAGGTTTAATGCGTGAGATTCTGGAAAAACTGAAAGGGTTAGAAAATCTTTCTGGAGATCTGTTTGAGAAGATAACCAAAGCGCTAGAAAGCTAATTCTTCGGATAGTAGGCAGTTAATTCTTAGAATAAATGCATGTAAGCCCTTAGATTTTCGAGTCTAAGGGCTTTTTTATGGTAGAAGATCAAAACAATTAGCACTTTTAGTGATATTTTCATGGATTATTACCCCACAGTTGGGGTAGCATATGTGCCGTTTTATCAAGCCAATCTCACTTGTATACTCACAAACCCTATTTGGTAAAACAGGTTTGGGGGTATTTTTGCACGCGCTGAGTTTGAGTGTGTCGTGTAGAGAAATGCATATTCAATCGTACTTAGACAGAAAGTAGGTTAATAGCTATGTTATATCACCTTGCCCGAAAGGCACTGTTTCAGCTCGACCCTGAAAAGGCCCATGAATTAACGTTTCGTCAGCTTCAGCGTTTAAACCACTCTCCTCTCCAATTCCTTCTTCGTCAATCCATTGCAACCAAACCCGTTACCTGTATGGGACTCTCCTTTAAAAATCCATTAGGCTTAGCCGCAGGACTCGACAAAAATGGCGAGTGCATTGATGCGTTTGGTGCAATGGGATTTGGTTTTGTCGAAATTGGAACCGTTACACCACGTCCTCAAGATGGAAATGACAAACCAAGATTATTCAGAGTTGTTGAAGCGGAAGGGATTATTAACCGCATGGGTTTCAACAATAAAGGGGTTGATAACCTGGTTGAGAACGTTAAAAAATCAACTTACGGCGGGATTATCGGGATTAATATTGGTAAAAATAAAGATACGCCGGTTGAGCATGGTAAAGACGATTATTTAATTTGTATGGATAAAGTGTATGCCCACGCAGGGTATATCGCGATTAATATTTCATCACCAAACACCCCTGGATTACGCACATTACAATATGGGGAAGCGCTGGATGATTTATTAAGTGGCATTAAAGAGAAGCAATTAGCACTGCAATCACTCCATCAGAAATATGTTCCTGTTGCGGTTAAAATTGCACCGGATTTAACTGAAGAAGAAATTGTGCAAGTTGCTGACAGTTTAGTGAGACATAATATTGATGGCGTTATTGCGACGAACACCACATTGGATCGCTCTTTAGTTCAAGGTTTAAATTACTGTAATGAAGCGGGTGGTTTAAGTGGTCGTCCGGTACAATTAAAAAGCACCCAAGTCATTAAACTTATTTCCCGTGAATTAAATGGAAAGTTACCAATTATTGGTGTTGGCGGTATTGATTCATTAACTGCAGCCAGAGAAAAAATGGAAGCAGGGGCATCATTAGTCCAAATTTATTCTGGTTTTATTTACCACGGGCCAAAATTAATAAAGGATATTGTTAATCACATCTAAAAAAATGGTGATTAATTATACAAGGGGGTTTATTTATTCCCCCTTTTATCCTATATTAAGATTGAACATAAATTATATCCATTAAATGACAAGTTATACGTGTAGTTGTGCGGCATATGGTTATAGGTTTGCGGCATATAGTTTTCGCTCATCTGATTAATTCGTTATTAAAAAGTCGACATTGACGTTTGCTTATATTGATCAGTCAGTCGTGTATCTTTTTCTTTTAAGTTTTAGGATATAACAGAGATATGTTTAAAGGGATCTTAATAAAGGATCCAAACAAAGCTTATTTGCTTATAACATCGCTAAAGGATCGTTTATGAATATTAAACCTGATGATCATTGGCGTTGGTATTTTGATCGTGACCATGACAGAGTGATGTTAGATCTCGCCAACGGCATGATATTTCGGTCTTGTTTTCCAGCTAAAATGTTGACTGTTTCTGCACAAAATGAAATGCCTTTTAGTATTGAAGATGCAGCAGAGTTTTATTTATTTGATGAGCAAGCCAAGAGATTAAATATTAGTTATGAAGAGAGAGCGGAATTAGTCTTAAATAGCCTAGTTGCTTACCGCTTTTTAAAGCCCCAAATGCCAAAAAGTTGGTATTTTTCTAGTTTCCATTTTATGAGTACGCCAGAACGTGGTCAATTAATTCAAGTGTGCTTAGAAAATAGCAATGTTTATTCAACATTTATTATTGCAGAAGCGGGTCATTCAGCAAGCTTGTGTTTATTAGCTGAAGCATCATTAGAATTACCTGATCGTACTTTGCGATTCTGTGATCCAATTAAGATCATGAACGATCGGATGATGCATTATCAATCGAGAACCAAGCGTCTATTATATGGAAATGCCATGTAATTGATCACTGATGATCATATTCGTATTTTGATTGCTTTTATGCGAAATAAAGTTTTCCATGCAAAATAAATAAAATGAAAAAATAGGCATGATAAAGTTTATACGGTAAATACAGCTGAAGAATATGAGCAGAATTTATGTTTAATTAAGAGCCTCAACTAAAAAATTATTTTCTTAGTTGAGGCTTTATTTCTATTTAATCGGCTTGATTAAATGCAAGTTTGAGCGCAGTTTTAGGAATACAGCTACAAGCCAAAATATCCCCATTATCTTTGATAGCACTTTGTTTTAGTGGGGTGACTTCCCCTTCAAGTAGTGAAATTCGGCAACGTCCACAAATTCCCGCACGGCATGAATAAGGGATTGAAAGCCCGTGAGATTCAAGCTGTTCAAGGATCACATGCTCTGTATTTCCGATATATTCTATCTCTTCAAAAACCAAATTCACGGCAGCTGGAGTCGGTTTTGTGGTCTGGGTAACAGGGGCTTCTCTATCGCGTAATGGATACTGTTTTGGCTGCTTAGTTTCTAATACGGTGAGAGTATCTCCTACGCGGATGATCCCCGTATTTTCAATTAATGCATTTTGCCCAAAGTCCACATCACCAGTGTCATCCATACGGAAAGTTTGCAGCGTAGCGAGCGGTTCTGCGTGTGGGTGTTTGATCCCTTTTTCTGGACTGACGGTGGTCAAAATACAGCGGCTACAAGGTTTATCTAAAGTGAAAACCACATCACCAATTTGAATGCGTTTCCAGCTATCTTCTTCGAACGGCTTAGCGCCGGTAATGATTAAATTACCGCGAAATTGTTCGAGTTTTACGCTGGCTGGGCAGCGGCGTTGCAGCTCTTGCACGGAGGCTTCATTGATAAGTAAAAATGGGTAGCCATCGGCGAAAGATAAGGGAACATCTTGGTGCTTTTTGACTCGGCGAGATAATTCAGGACTTAACCATCTCAATTGGACAGGCTCGTCAAAAAAGCTGCTTAACCAACTATTTATCTCATCGGGTGCAATAAGTGCATGAAAATGATTGCCCCAAACTTCTGTAGGACTCTGTTTCTCATTAAAGTCCTGATACAATACGGTGGCGCTTTCACCATTAGGTGCTTTTAGATAAAGCCCATTATTGAGCATAGCCGGGGTAAATAATAACATCTGCGGATATTTACGCGCAGTGATAAACTTACCTTCTAATGTGGTGACCATAAAGTTACGATCAAACGTCAATCCGCTGATATCAGCGTAACCATGAGATAGACGAATGCCCCTCATTGACTTGACTGGGTGTGTATACAGGCGCGAAAGCGTAATCATTTTTTAATCCTATAATTGTTGTGCAGCAACTTTATGACAAGTGCATGAGATTAGCTATAATGCGCAACAATTTTTCATCGAAATCGGTAATAAATACTATGAATTTTCTGTTTGCCAGCACAGCTCGAGGCCTGGAAGAACTACTGAAAACTGAATTGGAAGCGCTAGGCGCTAGCCAGTGCAAAGTGGCACAAGGGGGCGTCTATTTTCAGGCTGATGACCGTGTGATGTATCAAAGTCTGCTATGGAGTCGACTGGCATCTCGTATTTTATTACCGCTGAATGATTTTGATGTCTATAGTGATCTTGATTTATATCTGGGTGTTCAAGCGATTGATTGGTCTGAAATCTTCGATGTGAATGATACATTTGTAGTGCATTTCACGGGAACCAACGAAGAGATCCGTAATAGCCAATACGGTGCATTAAAAGTGAAAGATGCCATCGTGGACAGCT
Source organism: Providencia sp. PROV202 (assembly GCF_028479565.1). Classification (NCBI taxonomy): domain Bacteria; kingdom Pseudomonadati; phylum Pseudomonadota; class Gammaproteobacteria; order Enterobacterales; family Morganellaceae; genus Providencia; species Providencia sp. PROV202. The sequence goes on along the minus strand of NZ_JAMPNV010000005.1, from coordinate 45,138 downwards.
TTGTGCGTAAGTTAGACCAACGCCCGAATGTTGCTCGCCAAGAAGCCGATATTCGCATTAACGTTTACCTAAATAAAGAACGCGCAAGCGTGGCACTGGACTTGAGTGGTGATTCACTGCACATTCGTGGTTATCGTGACCTTGCGGGGCAAGCGCCATTAAAAGAGACGTTAGCGGCAGCAATTATTAGCCGTTCAGGTTGGCAGAAAAATACCCCACTGGTCGACCCAATGTGTGGTTCTGGGACACTATTAATTGAAGCGGCAATGATTGCAGCGGATAGAGCGCCGGGATTATATCGCCAGCATTGGGGATTCAATGCATGGTTGAAACATAACCCTGAATTATGGCGTGAAGTTGTCACGGAAGCTCAGGTACGTTTCCGTCAAGGCTTGAAAGATACTACTTCCCGTTTCTATGGTTTTGATATTGATAAGCGTGTGCTGGATATGGCGCGTGCCAATGCTCGTCGTGCAGGATTGCAAGATTTAATCACCTTCAATCACGGTGATGCTGCGGCGCTGGAAAACCCAGTCAAAACCGATATCAAGGGAACTATTATCAGTAACCCGCCATACGGTGAGCGTCTAGAAAGTGAACCGGCATTAATCGCATTGCATAGCCAATTTGGTCGTATTGTTAAAGCACGTTTTCCCGGCTGGCGTTTATCGATTTTCAGCGCATCTCCTGAATTATTAAGTTGTTTACAATTACGTTCTGAACGTGAATTTAAAGCGAAAAATGGTCCATTAGATTGCGTACAGAAAAACTATCAGTTAGCGGAAACGCCATCAGAAACTATTGCGGAAATTTCCCCAGATTTTGCTAACCGTTTACGTAAAAATCAGAAGAAACTGGCGAAATGGGCGAAGCAGCAAGGTGTTGATTGCTACCGTCTGTATGATGCGGATTTACCTGAATACAACGTGGCTGTCGATATCTATGGCGACAAAGTGGTTATTCAAGAATATGCACCGCCAAAAACCGTTGATGAGCGTAAAGCGCGTCAACGCTTATTTGATGTGATCACCGCGACGATGAACGTCCTTGAACTGACCTCAAATCAATTAGTACTGAAAACCCGTCAGCGTCAAAAGGGTAAACAACAGTACGAAAAATTAGCGCAGAAAGATGATTTCTTCTTAGTGAATGAATATAACGCTAAATTGTTAGTTAACTTAACTGACTATCTGGATACTGGGTTATTCCTCGACCACCGTATTGCTCGCCGTATGTTAGGTGAAATGAGCCGTGGTAAGGACTTCTTAAACCTCTTTTGCTACACCGGTACTGCCACCGTTCACGCGGGATTAGGTGGCGCTAAGAGCACAACCTCTGTAGATATGTCTCGTACCTATTTAGAGTGGGCAGAGAAAAACTTGCAAGCCAACCAGCTTACAGGTCGCCAGCACCGTCTAATGCAAGCGGATTGTTTGAATTGGTTAGCCAATACCGATGAGCAATTTGACTTGATTTTCATCGATCCGCCGACGTTCTCAAACTCGAAACGTATGGATGGAACCTTTGACGTTCAACGTGACCATGTGCAATTAATCACCCATTTGAAACGCATGCTGCGTCGCGGTGGAACCGTGATGTTCTCCAACAACAAGCGCGGATTCAAAATGGATCTCGAAGCACTGACTGAACTTGGTTTAAAAGCACAAGAAATCACCGCTAAGACACTGTCAGAAGACTTCGCACGTAACCGTCAAATTCACAACTGCTGGTTAATTAGCCACGCAGAGTAAGGAACAGAATTAATGGCTTTGATTAATTTATCGGGTGCATACCTCGCGTTTAGTGATGCGCCTCTGTTAGACAATACTGAAATTCATATTGAAGATAATGAACGCGTTTGTTTAGTGGGTCGCAACGGGGCAGGGAAATCGACCTTGATGCGTGTCTTGACGAAAGAGCAGCCACTGGATGATGGTTCATTAACTTATGAACAAGATTTGATCGTTGCTCGCTTACAGCAAGATCCGCCGCGTAATGTGGAAGGCACTATTTTTGACTTTGTGGCAGAAGGTGTTGCTGAACAAGCTCAATATTTGAAAGATTATCACCATGTTGCCAAGCTGGTGGAGTCTGACCCAAGTGAGAAAAATTTAAACAAACTGGCGGATTTACAAGAGGTTCTGGATAACTTAAATCTCTGGTTATTAGACTCGCGTATTAATGATGTGCTCAAAAAGTTGGGGTTACCGGCAGATGCAGAGTTATCTTCATTATCCGGTGGTTGGTTACGTAAAGCGGCATTAGGACGTGCTTTGGTCAGCAATCCTCGCGTACTGTTCTTAGATGAGCCGACGAACCACTTAGATATTGAAACCATTTTATGGTTAGAAACCTTTTTGAAAGATTTCCAAGGTAGCATCGTCTTTATTTCCCATGACCGTTCTTTCATTCGTAATATGGCAACCCGTATTATCGATTTAGACCGTGGTCAGCTCGCTTCTTGGCCAGGTAATTATGATGATTATCTGATCAATAAAGAAGAAGCGCTACGTGTTGAAGAGATGCAAAACGCGGAATTCGATCGCAAATTAGCGCAGGAAGAAGCTTGGATCCGCCAAGGGATCAAGGCGCGCCGTACTCGTAACGAAGGGCGTGTTCGCGCGCTGAAAGCATTGCGCGTAGAACGTTCAGAGCGTCGTGAAGTGATGGGTACTGCTCGTATGCAAGTGGGCGAAGCCGCGCGTTCCGGTAAAATTGTATTTGAGTTAGAAAACGTTAATTATCAAGTTGATAATAAAGTTTTAGTGAAGGATTTCTCTGCGCAAGTGATGCGTGGCGATAAAATTGCATTGGTGGGACCTAACGGTTGTGGTAAAACCACACTGTTACGTTTAATGCTCGGTGATTTGCAAGCAGATAGTGGACGCGTGCACTGTGGGACTAAACTTGAAGTTGCGTATTTTGACCAGCACCGCGCTGCACTTGACCCAGACAAAACCGTGATGGATAACCTTGCGGAAGGTAAGCAAGAGGTCATGGTTAATGGTAAACCTCGTCATGTACTGGGTTACCTGCAAGACTTTATGTTCCCGCCAAAACGCGCTATGACGCCTGTAAGAGCGTTATCCGGTGGTGAGCGTAACCGCTTATTATTAGCGCGTTTATTCTTAAAGCCAAGTAACTTGCTGATCCTCGATGAACCAACCAACGACCTCGATGTTGAAACATTGGAGTTACTGGAAGAGCTGGTGGATGGGTATCAAGGTACCGTTTTACTCGTTAGCCATGATAGGGAATTTGTGGATAACAGCGTAACAGAATGCTGGATTTTCGAAGGTAACGGCGAAATTAACCGTTTTGTAGGTGGCTATAAAGATGCTCAGCAGCAAAGAGCACAAACGGTACGTCTGAAATCGGAGCAAACCAGTAAAGTAGCTGCGCCAGAAAAAGAGGCTAAGCTAAAAGAAGCCCCTAAGCGTGCAAATAAACTTAGCTATAATTTATTGCGTGAATTAGAGCAATTACCGGCGAAATTAGAGCAACTTGAAGGGGAAATTGAAACTCTTCAAGCACAAATTGGCGATGCAGATTTCTTTAATCAGCCACATGATGTGACTGAGCAAGCGTTAACTGCACTTGCCGTTAAAGAACAAGAGTTAGAACAGGCGTTTGATCGTTGGCAGGAGCTAGAGCTGTTGAAAAACGGTTGATATGACGGCTTGAATCAAAAGGAGAGAAAACACCTTGTGTTCTCATGAGCCCCATGAACATGTGCTCTGTCCACAGTGCGACATGATGGTTGCTGTTCCTGAATTGGAACAAGGTAGTAAAGCCACATGTCCGCGTTGTGAAACAACACTCATATCCAAATGGCGTTATCCTTACAGGCAACCCGCAGCATATGCATTTAGTGCATTGATTATGCTGGTAATTGCCTGTCTTTTCCCATTTGTAAAAATGAGTGCAGCAGGCATTGAAAATGAAATCTCCATGTTTCAAATCATCGAGATTATTATGGGGACGCGTTACAGCGGCTTAGCGCTGTTTTTTCTCCTCTTTTCTTTGATTATCCCCGCGTTTTGCATGGTGACTATCATCTTGTTAGGACTGCGGGTTCACCTTCCCAAATCAATAAAAGTGCTTATAACCCGAATTCTCTTTCAGATGAAATCGTGGTGTATGGCGGAGATTTTTTTGGCGGGGGTATTAGTTAGTTTTGTTAAGTTAATTGCTTATGGTGATATTGGCATTGGGATGAGTTTTCTCCCTTATTGCGCATTTTGTATGATGCAAGTGCGAGCGTTTCAGTGCCTAGATCGACATTGGTTATGGAATCGAATTGAAGAGGCACCCAAACTCAATAAACCGCTGGTTGTTGGGCAAACAGGGATTAGCCAAGATGTGCGTTTATGTTTAGTTTGTACGGCGATTTTGCCAGCAGATCAACATGAATGCCCGCGTTGCCATGCCCATGGTAGCGTACGTAAAAAGCAAAGTTTGCAGTGGACTTTAGCATTATTGTTAACCTCTATTTTGCTTTATATTCCTGCAAACGTTCTGCCGGTGATGACGACAAACGCCTTAGGCAGTGGGCTGCCTTCTACTATCATGGATGGTGTGATCCTTCTTTGGGAAGATGGTTCATTCCCCGTCGCCATGATTATTTTTATTGCCAGTATTATGGTGCCTTCCTTGAAAATGATTGGTATAGCGTGGTTATGCCTCGATTCTCAAGGATTTGGTAACCGTGACCCTCATCGAATGCACTTTATTTATGAGCTGGTAGAGTATGTTGGTCGCTGGTCAATGATCGACGTGTTTGTGATTACCATTTTGACTGCATTGGTTCAAATGGGGCAGTTAATGAACATCGTGCCCGCACAGGGGGTTATTTTCTTTGGCGTCGTGGTGATTTTAACGATGTTTGCCGCAATGACATTTGATCCTCGCTTAACATGGGATCGTTGTGAAAAGAGAGATGCAGTTAAGACTGTTGAACAAGAAGGAGCCGCAGGGTGACAGATCAAGAAACACCACAGGCCAATGCTAAAGTGAGTAAGTTAAAGAGCTGGTCACCGGTTTGGGTGATCCCAATTGTGACTCTACTCATCGGTGCTTGGATCATGTTTTACCATTTCAGCCATCAAGGTCCAGAAGTGACGCTAATCACTTACAGTGCGGAAGGGGTTGAAGCAGGTAAAACCAAAATTAAAAGTCGTAGCGTGGATATTGGGGTGGTTGAAAGCGTCACCCTGGATTCTAATTTTAGCCGCGTGATTATTAAAGCGCGCTTGAATCCTGAAATGGAAGATTTGCTACGCTCGGATTCTGCCTTTTGGATAGTGAAACCCACGATAGGTCGTGATGGAGTAACAGGGCTAGGTACTCTGTTATCCGGGGCTTATATTGAACTGCAGCCGGGGTTAGCGGCAAAAGAACATTTTGAGTTTACGTTATTAGATACGCCACCTTTGGCGTCCCCTGATGCTAAAGGTAAACGGATTATTTTAACCAGCGACAAAGCAGGGCAGTTAAATGCTGGCGACCCTGTATTATTCCGTGGTTATCGTGTTGGCTCCGTTGAAACCAGTAATTTTGATATGGATAAACGCGATATGCGTTATCAGCTGTTTATCAATGCCCCTTATGACAAATTAATTAGTAGCAACGTGCGTTTCTGGAAAGACAGCGGTATTGCTTTTGATATGTCTTCCCAAGGGGTACACGTTTCAATGGGATCGGTGGCGACATTATTAACTGGTGGCGTGAGTTTTGATGTACCTGAAGGATGGGTACCTGGAGAAACAGTTAAAGAGAATGCACAGTTTGAACTGTTTGATACTCAATCAAGCATTCAGGATTCGTTATACACCACATATCAAGATTTTGTGTTGTTCTTCTCTGACTCTGTGCGCGGTTTACAGCCGGGGGCGCCAGTAGAATTCCGCGGCATTCGCTTAGGTACAGTGGCACAAGTGCCATTTTATACAGCGGGCCTGGATCAATCACTGGATAATAACTTCCGCATTCCTGTTCTTATTCATATCGAACCAGAGCGTTTTTCTAAGGATGTCGGTAAAGACTTTAACTTGAAAAATGAACTGAATTTGGCGATGAAAAATGGGCTAAGAGCCTCGTTAAAATCCGGTAATTTATTAACGGGTGCACTGTATATCGACCTCGACTTTATTCCAGATGTACCAGAGTATAAAGGCCCTTATGTGATTGCAGGCTATAAAATTATTCCAACACACAGTGGTGGTTTAGCGCAGATCCAACAGAAAGTGATCGCCGTGCTGGATAAAATCAACAATATGCCAATTGAGCCTATGTTAAAGCAAACAACTCAAACATTGGCTGAAGGTCAAAAACTGGTTCAAGAAGCGAATGTGATGTTCACGCAGTTGAATAAGTTGTTGTCGAGCAAAGAGTTCCAAAACTTGCCGACTGATATGCAAAAATCACTGAAAGAGATGAACAAAACCATGCAAGGCTTCCAACCGGGCTCACCAGCGTATAACAAGATGGTTGATGATATGCAGAGGTTAGATCAGGTACTGCGTGAAGTACAACCACTACTGCGTACGCTGAATAATAAGAGCAATGCACTCGTATTTGAAGCTGAGCCAAGCAAGGACGTTGTGCCTAAAGGAGTGAAAAAATAATGAGATATCTATTAGCGATAGGTGTTTTTCTACTGGCAGCTTGTAGTAGCAGCCCTGATAAGATGTACTATCAGTTACCTATGAAGGCTCCTGAAGTTCAATCTGCGGCTGTGATGGATAAAGGCCAAATCTGGCTGCAGCGTATTACGCTGGCAGATGTGCTGACATCAAATGGGATCACTTACCAAACGTCCGATGTGGCTTATTCGAACGCAAGTGCGCATTTATGGGCTAGTCCGTTAGAGCAGCAATTGGGGCAATCAATGGTGCGTGAACTATCTTCTGCGTTACCAGATAGATTTATCTCTTTACAACCTTTGCAGAACTCACCTGAAACGTTAGATATCACTCTAACGGCATTTAATGGTCGTTATGATGGGAAAGTTTTAGTGCAGGGATTTTGGACATTGATGCGTGGCGACAAAGTTGTACGCCGCAACTTTGATATCCAATTAGAACAGCATGAAGATGGTTATCCTGAATTAGTCAGAACATTAGCGAGTGGTTGGCAAAAAGTCGCTGCAGATATTGCCCAAGAGATAAGCAAACCATAATCTGATAGTGATTTTGTTGTGAAATGAATGCACTACCGTAAAACGTAGTGCATTTTTTTGTTATTTTACAATTCAAAAAGAGGATATTAAAAAAACTTAATTAATTGATAAATAATGAATTTATTTTTAATCATTTGAATATCAGTAGGTTGTGATTATCTCGAAAGGTAGGTCACATTTATCATAATTATGACAATAATATGAAATTCTTTACTTGCATTTCTTATGGACGGGCGCTATTTGTATAGTGTATCTATTAACAAAAATAGATGCTGTTTTCTTTTCCATTTAAATGATGAGGGAAGTAAGGCATGAAAAGACAGAAGCGAGACCGTTTAGAAAGAGCGTTATCCAGAGGTTATCAAGCAGGTTTAACTGGACGTTCCAAAGAGTTATGTCCTTATCAGGCTGTAGATGCCCGTTCGCATTGGCTAGGTGGTTGGCGAAAAGCGATGGAGGACAGAGCGGCAGTAGCCGTTTAATTGGTCATTCACGAGGATAATTAGATTAACTTGCGGAAATTATTTAACGCATAATTTAATATAATCCCCAAAAAATTAGAAACCTCCGCATTTGCGGAGGTTTGCATTTAAGGCAAGCCGCGATTAGAACGCGCTTGTATCCTTAAATAAGCCGACTTTCAGGTCTGTTGCAGCATAAATCAGTTTGCCGTCTACCAGTACTTCACCATCCGCTAATCCCATAATTAACTTACGGTTAATCACGCGCTTAAAATTAATACGGTAAGTGACTTTTTTTGCAGTCGGTAATACTTGTCCAGTGAATTTCACTTCACCAACACCTAACGCACGACCTTTACCTTCGCCGCCTAACCAACCGAGGTAAAAACCAACCAGTTGCCACATAGCATCAAGGCCTAAGCAACCAGGCATAACAGGGTCATTCGTGAAGTGGCAACCAAAGAACCATAAATCTGGATTGATATCCAGTTCAGCTTCAACATAGCCTTTATCAAATGTACCGCCATCTTCGGTCATTTTGATGATGCGATCCATCATCAACATATTACCTGATGGCAATGGAGGACCATTTTCCCCAAATAATTCGCCTCTTCCAGAAGCCTCTAAATCTTCTTTCGTATAGGATTCGCGTTTATCAACCATGATCTTCAGATAGCCTTTATTATGTGTAGGTCAACAGAATAGCTTACACTTGTACGCTGAACAACTCCGATCAGCTAATATTTACTCAATCTTTACTTAGCCCATCCACTTTAAAAACCAAGGTAATCTAGACTTATCCGGTGAATTTGCTTGGTTTATGCGTTCTTGAATTAAAGCTAACAAGTGTACGTTATCACCTTCTACTTGTTGTTCAAAGTAAGGTTGTTTCGTTAAGATAGAAATCGCTTGAGCAACGTGCTCGACAGGCCAAATATGGAATTTCTCTTCCTTGACTGCCTCGATAACTTCTTGTTTCAAACATAGATGGCGCACATTAGACATTGGGATGATGACACCTTGATTACCTGTTAGCTCACGCTTATCGCAGATATCAAAAAATCCTTCAATTTTTTCGTTAACGCCGCCAATAGGTTGAACATAGCCAAATTGGTCAACAGCGCCAGTGACGGCAATTTGTTGGTCGATAGGCTGCAATGATAATGCGCTAATTAAGGCACACAGTTCAGCTAATGATGCGCTATCACCATCAACTTCACCATAAGACTGTTCAAATACAATAGAGGCAGAGAAGGGCTGCGGCTGCTCTAATTTTAATTCATAGTTAAGGTATGCTTGCATAATCATCATGCCTTTTGCATGAATATTGCCACCTAATTCTGCCTTGCGCTCGACGTCAGTAAACTCACCATCGCCCAGATGTGCTACGCAGGTGATCCGTGATGGTTCACCAATTGCGTCAGGGTAACCAGGATACTGTAAGACGGATAACCCGTTAATTTGCCCGACAACTTCCCCTTCAGTTTTAATCAAAACTTGCTCTTGCAGAATGTCGTCTTGATTACGCTCAACAAGGAAGGAATGGCGCCATAAACGATTTTCTTCGGCTTGAGAGAATGATTCCGCCGTTAAATGACCTTCGTTAGCGTATTGAGTTGCATTGGTTAATTTACGAGTTAACCAATTAATATCAAGAGGTAAATTGTATTTATCTTCGCAGCAACGTGTCGCTTGCAAAATAAATTCAGGCCAGCCGTCAGCTGCAATTTCAGGTAGCTGATTACTGTTCACTATGAATTTAATGAAATTCATCCATAAGCTTAATTGTTCTTCGTCTTCGAAAAACATGAGAGGCTCATATTCTGCATATATTGAACAATCAAACAGCTCAGGAGCTGCAAATTCAAATTCTTCTAATATGAGTCTATCACCGACAACAATCACTTTAAGTTCAAGCGGCTGAGGCTCAATTTCAATTGGTAGTGTTTGATTTTCACTATGTGGCAGCCACTCTAATTGACGGCGAGTCACCATATTTTTTAGACGTGTCCACATTAATGGCTGAGTGACCAACGCAGTTGCAGAAATAATGAGGACTCCACCGTTAATTTGGTGTAGTAAACCTGGGACTAAATTTTGATTTGGCGTGATATAGCCAAACAGCTGTTCTGGTTCAATCCAGTGGCGGTAAGCAATTTTTTCATGTGAGGAAAAACGACCGGTAACATCGTTTTGCCACTGATATCGTTGCTTATCTTCAGATAATTGATAATCACCATTGATAGATTGGGTTTTATCCAATAGCGGGGTGATAGTGTCAGTAAATAGTTTGAGATACTCTTCACTTTCGTCAGACTTGATGAACATAAAGCGCGTTTGAGCATATTCACGAATGAAATGCTGCATCCCATCGAATAATCTTGGTTGAATATCAGCCAGTGTTGATGGAGTCAACGTCGCTGAAGAGACAAATTTTGTCTGAAAAGACGATAAGTTAGGAGTTAGGCCTTGCCATGTTAATTCTTGACTGATCACTATAATTATCTGCTATTAGTATGGTTATCAATAAATGCCTGCTAATCAGCAGGGCGCATGTGCCTGAGTTTATTTCTGTACTATCTGTTTTATATACAATTTCAGGCTAATTTATTACCTTAAAATATCTTCGGCTTAAGAGTGTTATATTAGCCTCTGAGCGCTAATCTTGCAGCAATATTTGTCGAAATATCGAGTTAGAATAAAGAAAACATGAGGGCAACGGGTAAACTCAGTGGCCATGTAAAGCCAATCAGAAGCGCACTCAATAGTCTCATGCAAAAACTAGGATCTTTGGTTACTAGCAGGGCGAATAACGCTGAACATACTCCTCCAATCCCATAGATAAGAAGTATGTGTTCAAAAGTGGACATGCGATTTTAGTGGTTTGTTAACGTGTGGATGCGAATTGTACACTATTTTTTTATTTACTGTTATTTTCTTTGTGTTAATCAATAGATAATCGATTAAATGAAATCCACCTTGAGCATTTTTCCTATATTATTGCTAATATAATGATAGGTACGATTTTCTTCGGGAAAAAATATGAAATATCAGCAACTTGAAAATCTTGAATGTGGCTGGAAATGGGAATATCTAGTCAATAAAGCGAGAAGCGGGGAGCCTATTACCCGATATATAGAAAGAAGTGCGGAGCAAGAGGCAATTGAGCAGCTGTTAAAGCTGGAAAATACGCCAGTGGATGTATTGAAGTGGATTGCAGATCATATGTCCCCTCAATTGGATAACCGTATGAAACAGAGTATTCGTGCGCGTCGCAAACGACACTTTAATGCTGAGCATCCACATACTCGAAAAAAGTCGATCGATTTAAATTATTCGGTTTGGCAGCGACTATCTAATTTGGCAGTAAAACGGAATAAAACTTTATCAGAGACAATTATTCAGCTAATTGAAGATGCGGAACATAAAGATAAGTATGAGAGCCAAATGAGCTTATTGAAGCACGATCTTCAAGCGATCTTAGGTAAGTCGGAGAAAGAGTAACGATCTTTAGTTGACCAAATAGAAGATTGTGACGATCTTTCTTTCTGAGGATGAAAAAAAAGCCCCAATAAATTGGGGCTTTTTATGTTCAGTTCGAAATTCAAACTAGGGCTATAAATTAAGCGCCTGGTTGAGTTACAACTTCAGTTGTACCTTGGATTTCGATTTCAACGCGACGGTCTGGCGCTAAACACTCGATCAGAGCTGCACGGCCTTTAACTGCGTCACATTTGTTACCAGTTACTGGATCTTCTTTACCACGACCTTCAGCAGCGATTGCGCTTGCTGGAACGCCTTTAGATACTAAGTAGTCTACTACTGACTGAGCACGTTTTTGTGACAGTGGCAGGTTGTAGTTTTGTGAACCGATACGGTCTGTGAAACCAACTACCAGCACGCGACCTTGAGTTGGGTCGATGTTGCTCAGTTCGTTGTACAGTTCGTTCAGTGCTTGCTGACCTTCTGGTTTCAGAGTTGCTTTGTTGAAGTTAAACAGAACGTCTGAACGCAGAGTGAAGCGTTTGTTTTCAACAACTGGAGCTGCTGGCTCAGCAACTACTGCTGGAGCAACAACTGGAGCTGCTTCTTGACCGAAACGGTATGCAAGACCAACGCTCAGCATGCCGTTGTCTGGGCTAACGCCGATGTTGTCTTTGTCACCCATGCGGCTAACCCACTGGTAGTCTAAACGAGTAGCTAATTCTGGAGTGATAGCATACTCAAGACCCAGTGCGTAAACTGGAGAAACGCCAGTGTCAGTTTCTTTACCAAGAGCGTTAACTTTAGCTTCTGTACGGTAAACCATACCACCCAGACGAGTATAAACGTCTAAGTCTTCCATGATTGGATAGCTCAGTTTAGTAGTCAGAGAAACACCCATTGAAGAAACGCTACCTGGGTTTTCACCTTTGTACTTCATTTTACCAAACCAGTCGTAGCCCATTTCGAAGCCCATGTACTGGTTGTATTGGTAACCTGCGTACAGACCCGCACCTAATTGGTCACGAGTTTTTTTGCCAGTACCAACGGTGTCACCATCTTCATCAGTAAATTTAGCGTGCTCGTAGTGAGACCAACCTAATTTACCACCAGTGTACCAAGTGTTATCTTTTGGAGCTGCTTGTGCAACAGTTGCAAACGCTGCTACTGCTACTGCTACCGCGATAGCTGTCTTTTTCATTTTTACGCCTCGTTATCATCCAATATTGGCTTGGCTTCGTGAGCCTTATTATTTGCCATTGGTTCAATTTAATTGCTAGGTTCAGCTGACATTATCCACAAAAATTTACGAAAAGTAAAAAAATAATGTCATAAGCTTAACAGGCTAAAGTCTACAACGAACTCCAAAAGATACAAGTATGGTAAGCAATAAAGGTTAAAAAAAGTCTTTTTTTGCCGTTGAAATCAGAGAGATAAATATATTACTCATTTTGTTGTTAATAAAAGTATCCCATTGATTTTAAAGTGTTTAAGTATTTTTTATTTATAATTATCTTTATGAATGTAAAATTTCGTAAGAAAAATCTTATTGTTGTTTAGTGAATGTTATTGGCGTGAATCTTTAAAAGGTTTTGATGTCTAATATCCGCTGAGCTTGTATTATATGCTTTTTCTGGCCTCATAATGAATCCCATCGAATGACCTGCTTCTGCTGCATTTTGTAAAAGAACAAAATCTTGCTCGTTTATTTCTGGCAACCATCCTAATACGACACTGTAATTACCACTTCTTAATGCTTTTTCCATGGCATCAATGGTCGTAATTGAATTAACTTGGTTAAGTTGCATGATTTTATTGACGGGTAAACCAGCTTGTTCTAGCCAGTGTTTACTCAGTTTTTTATCTGGGCTCAGCCATAATAGCCAACGTGATTGAATACCAAACTGGCGCAACATGGGTAGCAAGATGTAATCCATAATTGGGTGTTGTTCGTTATAAACTAACTCGCTCACCATACCATGTTGCATTGAGCTATTTGCAAAACTCACTGTTGAGGTTGCAGTGCTTAAATTGCTATGGGTAAGACGCTCATGCGTGAAGCTATCATTAGTAAAATGATTAAGAGAATGTGTTGTTGCGCTATTCCAAGTAGAAATACTCATAATTCACCTCGCTACAATTTTACATGTAGAACAATGTTTCATGGAGATAAGTGCTGTATGAACATACAGTAACTGTATATTTATACAATATCAAGGCTATTTTTACAAAGCGCTTCGCAACTTTGTGGTTTTTATGCGAGTTATACTTGGCATTTTTAACTGAAACTTTAAAATCAATTAAGCATAATTATATGTAAAAACAGTTGTTTTTTTATTGCTTGAACCTCAAGGACGATTGTATTTTTTTTATTCATAAGGAGATGGAAAAGTGTCATTACAAAATGAAAGAAGTTCCCTTTTACAGCAAATTTTGGGTCAGTTTGGTGCACTGAAAAAGAAAAACCACTTTGGTGGATACTGTTTGTGTATTGATAATGCACTTGTGGGACTGGTACTGGATGGGCAATTTTATGTTCGTGGATGCTTGTTTTCTCGTAGTTACTTTGAATCAGTCGGGTTTGAGCGGTTGGTTTATAGTAAAAGAGGCATCCCGCTAGAGATGCGCTACTACCAACTTCCGGAAGAGGCTTGGTGTGACCCATTAATATTGAGTCACATCATTGAATTAGCATACCGTTCAGCCATGGAAGAAACTCAACAAAGAGAGTCGGCGGCGGTACGCATCAAGGACTTGCCAAATATGAATATGGCAATGGAGAGGGCACTTGGGAAGATTGGGATTTTCCATGCAGAAGATCTCATTATGATAGGCGCTAAAGCGTGCTTCTTGAAACTAAAACAGCATGGGAAGCTGATACCAAGTGTAAAACAGTTGATTGGATTGGCTGCGGCTATCGAGGGTTGCCATAGTGAAGTATTACCTTCTCGAACTCGACAGGAGCTCATTAACTGGTTTAACAGTATGAATTAATTTTTATTCTTTCAAATCAGCGGGCATGGCCATTTATAGGTTTTAATGCCCGCTCATCAGTTTATTTTATGACAAGCTAATTTGTTTAATCATTGATTTTATTTCAGGAATTAATTCAATCAGCAATTTAGTCTGTTCCATGATCAGTACGGTTTTCTCATCGTCATCACTGGAGGCATGGTCAATGCGATTCAGTAGGCTCACCCTTAGACGCTCTGATTTTTCGTCAATTATTGCGGGATCTAAAGATGTGATTTGAATAGACGATTCGATATAGCAGATTGCATCATTTAATAAGGCAAGATTAGCTTCGTTTTGCATCTGCTCTCTATGGGCGCCGAGGGCTGAAATATAGCTCAGTAATGTATGGTTTAAACACAGTAAGCGGAACGCTTGCTCTTGCGTAATTTGGTATGACTTAGGATCCGATGCCATATTTGAAACAATTGAAGCAAATTCTGCATCATTATTGTGGGCGTCACGCCTCGCAACACGGTACTCCAAGCTATTATCTTTACCTTGATAATATTGCTGTAAAATAGCATCCAAATAACGGCAGTTGCTATCCATCGTTTTCTGCACCACTTGCGGTAATTGTCGAAATTTCCAGTCAGGCCAAATAAAACTGACGGCAAGTAATGCAATAAAACAGCCAATGAGAGTGTCGATAATTCGAGGTAGTGCAACTTCGAAGCCTTCACCGAGTAAATTAAAGCAAAATAGCACGAGCAACGTAATAAACAGCGTTGCTTGGGCATATTGACTGCTACGGAACATGAAGAACAGGAGCCCTGTGATCACGATCAGCGTGAGTTGTCCCTCAATGGATGGCACGATATTGAGTAAAGGTAAGCCGATGGCGATCCCTAACAAAGTGCCTGTAATACGCAATGCTAGGCGGCGCTTAGTCGCATTATAGTTGGGTTGGCAAACAAATAAGCTCGTGAGTAATATCCAATAACCGCGTTCCAAATCAAACAGTTGAATAATCAAATACCCAGTACAAAGTAAGGCTGACATTCTCACGGCATGGCGAAACAGCGAGGATTTTGGGGTTAAATGATGTTTGAATCGAGCAAATACATCGCGAATACCAGAGACGGATTCATCAGATAGCTGTTCAATTTGCTTATTATTCTGCTGCCAAGAGGCTTGACCGAGGCTCAAGCCTTTGAGTTGCACATCAATCCCTTTGAGATTTTTTAGCAAGTTTCGTAATGCTTTGATTTCATGTAATTCAGGAGATTGTTGCTGGAGTAGCTGCAAGGAGTTTTCAATATACGTAAATGTGCGTTCAAAGCGCGGATTATGTTGATATTGTTTGCGCCATAACACGGATTGAGCGACCTGCTGGCAGGCTCTTGCTTGCATGGTTAATAAGCGTTGAAAGCGAAATAAAATATCACAATGGCGCAAACGACGGCTAAGCTGTTGATACTGAATATGTGATGAACTAGCTCGTTCATGAATGTCTTGAGCGACAAAGTAATATTGTAATGTATTACGCGTGCCCCGTTGGCCTCTGTCGCCTTTCAATCGGCTGAGTAGCGAAATTTTTGCCTGATTCATCGTACTGACTAACGTACTGTTCACTAAGGCTAAATCATAGACTGATTGCTGATAGTCATCTTCAAGGTCAGGATCAAATAAGTTTGCCTTTGCATCAAGATAAGCTGAAAGCTGCTGATAACATTGCGTAATGGCATCTTGTAGTGGGCGAACAGGGAAAAGGATATGCCCGATGAGAGTGAGAATGTTGTACCAAATGGCACCAGTTAATAAGAGCGCAGGTTGGATGTACCACGTATCAAAAATAGGTACGCCAAGCATGGTGTATATTGCAATTAGCAGAGCACCGAAAGCGATAGTGGCATAACGTTGCCCTAATGCGCCAAGTAAGATAAAACCACAGGTTGAGAATGCTAACCCAAAAAAGAATAAAACAGGGTAAGGAAAAAGTAATTCAATAGAGACTGAGGCAATTAAAAAACAGAATAAAGTGATAATTAAATTTTTTATTCTGCCAGTCAATCTATCATCTAAGTCAGTGAGTGCGGCAGCGACAACGCCTAGAGTTAAAGGGATCGTAACTTTAGGCTCTAAGCCTAAAAGCCATGGAACCAAGGTTGTGCCTGTCAGCGCAATTAAGATTCGGATATAATATAAAACATGGCTGTTATAAAGCACACGACGATAACTGGTTAGCAGCGTTAGCACAAAGTACCTCAGTGGTAAGACAAATCCTTATCTATATAGAATAACGTGTTTACGTAGAATAAAAAACTATTAGCAATTATGCTTTGATTATTTTCACGAATGATTCACACAGGTGCAGAACGTATGGAACTGAAATCGACACAGATTGGACAGCGCCTGGCTCAGCATCCCTATAATCGGGTTCGCTTACTTAATGCAGGCATCGAAGTTAGTGGTGAAAACCATCAATACCTGATTCCCTTCAATGAGCTAGTCGATATTCGCTGTAAGCGTGGGATCGTCTGGGGGGAATTGGAATTTGAAATTTTAGATGAACAAGTCGTTCGTTTGCACGGTACAGAGTGGAAACAAACTCAGCGTTTCTACCATTTTTTGAATGAAAAATGGCAGCAATGGAGCGTTGAAATGAGCGAAGTCAGTGCTCAAGTATTGACGTCTTTAACTCAGTCGATTTTACAACAAACTCAGCAAGATGCGTGGTTAAGTTTACGTAGCTTGCAATCAATAAAAGAAAGGATCACTCAGCAGTTTTCATCACTTCCTTTACCCCTCGTTCGAATGCCTTTATTTGAAAACTGTGCCGCACATTACCAATTTTGCAGGCAGTGGCTAACGAATAGTGAACAATGTCGCAAACAAAATAACCAGAATTGGTGTCAGTCAGTTCTAACGCGCTATGATGATTTTTTCCAACATATTGAATCCTCTCCATTAAATTATTCTCAATCATTATCCGTCATTAATGGCGAAGATAATGTTTTAGTTTTAGCAGGAGCGGGTAGCGGAAAAACATCGGTGCTGGTTGCAAGGGCAGGCTGGCTTCTATTAAGAGAGCTAGCTAAACCTGAGCAAATCTTATTATTGGCATTTGGACGTAAAGCTGCGGAAGAGATGAATGAGCGGATTCAATCTCGTTTACAACAAAAAGAGATTGAGGCGAAGACATTTCACGCACTTGCATTGCAGATTATCCGCGAAGGTAGCAATAAGTCACCAATAATTAGTGCGTTAGAGTCGGATACCGAAAAGCGCCAATCTCTCTTGTTGAATGAATGGCGAGAGCAGTGCTCCAGTAAAAAAGCCCAAGCGAAAGGTTGGCGAGAGTGGCTGTCAGAAGAATTGCAATGGAATATTCCTGACGGTGAATTTTGGAATGATGAAAAAATCAGTCGCAAAGTAGTCGTTCGACTAGAGCGCTGGTTGAGCTTGATCCGCTCTCATGGCGGTAGCCAAAAAGAGATGATTGACAATACACGGGAAGAAATTCGTGCGCTATTCCAAAAACGAATTCGTTTAATGGCTCCGCTATTGAAAGCTTGGAAGAGTGCTCTCAAAGATGAATGTGCGATTGATTTCTCCGGCCTCATCCATCAAGCGGTCAACATTATTGAAAAAGGGCGTTTTATTAGCCCGTGGAAACATATTTTAGTTGATGAATTCCAAGATATTTCACCACTAAGAGCCAAATTATTACATGCATTACGCCAACAAAATAAGCAAACCTGTTTATTTGCAGTCGGTGATGATTGGCAGGCAATTTATCGCTTTAGTGGCGCTGAATTGGATTTGACGACGTCATTTAAAACGCATTTTGGTGAAGGGGATTTATGCGCATTAGATACAACATACCGGTTTAATGAACGCATTGGTGATATCGCGAATCGCTTTATATTACAGAACCCAAGTCAGTTAGATAAGCCATTAAACAGCCTGATAAAAGGTAATAAAAAATCAGTCGTTTTATTGTATGAAGATGCGCTAGAGCGTTTGCTGGATAAAATGAGCGGTTATGTTTTAGATGATGAAAATATCTTAATTTTGGCTCGTTACCACTATTTAAAGCCGGAAATTCTAAAGAAAGCGGAAACACGCTGGCCGAAATTGAAAATTCAATTTATGACCATGCATGCATCGAAAGGCCAACAGGCGGATCATGTCATTATTTGTGGTTTAAATGGTGGCAAAGAGGGATTCCCAGCGCCTGCTCGGGAGTCGATTATTGAAGACGCTTTATTGCCACAACCTGAACATTTTGAACATGCGGAAGAACGACGACTATTTTATGTGGCGTTGACGAGAGCGAAGCAGCAAGCATGGTTATTGTATAACCCTGATAATCCGTCTGAATTTGTTGAAGAGCTAAGGCAAATGGGTGTACCTAGGCAGAAAAAGCCTTAAAACTCGCGTATTAAAATTCAATTCATTAAAAATGAAAACTGCGCCATTGAGTATACCGATGGCGCAGTTTTTTATTCATTTACGGCTATTTTCCGGCGTACTATTAATTAGTGCGTTTATTTAAATAGCTTTGATAATCAGGGATCACAATATCAATTTCCCCATCAAAGAAAGGGGAGGTAATCAGAAAATCAGCGGTAGCAGGGTTGGTGGCCACAGGGATATTCCAAACAGTGGCTAATCGCAGAAGCGCCTTGACATCAGGATCGTGAGGAACGGCATTTAACGGATCCCAAAAGAAAATGAGTAGGTCGATTTTCTGCTCTGCAATCATGGCGCCAATTTGTTGGTCACCACCCATTGGGCCGCTTAACATACCGGTAACAGGTAAACCAGTTTCTTTATTAACCAAGCTCCCAGTGGTACCTGTTGCAAACAGTTTGTGTGAGCTTAATTTCGTTTTATTCTTGGTTACCCAACCGAGTAAGGATGATTTACAGTGGTCATGGGCAACTAAGGCAATATTTTTTGAAGCTGCGATTTTTCGGGTGGTAGATTCCATGAGGTTCCCTTAAACAAGATTGGCATCACAAATAGATAGCGGTCACGCATCTTAAAAATTGAGTGAACAAAGATGTACAACATATATCATAATGCATATGAATAGTTTACTGATTTTGGGAGATATTTTGATGAGAGATCAAGAAATTGCTGAAATTCTAACGAGCGTTAAGACAATTGCATTAGTTGGTGCGAGTGACCGTACAGACCGCCCAAGCTATGAAGTCATGGAATACCTCTTACACCAAGGGTATCAGGTTATTCCGGTGAGCCCGAAGCTCGCGGGACAATCATTATTAGGGCAGCGAGTTTATGCCCAACTGAGTGAAATCCCTAACCCTGTTGATATGGTTGATGTTTTTAGAAATGCTGATGCTGCAGTCGGTGTTGCTCATGAGGCCGTCGCTATTAAAGCTAAAGTCTTATGGCTGCAAAAAGGGGTTATTAGTGAAGAGGCGCAAAGAATTGCTGTGAATGCGGGGTTACAGTGCGTGATGGATAAATGCCCTAAACAAGAAATTCCAGCGTTAGGTTTGGAAAAATAAGTATCGCGTGTTCATCGACGGTAATGTAAAAAAATAAAGCAGCTGGTGGGCTGCTTTACTGGATTGCGTTCATGATCAGTTACGTAGACGCGGAGCTTGTAATTGGGATCTTATCGACTCTGCTAACTCATCCATAGAAGGTTGTTCCGGATGGTCATCAGTCATCTCATAAGTAATCTGTGCTTCTGCTAAATAAGTATGAACCGCTTCCCCATTATCATCTTCCATGACGACATGATACCAAGGCAGATCGCGTAATGTACTGTTGGATGCAATGTCATCATCATGTGGTTGGTCGAGCGAGTATTCAGGGTCAACATCAACAACTACCCCAAGGTAGCCGAGAAGTTTGTGTCTGACTTGTTGCCCGATTCCATATTTACTGGTGATCATCATAGCGACCTCCTTAAAAGCCTTGCTTGTGCTGTAAACTACATGTGGGCAGTGCTGTGCGTTTTCAAGCCAATGTGTGGACAATTACTCATAACGCAATACACTGTCTTTAAGTAATAACGAAAAGCAGTGCCTCAATAATCAGATTATCTGCTGAATGAATAAAAAACAACTGCGCCAGAGGGTTTTAATTGATTAAGTAATGACATCGGAGGCTTATATGACAGCAACAGGTCGCTATTTCTATATTTATGGAGGAGTTCAAGGTGTTGGGTTTCGTTACCAAACCTATCATTGGGCGAATCAAAATGGGATCAAAGGTTTTGTTTATAACCGGGATGATGGCAGTGTGAAACTGGCTATTTATGGTTCCGAGCAGGATATTGAATTTGTCGATGACTGGCTGAAAGCGGGCGGACCTCCGGGCGCTAAAATCGATCACTACTTTAGTGAAAGTTGGCATACGGAACCAATAGCGGATTTTTCCGTCCGCTATTAATGTGTTCTTAAATGCATTTCACGGGTTTAGGAAGACCTGCAAGTTTTGTTGCTTGCTTCGCAGGGCCTTGAGGAAACAGTCGATATAAATAACGGCTGTTGCCTTTTTCTTCCCCAAATTGCTGAGAAACCGCTTTAACTAACATTCTGATCGCTGGCGATGTATTAAATTCTAAATAGAATGCACGAACGAAACGGATAATTTCGAGATGCTCATCAGTGAGTTCAATTTCTTCTTGCGCAGCGAGTAGCGGAATAAGATCTTCGCTCCATTGTTGGCTATCAAGTAGGTAGCCTTGCGAGTCTGTTTCAATTTCTTGATTATTAAAAACCAACATACTTAATTTCTATCCAAACAAAAGTAGACCGCAAATTTAGCAAAAAACCAGCAATAACCCAAGTAAACCCTGTTGGAATAGGAAAAAATGTTGATAATTTCATCCATTGAATCAATGTGCGTCTATTTTTAAAGCGAACGAACAAATTAGGGGTTTACATTGAAAGCGCAGATGATTATAGTGCTCGTCATTGCGGAGGGGTGGCCGAGCGGCTGAAGGCAGCGGTCTTGAAAACCGCCGATGGGAAACCATCCGAGAGTTCGAATCTCTCCTCCTCCGCCATCTTCACTTCCAATCAAGTCTCCTGAAGTCTTTCAATTCCAAATAAATCCCCGAACTTATCAAGCACTCTAGCAAAATTTCATTCTACCGACGTTTACTGATACTTTTCTAAATCGCTACGATTTCGCTATGCAATACTGGTGGTTTATGGAACTAACCAATAAAGCAATTAAGTGCGCCAAGCTAAAAGACATTGTCCATTCCCTATTAATTAAGTCCTCTATACGTAAACTAACACCAAATTATCAGGGAAATTCGAATCAACCCGCTGGATTTTAGTTACAAGCAAACCTAATTAAGACATAGTTAAATCTCATTATACTCTGTGTAATGGTATCTCTAATTGAGGTCTCAATATGATAATTAATTGCTATGATAAAAACTAACAGTCTGATTTATATGAAAATAAAAATAAAACCCTACCAACCTCAGAATGCAGAAAAACTGCATGAAATATTTTATACCTCAGTTCATCGGGTTGCAGCTGCATATTATACTGAAAAACAGCTTGAAGCTTGGGCGCCAGATTCATATGAGCATGAGCAGTGGCAAAATAAAATGGATTCATTAAAGCCGTTTATTGCCTATATTGATGAAGAGATTGTTGGATATGCAGATCTGCAGGATGACGGGTATATTGACCATTTTTTTGTTGCTAAACCTCGCTATGGAATTGGCTCTGCACTTATGAATAAAATTCTTGAAGTGGCTAATACCAAAAGCATCAATAAGCTATGGTCACATGTGAGCCTGTCAGCTGAAGAATTTTTTAAAAATCATCAATTTGAAATTATTGAACGTCGAGAAGTTATTGTGAAGGGAGTGCTACTTCATAACGCAATGATGGTTCGATTGACATTATAGCTAAATGGCTCGAAGTATTGATTGATACCTTGGTATGAAAAGTCGACCTCTAACGTTTTGGTTCCGTAGTCATAATTCACGAAATTCAACATCTATTCTGTAATATCAATATATAGCTTACCCATACGCTACTCATAAAGCCTGTATTTCTTACTAAGATAGTGAGTGATTTAGATGTAATCACATAATGTTAGCCTTTAAGTGAGATTATTTCATAGCTATAAGCATTAGTTGCTAATGAATAATAATCTAAAAATGATGGATTTTTATGTATTTATCTTTAAAATCAAAGGGCTATTAGTTCCGCCAAAAAAATGCAATTAAATCGATTGTTTTCAATGAGATAATAAGGTGTCTAAAAATTAACAAATGAAGTTTTTATTTCTTTTGAACTGAGTAATTAGATAAAAAAACGGCAATATACACAAAATAAACATGATTTACTAATAGTTTACGAATGATTAACAAATAATATAAAATGGAAATTATTAGGTAAGTAATATTGATCGTGTATAAGGAATAGTGTCGAAATGGCAATAACCAGAAGAAAATTTATTATTGGTGGTTCTGTAGTCGCTGTCGCAGCGGGAGCCGGTATTTTAACTCCGATGTTGACTCGTGAAGGGCGATTTGTTCCGGGTAAGCCACGTGTTGGTTTTGTTGAAGGAACGCCTGGCGCATTGCCACAGCAATCTGATGTTGTTGTTATTGGGGCTGGTATCTTAGGTGTAATGACGGCGATTAACCTTGCTGAACGTGGCTTATCTGTCGTGATTGTAGAAAAAGGGAACATTGCGGGAGAGCAATCATCTCGATTCTATGGTCAGGCAATTACATACAAAATGACCGATGAAACCTTCTTATTACACCATTTAGGCAAACACCGCTGGCGTGATATGAATGCGAAAGTGGGGGTTGATACTACTTATCGTACTCAAGGCCGTGTAGAAGTTCCTCTGGATGAAGAAGATCTGGTTCATGTTCGCCAGTGGATGGATGAGCGTCATAAAAACGTTGGCTCTGATATTCCATTCAAAACACGCATGATCGAAGGAAGCGAGTTAAATCAGCGTCTTCGTGGTGCGAAGTCTGATTGGAAGATTGCAGGTTTCGAAGAAGATTCCGGTAGTTTCGATGCAGAAGTTACCGCATTCGTTATGGCAGAGTATGCGAAGAAAATTGGTATTAAGATCTATACCAACTGTGCAGCACGTGGCTTAGAAACTCAAGCGGGTGTGATCTCTGATGTTGTGACAGAGAAAGGCGCAATCAAAACTTCTCAAGTTGTTGTTGCGGGCGGCGTTTGGTCTCGTCTGTTCATGCAAAACCTGGGTGTAGATGTTCCAACATTACCAGCTTATCAATCACAACAATTGATTAGCGCGGCACCAAATGCACCGGGCGGAAACGTTGCTCTGCCGGGCAATATCTACTTCCGTGAACAAGCCGATGGAACCTATGCAACTTCTCCTCGCGTGATCGTGGCTCCTGTTGTTAAAGAATCCTTCACTTATGGCTATAAATATCTGCCATTGTTAGCATTGCCTGACTTCCCTGTTCATATTTCATTAAACGAACAGCTGATTAATTCGTTTACTCAAGAAACCAGCTGGAAATTAGATGAAGTTTCTCCATTCGAGAAAAACCGTGATATGACGGCATTACCAGACTTACCAGAACTGAATTCATCTCTGGAAAAACTGAAAACTGAGTTCCCTGCATTTAAAGACTCTAAATTAATTGACCAGTGGAGTGGGGCGATGGCTATCGCACCAGATGAAAACCCAATTATTTCTGAAGTTAAGGAATATCCAGGTCTGGTTATCAACACAGCAACTGGTTGGGGTATGACTGAAAGCCCAGTTTCCTCTGAAATGACCGCAGATATTCTGTTAGGTAAAGAGCCAATCATTAACCCGAAAGCATTTAGCCTATATCGTTTCTAAGTACAGTTTGTTGTTGACATTAATGTTGATATAAAAATACTAAAGCCCTCATTTTGAGGGCTTTTTTGTATCGACAGAAAGTTAAAATTAGATCAAAACAGTGCAACCGTTCTTTTATCATTTCTCGACGATATTAGGTTTGACTGAAAAGCAACCTTACTCTAAATCGCCAAAATGCTGAGTAAACTGCGTTTCATATTGACCAATAAATTGCTCTAGTTTTGCTGGGGCATCTCTAATGTTGGCTTCTGTAATCCCTGCTTTTGCCATTGCTGCTTTTAATTTGGCTTCAGTTCCTTCATTAATATCAATATTCGCAATAACAAGGAAAATGGTTTTTAAATCGTCACAGCCGCTTTTTGTTTCACAAATCTTCGCAATTTTCTGCTCATTAGACATATAAATAGAATAACTAAAGGCATCTTTGGTGCACACAACGTCATTTCTCTCTTCTGAGGTCATATCTTTAGCTATGGCACTGAAAACGCTATTAGTGACCTCGGTATAATTTGCAAAAGAGGTACTATTTTTAGGGGTTGGCAAACCACTTTTCGTTAAACTTTGATTAGTTATAGGCAAACAGGTTGAGTTAGCCATAGCGCCAGAAACAACCGTACCGCTTAAAATAAGGGATAAAAGTAATTTTTTAAACATAACAAACCTTTCATTTTTGAACTGATAAAGCAACGTACAATTTAAGTGCAATAGAGGATATAGGATTAACGGTATTCTTTAGATTTTATTTAGACTTTGTAATTGATATCTAATTATTTTGCATGATTAAGTATTTTGGGTGTTGTCCACTCCCCATTAATTGAGACACGCCAACTTAGAGTTTTCTAACTGTTTACGATAGGCCTCTGGTGAGAGGTGATTTTGCTAAAACAGTTGGTATGGCATCAATCACCACGCCGTCTTTTTTAAGCCAATCAACGGGTTGACAGTAAAATGTTGCTCGGGATAACGATGTTAACTGGCAAGCCTTAATGACTGATAAACCGGCATGTTTTAACGATTGAGCGCAGGACTTTTTCTCAGCCACTACCAACCCTTTTTTGCAAAAAGTTTCTTCATCGCATGATTTTCAAGGCTAACTTCTGCAAACATTTTTTTGAGCTTAGTATTTTCGTCTTCGAGTTCTTTTAATCGTTTAACACCATTAGCTTCCATACCTCCGTACTTTGATTTCCAATTGTAATAGGTGGCATTGCTAATCCCATTTTGGCGGTATATATCTTCCACTTTCATACCAGAATCAGCGAGTTTTAAGATATTAATGATTTGAGTTTCAGTAAAACGGGTTTTTTCATCATGACCTCTGCAATGGTTAGGGCAGAAAGTTTAATTATAGCTGTCTCATTTTAGGGGAAGTGGACATAACACCACGCACTCGGCGGTGTCTGAGGGTGAAATTGTTATTCGTGACAAGGATAATCAGCAGCAAAATGTGGCGGATTTAAGCCGTGATACGGACAATGCCCATGAAAAACTCAATACGATTTTTGACAAAGAAAAAGAGCAAAAACGGATTGAGAAAGTGCAGCTAATTGGATGGAAGTCAAAAAAACACCTATATTAAGAAAATAATCTATCTACAGATTACTTTTTGCATATTTACCGATTGAGAGTAATCTTCTGGTAAATTTAGGGACATTAATTAAATTAACTGCGTTTTTATAAATAAGTTTTAAATATCATATATAGCAAGATTTGTAAGTGAGCGTGCCACATGGCGATGGATAAAATTAAAGAACTATTTGTGAATAACAGAGAATGGGCAACGTCGATTAAAGAACAAGACCCCGGCTTTTTTCGACAATTATCAAAAGACCAACAACCTAAGTTTTTATGGATTGGTTGCTCTGATAGCCGAGTACCTTCTGAAAAATTAATTAAAGTTGGCCCCGGCGACCTGTTTGTTCATCGAAATATAGCGAATCTCGTGGTTCACACTGATCTCAATTGTTTATCTGCTATCCAATATGCTATTGATGTGCTTAAAGTGGAGCATATTATTGTCTGTGGGCATTATGGCTGCGGTGGTGTTGAGGCTGCGATTAACAATAAGGAATTAGGTTTAATTGATAATTGGCTGCTGCATATTCGAGATATTTGGTTTAAACATAGCCGAATGTTAGGCGAGCTTAAACCAACAGAACGTATTAATCGTTTATGTGAATTGAACGTGATTGAGCAAGTTTATAATCTGGGCCACTCCACCGTATTACAATCTGCTTGGAAAAGAGGGCAGGATATTATGGTTCACGGTTGGATCTACGGTATTAATGATGGTTATTTGGTGGATCTGGATATTACGGCGGATAGCAGAGCAAAACTGGAGCTTTGTTATCGTGAAGCGATAGCGGCTTTAACCACAAAGGCACCGTTTACGACAGGCTGCTCCGCGGACTAATATAATACTTATAAATTAATTTTACGAAAAAGCCCCATTGATAAATGCATATCAGTGGGGCTTTTTTAAGTGTATTTATTAAAAAATAAGAATTCAATATTTAACAATTGAGTCTTTTTTCATGAGAACAATAGAGTTTATGGCTTCAAAGCCTAAATGTGATTCGCCACTCATTTGTAAGGGTCAAGAATTTTGACTGTTTGTAAACAATATTTAAAAAGCTTACTATCGCTTCAATATTCACTGGTCTTCGATTAAATGAGGTTTTCTATGTCAATTTCAGCACGTAATCAGCTTACAGGAACGGTCGAATCAGTTTTGGCTGGTGCAGTTAATGATGAAGTGGTTTTAAGCTTAGGTAATGGTGAAACAATTTCTGCAGTGATCACGAAAAATAGCACCCAGCTGCTAGGTTTGGCAAAAGGCAAGCAGGCTGTTGCCATTATTAAAGCGCCATGGGTTGTCTTAGTTTCGGATGATCACGAGTATCTCTTTTCGGCTCGTAACCAGTTCACTGGGCGTATTGATGCGATTGAAACGGGCAGTGTGAATGCAGTTGTCCATTTGACGACTGGGGCAGGCACTAAATTATCTGCAGTGGTAACAAATAACAGTGTTGCTGAGATGAAATTGGCGGCAGGCAGTAAAGTCACGGCTATCGTGAAAGCGTCTAGTGTGATTTTAGCAACGAAAAAGTAAGTTAATGAGATGAAGAGAAAGAGGAAACCGCTCTTTCTCTTTCTCTTTCTCTTTCTCTTTATCTTTCTCTTTTAATTTTTATTCTTTTATTCTTTTATTCTTACCAATAAATTATCAATAGCTTGATGATAATAGATCAGCTCATTTTCCTCTCTATTTTCTTCTGTATTAGTTTTCCTTTTTGCTACTGCTAGTGCAGAACCATGAGTAAAATCAACCAAAATATGTACCCAAAGTGTGGCTTGCTCTAGAGAGTATTTTAATTCCATCGCAAGCTTGATAAGGGTATTGGTTATTCGCAGCGCCTCTTCAGGAAAAGAATTTGGGTGATTAAATATTGATAACGTTAATTCAGGATAACGCACAATACGTTCTCGGTATTCAGTTAATAGGTACTTTATTTGTTCGATGGGTGTTCCCGATAAACAAGGCATTACCTCAGCGTAAACCTGGTTGGCAATCGTTTTGACTAAACACTCTTTGTCTTCAAAATAGTAATAAATTGTCATAGGGTTAATGCCCATTTCTTTGGCGAGCGCTCGCATACTGAGTGCTGAAAATCCATGGGAATCAATAAATATTATTGCCGCACTGCCAATCGCCTCTGCTGATATTTTTGGTTGTTTCTTATTTGGGCGTCCTACCGACCTCACTGTTTTTGTTTTTGCTATCAATGCGTTATCCATTATTATTGGCCTTCATTAGAGGACTGTTTTATTTCATAGTGGGATTGGATAAATCCAGAATCAAAGATTTTAGTTTGTGTATGGTATAAGTGAATATCGTTAGAAATTTTACCAAACAATGGGCGACCAGCACCCAATAAAATGGGGACTCGAGTGATGATCAGGTCACTGATCAATCCTTCAGAAATAAAAGATTGAACCACTTTTCCGCCATCAATATAGGCGTGATGATATCCCTCTGCTTTTAGCATCTGCATGACTTCTTTAGGGGAAAGGTCAACGAAGCGTACTTTTTCTATTAATTCTTCAGGGATAGCTTCTTGAGCGAGTATTTTTGATAGCACAATGACCGGACGATTATAAAACCAAGGTTGAATATGTTTTATTGTCTCGTAGGTGCCTCTACCCATAACAATCACATCAATATTAGCAATAAATGCATCATAACCGTGATCTTCTCCAGTTGAATCTAATTCAAGTAACCAGCTGATATCGCCGTTTTCACGGGCTATAAAGCCATCAAGGCTGGTTGCAATAAAAACATGTCCAGTAGTCACCACTGCATTCTCTCTCTAATTTATTATACGATGTATAATAAATAGGTAGGTAGAATTTGCAATAGTGAAGTGCTTAATTTCTTATCAGGATAATCTGCATAAAATTGAGTAAATAAGATGTTAAAAGGTGTATTGACAAAATATCATTAAAGATTAGAATGATTCTCAATTGGTCTCTATGACTCGTAAGCGTTTACGTTAATCAACGCATATAACTTTGTTGCACCAACAGTTATATGCTGTTGTGTATCCGCTGATTAATGGAGACTGTATGTCCTTTCAAGATCGTAACTATATTTTAGGTATTCCTAAACTTCCTATGCGCGCCCTGTTTTTTCTGGTGCCTTTCTTTTTATCTTTGGTGATGAGCGGTATTGTTTCACTAATAAGTACTCTTCGTGCACTGGGATTCACCTCCGAAATTTATGCGCCTTGGATTAGTTCATGGGCTATTTCATGGATGATTGCATTCCCAACCGTATTATTTGTTTTGCCTATTGCAAGACGCGTATCACTGCTATTTGTTAAGCAAGCTTAAACAATATGCCGCCTCTTATTAGGTGGCATAAATAGTGATTTTATTGAGAAGAAAACATTTTTATGTCATTAAAAATTATTGGATTATTTTTTTTAACTGCGCTAGCAGAAATTTTAGGTTGCTACTTCCCTTATTTATGGATGAAAAAACAGGGGAGTATTTGGCTGTTAGTACCCACAGTACTCAGCTTAATGCTGTTTGTTTGGTTGTTAACGTTACACCCGGAAGCCAGCGGACGTATTTATGCCACTTACGGTGGAATTTATATTGTCACGGCATTGATCTGGCTAAAAGTCGTTGATGGTGTTTCTCTTGCTGCTACAGATTGGATTGGTGCGCTGGTCGTTTTACTTGGCGCAGGTATTATTATTAGCGGTTGGAAATAATAACTACCCATATATTAAGTTAATTTTAAATATCTAGCTTAATATATGGATTGGTTATTTATTTTAATGTAGGTATAAACCACAATATAAAAAACATTTTCTAATCTAATTAAAATTCATTTGCATTATCTTTATTTAACTTAATTTGTTACTTAATTCAAATAATCTATCTAATTGATCCAAATCAATTTAACAATAATTACTCATTAAGTAGTATTTTTAATGGCTAATTAACTACCTAAATGACATTAATTAACCTTTATTTTCACTTTCATTGATTTTAGGCAATATCTAATTACAAGTGACTGATATTCTCTCCCGCGAATATACAAAAATAAAAAGAGGTTAATAATGAACGTCAGTCGCAGAAAGTTTTTTAAAATCTGCGCCGGCGGGATGGCAGGTACAACTGTAGCTGCGTTAGGTTTTATGCCAGGAATGGCAATGGCTAATGTACGTGAAAATAAATTATTGCGTTCGAAAGAAACGCGTAATACTTGTACCTATTGTTCCGTGGGTTGTGGATTGCTGATTTATAGTATGGGTGATGGGGCAATGAATGCTCGCTCTGCCATCTTCCACGTCGAGGGTGATGCCGATCATCCAGTGAATCGCGGTGCTCTGTGTCCGAAAGGGGCAGGGTTACTAGATTACATTCGTAGTGACAGTCGTTTACGTTATCCTGAATATCGTGCACCAGGCTCGAATAAATGGGAACGCATTAGTTGGGACGATGCCTTTACGCGTATTGCCCGCTTAATGAAAGATGACCGTGATGCCAACTTTATTGAAAAAAATGAACAAGGCGCCACTGTCAATCGCTGGTTATCGACAGGGATGCTTTGCGCCTCTGCGGCTAGCAATGAAACGGGGATGTTAACCCAAAAATTCGCACGATCGCTCGGTATGTTAGCGGTCGACAACCAAGCGCGCGTCTGACACGGACCAACGGTAGCAAGTCTTGCTCCAACATTTGGTCGCGGTGCGATGACCAACCACTGGGTTGATATTAAAAACGCCAATGTGATTATGGTGATGGGCGGTAATGCCGCTGAAGCTCACCCTGTCGGATTCCGTTGGGCGATTGAAGCGAAAAACAATAATGATGCAACTCTGATTGTGGTAGACCCGCGTTTCACGCGTACCGCATCGGTGGCCGATCATTACGTGCCAATTCGTTCAGGAACGGATATTACCTTCCTTTCTGGTGTTCTACTTTATCTAATTGAAAATAATAAGATAAATGCGGAATACGTTCAGAACTATACCAACGCATCTTTGATTGTCAGAGATGATTTTGACTTTAACGATGGCTTATTCAGTGGTTATGACGCTGAAAAAGGTCGTTATGACAAAACCAGTTGGAACTATAAGTTTGATGAAAATGGTCATGCATTACGTGATGACACGCTGCAAGATCCGCGCTGTGTTTGGAATCTGCTAAGAAAACACGTTTCCCGCTATACCCCTGAAATGGTTGAACGGATCTGTGGTACATCGCAAGCAGATTTCTTAAAAGTGTGTGAAATTCTGGCAACCACGAGCGCCGCAGATAAAGCGGGGACATTCCTGTATGCATTAGGTTGGACTCAGCATACCGTGGGCGCACAAAACATTCGTACCATGGCGATGATCCAGTTGCTTTTAGGCAACATGGGGATTTGTGGTGGTGGGGTGAATGCGCTGCGTGGACACTCAAACATTCAAGGTTTAACGGATTTAGGTCTGCTATCGACGAGCCTTCCGGGCTATTTAACACTGCCATCAGAAAAACAGTTAGATGTTGATAGCTATTTAGCCGCGAATACGCCAAAAGCCACATTACCTAATCAGGTTAACTACTGGAGCAACTATCCGAAATTCTTCGTCAGCTTGATGAAGTCATTTTACGGTGATGCTGCTCAGCCAGAGAACCAATGGGGCTTTGATTGGCTACCTAAATGGGATCAAGCTTATGATGTCATGAAGTATTTCGACATGATGAGCAAAGATAAAGTCACCGGCTACATCTGCCAAGGCTTTAACCCAGTAGCCTCGTTCCCAGATAAAAACAAAGTGGTTAGCTGTTTAAGTAAGCTGAAATATCTAATCGTGGTTGACCCATTAACCACCGAAACAGCGAATTTCTGGCAGAACCACGGCGAAATGAACGATGTTGACCCTGCTTCCATTCAAACGGAAGTTTTCCGTCTACCTTCAACCTGCTTTGCGGAAGAAGACGGCTCCATTGCTAACTCTGGTCGCTGGTTACAGTGGCACTGGAAAGCAGCGGATGCCCCGGGTGAAGCACGTAACGATGGTCAGATCTTAACGGGTATTTTGCATAAAATCCGTGAGATGTATGAACGAGAAGGTGGTAAAGGTCGCGAGCCATTGCTGCAAATGCGTTGGGATTATAAACGTCAATTCCATCCGGAATCGGAAGAAGTGGCGAAAGAGAACAACGGGGTTGCACTGGTCGACTTATATGATGCTGATGGCAACTTACAAGCGAAAAAAGGCGAGCTTCTGAATTCATTCGCACTGCTACGCGCTGATGGTTCAACGGCGTCTTCTTGCTGGATCTACACTGGTAGCTGGACTGAGAAAGGTAACCAGATGGCGAATCGCGATAACAGCGACCCATCCGGTATTGGTAATACATTGGGTTGGGCATGGGCATGGCCATTAAACCGCCGTGTTATCTATAACCGCGCCTCTTGTGATACCAAAGGTAAGCCATGGAATAAAGATCTGGTTCTGATTGAGTGGAACGGTAAGAAGTGGGTCGGAAACGATGTGCCTGACTTTAACGCGTCAGCTCCAGAAGTTGGTACAGGGCCATTTATTATGCAACCAGAAGGTTTAGGTCGTCTGTTTGCGATTGATAAAATGGCAGAAGGTCCATTCCCTGAGCACTACGAGCCATTTGAAACGCCATTGGGAACTAACCCTCTGCATCCAAATGTGGTCTCTAACCCTGCTGCGCGAATTTTTGAAGATGACAAGAAACGTCTTGGCGATCATAAAGAATTCCCGTATGTCGGAACCACTTATCGCTTAACGGAGCATTTCCACACTTGGACGAAGCATGCACGCTTGAACGCCATTGCTCAGCCGGAGCAGTTTGTGGAAATCAGTGAAACCTTAGCGAAATCCAAAGGCATCGCTTTGGGTGATAAGGTTAAAGTCAGCAGTAAACGTGGCTTTATTAAAGCGATTGCTGTGGTAACACCACGTCTGCAAACCCTGATGGTAGACGGTAAACCGATTGAAACAGTGGGTCTACCTATTCACTGGGGCTTTGAAGGTGCTACACAAAAAGGCTTTATTACCAACACGTTAACGCCATCTGTGGGAGACGCTAACTCTCAGACTCCTGAGTATAAAGCGTTTTTAGTTAACATTGAGAAGGTGTAAGGGAGGGAACTATGTCCATGCAATCTCAAGACATTATTAAACGTTCCGCGACCAATAGCATTACGCCTCCACCACAGGCGCGTGACGATAAATTTGAAGTTTGTAAGCTCATTGACGTGTCATCCTGTATCGGTTGTAAAGCCTGTCAGGTGGCATGTTCGGAATGGAACGATATCCGTGATGAAGTCGGGCACTGCGTTGGGGTTTACGATAACCCAACCGATTTAAGTGCTAAATCTTGGACGGTGATGCGTTTTAGCGAAATCAGTGAACAAGGTAAATTGGAATGGCTTATCCGTAAGGATGGCTGTATGCACTGTGCCGATCCTGGCTGCTTGAAGTCATGCCCATCTGCGGGTGCGATTATTCAATATGCTAACGGTATTGTGGATTTCCAATCGGAACACTGTATTGGTTGTGGTTACTGTATCGCGGGTTGTCCGTTCAACATTCCTCGATTAAATCCAAAAGATAATCGAGTGTACAAATGTACGTTATGTGTTGACCGTGTCGCAGTGGGACAAGAACCCGCTTGCGTGAAAACCTGCCCAACAGGTGCGATTCGTTTTGGTACTAAAAACGAAATGCTGGAATACGGCGCTGAGCGTGTTGAAAAACTGCAAAAACGTGGTTATGCCCAAGCTGGCATTTATGATCCGGAAGGGGTTGGGGGAACCCATGTGGTGTACGTGCTACATCATGCGGATAAACCTGAGCTTTATCACGGATTACCAAAAGACCCACAGATTGATACACCAATTAATCTATGGCAAAGCATCCTGAAACCATTATCGGTAGCAGGCTTTATCGCCACATTTGCAGGGCTGATTTTCCACTATGTGGGTATTGGTCCAAACAAAGAAGTGGATGATGAAGAGGAGAAAGATGACCATGAGTAAAAAGAGCAAAATGATCGTTCGGACTAAATTTATTGACCGAGCGTGCCACTGGACAGTGGTTATCAGCTTCTTCTTAGTCGCCTTGTCGGGTATTGCACTGTTTTTCCCAACCTTGAAGTGGTTGACTGAAACTTTCGGTACGCCACAAATGGGACGAATTTTGCATCCTTTCTTTGGTGTGCTTATTTTCGTCGTGCTGATGTTTATGTTTGTGCGCTTTGTAAAACACAATATTCCAGATAGAAAAGATATTCCTTGGCTACTGAATATTGTTCAAGTTCTCAAAGGTAATGAACATAAAGTGGCTGATGTGGGCAAATACAACGCCGGTCAAAAAATGATGTTCTGGAGTATCATGAGTATGATTTTTGTACTTTTGATTACCGGAATTATTATGTGGCGTCCTTATTTCGCGCATTTATTCCCAATCTGGATGGTGCGTTGGAGTATTTTGGTTCATGCATTAGCCGCGATTATTTTGATCCACGCAATTTTAATCCATATGTATATGGCATTCTGGGTTAAAGGATCTATCAACGGCATGATTGAAGGTAAAGTGAGCCGTCGCTGGGCGAAGAAACATCACCCACGTTGGTATCGTGATGTTGAAGCGAAAGAAGCCAAAGCGGAAGCTGAAAAAAGCCAGTAATTTGGCTGTCAATTAAGTAATATAAGCCACTGTTGTTGACGTTACCGAAAAGGTTACACAATGACAGTGGCTTTTTTATGTTTAAAGAATGTCATGTTTTAGATTGATTATCTTGAGTGATTTCGGAGGGAAAATGGTTGAACTGGTAAGAATTTCTGCAAATGATAAACACGATAATGAATTAATTAATGCGCTATACGATATTTCCTTCCCTGACCACGAACAACGTTCTTATGCAGGGCGAGCGGCATTACTTCGGCTAGAACAATACTATTTATATAAAATTACTGATAATAATCAGTTTGTTGGGTTTATCGGGGGGTGGGCTATTGATGCCTTTTTCTACATTGAACATTTTGCTATTGACCAACACATTCGTGGGGCAGGTTACGGTCAAAAATCGTTGACCGCACTGTGCCAGTTGTACCCACAGATAGTGTTAGAGATAGACCCATTAGTTGATGAGGTTGCGAAAAAACGCCTTCATTTCTATGAAAAAAATGGTTTTGTCAGAAATGACTATGTCCATCATCACCCATGCTATAACACCCAGTATTCACCTCATAAGCTGGAAATTTTAAGCTTAAATACGCCTTTCACACAGAGTCAGTATGACGTATTTAACCATTTTCTGGTGAATACAGTGATGAATAGTCAGTATCTATAAATCTGTCGCTATTTAGCTAATCGCATATGCAGTAAAGGAAATGGATTTCCTTCCCCATCAAGTTCAGAACGCGCATATTGAACAAATCCCATATGTTGATAGAAACCAACCGCTTGCGGATTTTGTTCATTCACATCGACTTCATTAACACCTAGCTGCTCAATGGCGTAATTCAGCAACTGTTTACCGATGCCAGTTCCTCTCGCTTGCGGGGAAATAAACAGCATTTCGAGTCGATTTTCCCCAGCCCCTAAAAATCCAGTGACTTCACCTTGTGGATTTAAAGCGACAAAAACAGACAAATTAGGTAAGTATTGTTCCCTAATGGGTGTTTTTAGCATTTCAATGTTCTTTTCTGGCAGAAAATCATGGGTTGCTCTTACTGAAGCTTCCCAAACACGCATGATTTCATCGTAATGATTAGCGGTAGCTGTTTGAATATTCATTGCATTTTATCCTTATATAGAGAATTTATCTTAGATTGTCAGGCTTGAAAGTCAATATTTGATGGCTATTTTAGTTAAGGGGCGTTTTTGGGATATTACTCTCAGAAAAAAAAGATAACTGCTTCATTATTAGAGGATATGTCCCCTAAATTCATATAAGCACTATACTTTATTTTATTGCAGTGTTTATTGCTTGATTATGTTAATCAATTTAAAAACCATGGTAGGAGTATGCTGATGAAATATAAAATGCTAACAGTGTGTTTATCGGCGGCGTTATTCGCACCAATAGCCCCCGCACTTGCAAGTACAGATAATTCACAAAATATGGAATTAGACCAAGTTTTAGTCCTAAGTCGTCATAATTTACGTACTCCTATTGTTAATACAGGGATCCTGACTGAAATAACGAATAAAAAGTGGCCCGCATGGGATGCAGAAAGTGGCTATTTAACGACAAAGGGCGGGGCGCTCGAAGTGTATATGGGACACTATTTTAGAGAGTGGCTCGACAGCAATAAGCTCTTTGCTAATGAATTATGTCCAA
Source organism: Providencia sp. PROV202 (assembly GCF_028479565.1). Lineage (NCBI taxonomy): Bacteria > Pseudomonadati > Pseudomonadota > Gammaproteobacteria > Enterobacterales > Morganellaceae > Providencia > Providencia sp. PROV202. Next base: position 9,312 of record NZ_JAMPNV010000005.1, on the reverse strand, counting down.
CCAGCAGCGATGATGTTTATGTTTACACCAACAGCCTACAAAGAACCATTGCAACAGCCCAGTTCTTTACTGCGGGAGCATTCCCTGGGTGTAAAGTGAATATCCATCACAAGCCAGAAATTGGCACGATGGACCCTGTATTTAATCCAATTATTACTAACAGTTCTCCTGAGTTTAAAAAGCAAGCAATTGATGCGATGGAGTCTCACCTTAAAGGGTTAAACCTGAAGCCAGGTTACGATGAGCTTGGCAATATTCTCAATATAAAAGATTCGAAGAAGTGCGCGACGGACAAACTGTGTAATTTAGCCACGCCAAAAAATAGCTTTATCATTGAAGCCGATAAAGAGCCGGGTGTGAGTGGGCCTTTGAAGATGGCTAACTCTGCCGTCGATGCAATTGATCTGCAATATTATGAAGGTTTCCCTGAGAAAGATGTGGCATGGGGAATGGTCAATAGCGATGAAAAATGGCAAAAGCTGAATACCTTAAAAAATGGTTATCAAGAAACGTTATTTTCACCGAAAATTATCGCAAAAAATGTGGCACATCCAATTTTGAGCTATATGGATAAAGGTTTTGTTTCTGTCAATAAAGGCGAAACTGCTAAATTCATTTTCTTAGTGGGACATGATTCAAATATTGCTTCAGTATTATCCGCGATGGATTTCAAACCATACCAATTACCTCAACAATATGAGCACACACCGATTGGCGGTAAATTAGTATTCCAACGCTGGACAGATAAAAAAGAGAAAAAGGACTATGTGAAGATTGAGTATGTGTATCAAACCGCAGATCAGTTGCGAGACAATGCTTACCTCTCTTTAGCAACTCCGCCAAAACACGTTACCCTTGAATTGAAAAACTGCCCGATTGATAAAAATGGGTATTGTTCATGGGAAGATTTTGAAAATGTGATGAAATCGGCGTTGAAACAGTGATATTCAATGGCTAATAATGCTTGAATGAGGCATAAAAAACCCTGCTCTGAGGAGCAGGGTGTGAAATAGTCACGAAAATGTTTATGAGCCTCTAATTTACCTTAAATATCGAATGAATGGGCTTGTAAATTGTATGGAATTGCCCTTTAGTGTAACAAACTTTAACCCTAACCATTCGACGAGTTAAAATAGAGTTTTCTGTGGTTGTTAACCCTTTATGTGGATTAGCGAACCACTAATACGCTAGTTTTCGCATAACGTACAACAGAGGCCGCATTCGAGCCTAATAAGTAGGTAGACATACTTGGGCGACGTGAACCGAGTAGAATAACATCCGCTTTAATATCTTCAGCTGTTGCCAAAATTTCATCTTTAACTGAACCTACAACCGCTTTTACTTGCACTTTATCTGCAGGGATAGAGAACAGTTTAACTTTCTCTTGCAGCTCTTTCAGAATGATATCAGCTTGTTTTTGATCATCTGGAAAGTCACCTGGCAAAATAGTGCCGCCATAGCGTAAGTAATTGGAAATGGGTGCAGTCACAGCTAAAAAATGAACAGTAGAATTGTTTAGTTTCTGCATTGCATTAACATGCGGAACTAACATTTTGGTGAGGTCGTCTTCGGTAACATCAATAGGAACTAAAATTGTATTGTACATAATATCTCCTTTTTTCTTTTATATTATAAGTTTAGAACATTTTAATCATTTTTCATATTGATTGTTAATAAATTAATATTAACTGAGTTGGATTAAAAATGATGTGAGCGGGAGTACGCAATTGACGGGAATAAAAAATAGATAATAGAAATAATGACAATAGAAAACGGCAATACATGAGGGGGGTATCACCGCTTTTCAAGGAAAATATTATTTTTTAGGCGCTTTAGGTTTTGTGGTTTCTTTTTCTGGGCAAGCAGGTTTTAATCCACCTTTACACGCTTTATCAATATATTCAGCACCGAGTTTTTCATTAAACTCAGTTCCTTCACCATTTTGTAGCATTTTTCCTAATTGATATTCAGCGGGTGGGAACTTTTTATCTGCTGCTTTTTGAAACCACTCAAAAGCCACGAGATAATTTTGTTTTACGCCGGCACCTTGGTAATAGAATTGGCCCATATAGTTTATGGCTTCAGGATTTCCCTTATTCGCCGATTTCTCAATCCAACCATAAGCTGTTTCAAAATCAGATTGAACGCCATTACCATTAAGATACATATCACCTAGAAATAGTTGAGCATCCGCATTGCCTTTATTGGCAGCCATCGTAAGCCATTTCTTGGCCTTCGGATAATCTTGCTTAATTTCGTTACCGACATAGTAACCAATGCCCAGCATAACCTGAGCCTTAACATCCCCTTTTTGTGCTTGTTGCTCAATTTGCTTAATAACTTCGGGAGGAACAGGGGCAGCGAAAGTTAAATTCGTTGAAAATATAAATAAAGAAATGAAGGTCAATAATCGTAACATAAGGCTTTCCGTATCTTAAGTTGGCTATGAATATCCTTATTTCAAGATAAACTCGAAACGGTGTTAACAGTTATTAACTACAGGATATAACCATCAACGCATTAAATACTCTACTTCTATAATTTATAAATATCAACGCTCCATCGAAAATACAGAGTAAACGAGCTTTTTACTCTTCAGGAGTGAATATTCAAAATGTTTTTCTTCATTAATAAGCCTGCAGCGATTCTCTTTGACGCGATAAATGGGTAAAAATTAAATATTACTCTCAATAGCGAACTAGTTATTTATATCGAAAATTAACAAGAGAAATACAAAATACGGAATTATTGCAAAGAATAGTAGTGGTTATCATGGTGTCTTGTGATGTTTAGCACGAAATAAAAGGATAATTGTTGAAATTGTTAATAATCACTAATGGGTTATTAAAAGGCTAACACCTTTAAAAACAAAGAGTTATAATTATTGTGGTCAAAAACAATTAATAGGGATTATTTCCGTCGATAGATAGAGATATTTACGTCGGATTGCTCTTTTTAGAGAAAAATATTCTCTTTATTGGGGGTTTTATAGGTTAATAAAGAGATAATTTTTCTCTCACATATCCTCTATGATGGAATCATTATAATAGCCTGCAAATAATTAAGGTTATTGAAAGAAATAACCACTTAAGTCGCATCTAAAACAAAAAAAATTCTCTTTTAAGAGTTCAACAATATTAAGTGAGTAATTATGGCTACGATCCCTACAATAGATAATGTCGATGATGGAAAAGCTTCTACGGCTGCTTCTCGCGCAGGTATGACGCAAGAACAATGGCGTGCTGCCACTAAGTTTGATGGCACAGATGTTGGTTGGGTGATTATGAGTATCGGGATGGCGATTGGTGCAGGGATTGTTTTTCTCCCTGTACAAGTTGGCTTGATGGGCTTATGGGTATTTTTGCTCTCATCCGTTGTCGGTTATCCTGCAATGTATTTGTTTCAGCGTCTGTTTATTAACACGCTGGCGGAATCACCAGAATGTAAAGATTATCCAAGTGTGATCAGCGGATATTTAGGTAAAAACTGGGGTATGCTGCTTGGCGCGCTCTATTTTATTATGCTGGTGATTTGGATGTTTGTTTATTCAACAGCAATCACGAATGACAGTGCATCTTATTTGCAAACTTTCGGTGTAACGGATGGGTTATTATCTGAAAGTCCTTGGTATGGCCTAGTTCTGATTTGTATTTTAGTCGCCATTTCTTCTCGTGGTGAAAAACTGCTCTTTAAACTTTCAAGCTTTATGGTTCTGACTAAATTATTTGTGGTTGCTGCATTGGGTATTTCCATGGTCGGGATGTGGCACTTATATAATGTGGGTTCATTGCCGCCAGTTGGACGCTTGTTTAAAGAGGCAATCATCACATTACCTTTCACATTAACATCGATTCTGTTTATTCAAACATTAAGCCCAATGGTGATTTCATTCCGTAGCCAAAACGTGAACCGCGAAGTAGCACGTTATAAAGCCCTGCGTGCAATGAATATTGCGTTTATTGTTTTATTCTGTACCGTCTTTTTCTACGCAGTATCATTTACGTTAGCGATGGGTCATGACGAAGCAGTGAAAGCCTATGAGCAAAATATTTCTGCATTAGCCATCGCGGCGAAATTCTTCCCGGGTGGTTGGGTGACTGTCGTCAGTGTCATGTTAAATATCTTTGCCGTCATGACCGCGTTCTTTGGGGTTTACTTAGGTTTCCGTGAAGCAACTCAAGGTATTGTGATGAACATATTACAACGCATGATGCCGGTTGAGCGTATTAACGAAAATTGGGTGAAGAACGGCATTATGATTTTCGCTGTGTTATTAGCTTGGGGGGCGATTATCCTGAACGCACCAGTGCTGAGTTTCACATCCATCTGTAGCCCAATTTTCGGGATGGTAGGTTGTTTGATTCCAGCGTATTTAGTCTATAAAGTCCCAATGTTGCATAAATATAAAGGTATCTCTTTATATCTGATTATTTTTACTGGGATTTTACTGTGTATCTCTCCATTCCTAGCATTCGCTTGATGTCGAGAATATGAATAATGTGCGCTCTATCTTAATGATCGGGCGCACATTTTTTATTTACCAATGAGAATGGTGGTAAATAGAGAGCCGTGATTACTGTTCAAATAACGGGGTTGGTTTGCCATTTTCATCAATAGCCACGAAATTAAACTGCCCGTGGATCACTTCTTCTCGTCCCTCAGCGTACATATCTTCTAAAAAGATAGAGACATTAACGGTAAGGCTAGTGCGACCAACTCGGATCACTTCCCCAACTAATTCAACGATGGTGCCTGATGGGATAGGGTGGGTAAAATTGATTTTTTCTGTGGAGACGGTCACCAATCTTTTGCGGCAAAAACGGGTCGCGGTAATGAAGGAAACTTCGTCCATCCATGCTAATGCAGTACCACCGAATAGGGTGCTATGGTGGTTAGTAGTGGTTGGGAATACCACTTTAGAAACATGGGTAACAGATTGTTCAATTTTTTGTTTGATTACATCATCAACATCGGAACGCATATTTAAGCCTTACTTTCTTTGAATTCTCACTATTTAAAAACTTGAACCGGTAAAAATAATTACTTACCGGAACATTAATGTACATATCATTAATGTTGCCGATAAGTGTAATCCCGATCACAAATAAATACAGTGATTAATCAAAAGTGAATCGTTCCGGCTAAAAAGAGTGTTGCTTTTCCGGTCATCTTGACGCGATTTTGTTCAATTAAGCAGTGTATTTTTCCACCTCGAGCCGAAATCTGGTGACCTAATACGGGGTTTTTCTGTAATCGTTTAGCCCAAAGTGGGGCAATCGCGCAGTGAGAGGTGCCAGTGACGGGATCTTCATTAACACCTTTGGCCGGTGCAAAATAGCGAGATACAAAGTCACACTGTTCGTCGTGAGCTTGGTTATCGGCGCTTTTCGCGGTAATGGTTAATCCCTGCAAAGGTAATTGTGCAAGGCGTAACATATCTGGATGGCAATTCTGCACTTGCTCTGGCGAATCAACAAAGCAGATATAACGGTCTTTGGCTAAATACAATTCGGAAATAGGGGTACCGAGGATCTCGCTTAATTGTGGATACTGGCTTATATCGGCAGGTTCACAATCTAAAATAGGGAAGTCTAACGTGAAGCCTTCTTGATTTTTATGAACCGTCAGTTCTCCAGATAAGGACTGAAATACAATAGGGTTTGCCGGGTGCTGCTTAAACTTGTTTAGAATATACGAAGCGGCTAGGGTCGCATGACCACACAATTTAACTTCCATTACGGGTGTAAACCAGCGGATATGTTCACCGACCAGAAAGGCCGTTTCAGATAAGTTAATTTCGGCGGCGATAGCGATAAGCTTGTCATCAGGAAGCCACTCATCAAGTAAAACGATAGCGGCTGGGTTGCCATGAAATAGGGTATCAGTGAACGCATCGACATAATAAACCGGAACAGACAGTGTGCTCATCGTAAAAGATCCTTGAATGGAAATAATTCATTATGATTAGAAAAGTGAGGGAAGAGTAGCACGAGATTTGCGGTATTGAGGAGAGGTTGGCGCAATAATTGTTGAGATTATTACGCCAACAACGACTATCTAATAACGAATAATATTATTTCGCTTTTGCTTCGTTTTTATCTGCGTTTTGCAGCATTTTTCTGACTGGAATAATCAGGGCTGCTAGCACAACAGCACAAATAACCAGTGCGATAGAAACGTGGGAGAACAGGTCTGGCATTGAATCCAGTTGGTCTTTACGGATATTACCACCCATGATACCTGCAGCTAAGTTACCCAGCGCACTTGCACAGAACCATAATCCCATCACCTGACCGCGCATTTTTTGTGGTGCAAGTAATGTCATGGTTGCCAGGCCAATTGGGCTTAAGCACAGTTCACCTAATGTCAGTAATAAAATACTGCCGACTAACCAGAATGGTGAAACGCCAGTTTGTGTTGCCAGAACGTGGTTAGCTGCAACCATCATGACCGCAAAGCCACCCGCGGCGAACAGGATACCAATAACGAACTTCGTCATGCTGCTTGGGTTCAGATTACGCTTAGCCAAAGAAGGCCAGAACCAGCTGAAAATAGGCGCTAACAGAATGATGAATAAGGCGTTGATTGACTGGAACCAAATCGTTGGGATTTCGAAGTTACCCCATTGGCGATCGGTATAGTCACGCGCAAAAATGTTAAATGATGTTGGCTTTTGTTCAAAGGCAGACCAGAAGAACGCCGCAGCAATTAACAGAATTAAACATGCCAGTAAGCGAGAGCGTTCACTGCTGTTCAAACCTGCACAGAAGAACATGAAAATAAAGTAGATGCCCACACAGGTTGAGATAATGTAAGCCGAGCTTTTTGCGATGACTGAAGGGTTGAATGGGATGGTACCGTTATTGATTAACACCACCAGTACAGCCAGTGCAGCCATGGCAACTGCAACCCATTTACCGACGTTTTTACGTTGAACGGTAGGGTGATTCCATGTGGAATCTAAACCGACTTCTTTGTCATAACGACGCATTTGTGGAATAGCGTAGAAACGGAAGATAAGCAGGGCAACTAACATACCCAAACCACCTAAACCGAAGCCTAAATGCCAGCCATATTTTTCATGTAATGGGCCGATAATTAATGGGGCAATAAATGAACCCATATTGATACCCATATAGAACAGAGAGAAACCACCATCACGACGTGTATCTTCTTTCTTATATAGGGTTCCAACCATGACGGTGATACAGGTTTTAAATAAACCCGTACCTAATACGATCAATAGCAGTCCCACGAAGAAGAAGGTATTGGTAAATAACGCAGACAGCGCTATCGACAAGTGACCCAATGCAATGATCAAAGAACCATACCAAACGGCACGACGCTGACCTAACCAGTTATCCGCGAGCCAGCCGCCCGGTAATGATGTGATATAAACACCACCCGCGAAGATACCCACGATAGCAGAAGCTTGTTCAATCGGCAGCCCCATGCCACCTTGCAACAAAGTTGCACTCATAAAGAGGATTAAAAGAGGACGAACACCATAGAAAGAAAAACGTTCCCACATTTCGGTGAGGAAAAGCGAACTCAACGGGTAAGGATGCCCGAAAAAAGTTTTAGTTTTAGTCGCAGAATGACTCATCTGTGAACTCCAATACGTTGTGACTTAAGAGGTTGTGCCGAATTGTGAATGTGGAGCAAAAGCGCCATCACTGTTTTTTATTGATATGTTAATGCTGTGTTGCAAACATATTTTCGGCATACATTATTATAAAATTGCTAATAAGCAGAATGAATTTATCGTAAGAAAGTCAGTTTTAAGATGAAAATTCGATGTAACTCTCATTCTTACGATAAGGGGGCACAGAATAACGGATTTTTATTGACAATAAAAGAATGTTTTTTGAATCGATTAAGTTGATTAAAAACAGTATGTTACAAAATATTTTTTGCGCTTATAAACTTTTCGTGGAAAAGATAATAAAAAGTTATGTTTTGGCGTAAAAGGGACACATTAACATTACTCTTTAGAGGGAGATGCTCTTAGACCATCGGATTGTTTTCTAATGATAAGCCAAGAGTAAATGAGGTTGACCAACACTAATACGGCTGTGAAGAAGAACACGGCTCTAAAGCCGTATGTTGCTGCAACAAAGGAACCCATTAAAGGACCCGTGACATTCCCCACATCCCGTAATGCTTGGTTGTAGCTAAATATGCGTCCAGTGATTTGGTGAGAAATATTATAAATAATTAAGGTTTGTACGGCAGGTAATAGCGCGGCGTTAAGGGCGCCGAGTAAGAAGCGCAGGGCGCCTAATTCCCAATAACTGCTGACTAGCCCCATCGGGAACAGAACAAAAATTGAGGCGCCAAGTACCGCTAATAAAACACGGTCAGGTCCAATTCGGTCACTCAGTTTACCGAGCATAGGGGCACTAATCAGCGCGGCAACGCCGGGAATGGATGCAATAATCCCACTGATAAAAGCAAGATTATCAATCGAGTCTGAAAGCTCACGAACATACAAGGTGATCACCGGGTTAATCGAACCAATTGATGCTTGGATGATCATCGTGGTGAAAAATAGGCTGATCACTAAATTTTTATTACGTAAAGAGGCAAAAACTTGTTTTCCGGATAGGGCATCTTTGCGTGAAACAGGAGTAAAACGCTCACGAACGTAGAAAAGTGTGACAAAAAAGCAAATAAACAACACGCTAGCGGTAATAAAGAATACTGGACGCAAGCCATATTGGTCGGCAAGTAATCCACCAATCAGTGGACCAATCAATGCACCGCTAACCGCACCGGTTGCCAAAACACCCATCGCCCATCCGCTTTTATTCACGGGGACTTGGGTGGCAATTAGCGCATTGGCATTCGGGACAAACCCACCAAGTAAGCCTAAAAGGGCGCGCAAAGCTAAAAGTTGCCAAATATTCTGCGCAAAGCCAATCAACACCATCACAATCGCCATACCAAGGGCAGAGCGCAACAACATTAATTTACGACCGTGGCGGTCAGAAAGACGTCCCCAAAAAGGGGCGGCAATAGCGGAAAAGAGAAACGTAATACTGAAAACGGCACCCGTCCATAAATTCAAAGAGCCATGGTCAGTAACACCAAGTTCTTCGATATACAGAGGAAGGAAAGGCATGATCAAGCTGAAGGCAGCGCCCGTTAGAAAGCAGCCGAACCAGACAATATAAAGGTTTTTTTTCCAGTAAGTACTTTTCTTCATACATTCCCTTCATACTTCGTGCCGTAGCGTTGTTGGCTTCACTCCCATCATATTTTCGTGCCGCAGCGTTGTTGGCTTCATTCGCGGACCCCAGTCACATACTT